>JAWXCC010000247.1:0-22531 GCA_034440475.1 Phycisphaerae bacterium | reverse complement strand
GCGCTCCGTAGCGGCCGTTCGGCCGCACACTCGCTCTGCGCGGACGGCGCGGTTTTGGGCGCTCCGTAGCGGAGCTGGTCATAGCGCTCCGTAGCGGGCGTTCGGCCGCACACTCGCTGTGCGCGGGTGGCGCGTGTCGCTGTGTTCGCGCGGTTGCGGTTTGGCTCGTTCGTCGCGGCGCTGGGTTTCGCGGTTGCAGGCGGTGCCTTTGCAGCATGGTCGCTGTAGAGTTCACCTCATGGCCGACCCCTTTCACTGGCTTGACGTCGCACGAATCGGTGAGGAACTCGCCGAGCGTCATGGAGAGCTGAATCCGCTGTCGATTCCCTTTCCGAAGCTGCGGATGCTGGTTGTCGCTCTTCCCGACTTTGTCGAAGAAGTCGGGCATCCGTGCAACGAGCGAATTCTTGAGGCGATTCAGCAAGCGTGGATCGACGAAGCGCAAGTCTGATCGGCACGCGGTCGCAGCAAGCTGATGGCGTAGCATGCGGCAATGCCTGACCGCTACTACGCGGCTACGTGCCAGACCTCTTTCGCCTGTCCGCGCACGCGCGATGAGATCCACGAGCGTGTGACGCGCATGATCGCGATGGTCGAACAGACGCTCGCTGGATACGAGCCGTTTTTCGACGTCCGCCTATTCGCGTTCCCCGAGTTCGCGCACGCTGCGCCGACCTATCTCACCGTCGAGGAGTTAGATCGCCATCTCGCGATTGAGCTCCCTAACGAACACACCGACCGTTATGCCAAGCTCTGCGCGAAGCACGGCATTTGGATTCAGACGGGCACCTTCATCGAGCGCAACCGGAAGGCACCTGGCCGACTCTTCAACACCACCGCGTTGATTGGCCCCAGCGGCGTGTTGTCGCTGTACCGCAAGGTGAATCCGTGGATTCCCTGGGAAGTGCACGCGAGTCCGCACGACGCGCCGGAACTCGGCGAAGATCCGTTTCCCGTCACCGATACCGAGATCGGCAAACTTGGTGTTGCCATCTGTTACGACTGGCTCTTCCCCGAAGCGATTCGACAGATCGCGTTCAACGGCTGCGAAGTTGCGATTCGGGTGTCGGCGTACATGGACCCTTGGGGCGCGACGCCGCCCATGGATTGGTGGACGCTCTTCAATCGAGCCCGCGCGGTCGAGAACACGATGTTCGTCGTCGCGAGCAATCAAGGCGCGACGCTTGAGGGCTACCCACCATTCTCGTGGCCGGGTGGCAGTATGGTGGTCGACTACGACGGTCGTGTGTTAGCGCAGGCCGACGCGGGACCCGGCGAGAAAGTCGTCGTTGCACCGATCGATCTCGCTGCGTTACGAGCAGAGCGGGCGCGGCGCGTTGGTCACGACATGCGGGGGCATCTGCGGAGCGAGATGTTTCCCTATCTCGCGAAGTCAATGCTCCAGCCAGCGCGGGGCGAAATTTCCATCGAGTCGATTCGCCAACGCATCGCGAGTGCGAAGGAGCGTTTGGATGAAAGATGATCAACGAGCAGCCGTCCCTTGGCCCGCGATGCGCGTGAAGAGAAATGCGTTGCATCCTCTCCCGAGCCTTGCTCGGGGGAGGGGGACCGCTCGCGGAGTGAGTGGTGGAGGGGGTGCACTTCTCGTCGCCGTGCTGCTCGTCTTGTCGTTCGCTGTCGCCGCCTGCGACAAGCGCGCTCTGCCAGCGCCGCCGCGTGTCGTCTCGCCACGTGTGTCGACTGACTCCGCCCGAATCGCACTGTTCAACCGCGGCGCAGGTCTTTTGGGTACCTTCGAGTTCGAACAAGCCGAGAAGGTTTTTACCGAGCTCGCGGCGAAGTATCCCGATGACCGTGAAGCGAAACTCGCACTCGCTATCTCGATCCTGAACCAGTCAAGCGACGGCGCGCAAGAACGTGCGCGAACGCTACTCGAACCGTTGATTGCGTCGAAGCCGGATGACGTCCGGGCTCAGTACGCCGCAGGAATTGTTGAACTCTTCCTCGGCAATCCAGAGCAGGCGCTTCCGCACTTCAAGTTTGTGGCGGGCAGCGACCCGACTGATCCGTACGCCGCGTACTACGTGGCGCAGTGTCTTGAATATGCGGGGCGGTTCGATGATGCGCTTCCCGCGTACCGGCGCGCTGCCGAGATCGATTCGTACCTGCGCTCGCCGCATCTCGGCGCACAGCGGGTGCTGGCGCGGCTCGGCCGCGAAGCGGAGGCTGCCGACGCGCTCAAGTCATACCTCGCCCTCGACGGCAACCCGCGCGGGCGCCTCGCTGAATTCAAGTACACGCGCATGGGGAAGAAGGCGGAAGTACGACTTGCGTCGTCGTCCCCCTCGGCGCCAGCCGCGACTCCCAATCCACCGTTTTTTGAAGCCGAAGCGGTGATCATCGAGGGAGACGTGCGCTGGCGCGCTGACGGTGCTCCACCGAACATGACGGTCGCCGACATTGATGGAGACGGCGAACTGGATCTCTTCATCACGAAGGCACTCGCGGACGGATCAAACGCGGTGCTGCTCGCGGTGCCTCAACAACTGAATCACTTCCGTCTCGACGCGCAACACCCGTTGGCGCTCGTGAAGAACGTGCACTGCGCGCTCTGGGGCGACGTGGACAACGACGGCCGCACCGACTGTTACCTCTGCCGCGCCGGACCGAATCAACTCTGGCGAAATGAGAAGAGCGGATGGAGTGACATCACCTCATCGAGCAAGACTGGTGGTGGTGATACAGACACCGTCGACGGCGCCATAGTCGATCTCGATCACGACGGCGACCTCGATCTCTTTCTCGTGAACGCGAACGGTCCTTGTGAGCTGCTCTCGAACAACCTCGATGGCACGTTTCGCGCGATTGGCAAGGAGTCCGGTGCGATCGGTGACGGACGACCGGCGCGGCGCGTCGTCATCGCCGATTTCGATCGCGATCGCGACGCTGACATCTTCTTGGTGCGCGACGCGCCACCCCATGAGATGTTATTGAACGATCGGCTGTGGCGCTACCGTGCCGAGAAGCCTTCGGCGTTGAGCGCTGCGTCCATCGACGCTGCGGTTGCGACGGACGCCGACGCCGACGGCGCGGTCGATGTTGTCACGGTGGCCGAGGACGGACAGGCGTACCGCTGGCATCGTTCAAAGGGCGATTCAGATTGGACGGCCGACGCGCCGATCGCCACCGGCATCATGTTGTCGGCTGCGGGCGGCGGACTCGCAGTGCTTGACGTCGACGGAAGCGGCGAACCGCGCATGGTCGCGCGCAATGCGAAGAGCTTTGTGGCCCGCTCGCTGCGTCGTGACCTTGTCGACGAAACGCCAAATCCGCCGGTCGGCACCAGCATGCGGGCGTGGACGCCGATCGTGCGCGGAGTGCGCGGTCCAGCATTGGTTGTCCTCAGCGACGAGGGGCTCGCGATACTCGGTCCAACCGCAACCCGCGGGCAGTTTCTCACGCTTTCGCTCAGCGGTCTCACCGACCCGAGCCAAGCGATGCGCTCGAACGCGAGCGGCATTGGTGCGATGTTAGCGGTCCGACGCGGCGAGACGTGGTCTTTCATCGACACGTTTCGCGCGACAAGCGGTCCGGGTCAGTCGCTTCAGCCCATCGCGATCGGACTGGGGGACAGCAAGAGCGCCGACTTCGTATCGATCGAATGGTCGGATGGGGTGCTCCAAACCGAGCTTGCCGTCGCCGGAGACCGTGTCCAGGCGATCGTCGAGACACAGCGGCAGATTTCGTCGTGTCCCGTGATCTTTGTGTGGGACGGTGCGGAGTTCCGATTCGTGACTGATTGCCTCGGCGTGGGCGGACTCGGCTATCTGGTTGGGGTGAAGCAAGGGACCGACGGTCGCTTGGCGCCGGAGTACGCGCCGCCGCGGCCGTGGGAACGCGTGCTGCTTCCTGCATCGATCACGCCGGCACCGCGCGACGGGGCGATCGAACTGCGACTTACCGAGCCCATGGAAGAAGCGCTTTATCTCGACGCGGCGCGCCTCGTTGCCTACGACGTTCCCCCCGGCTGGTCGCTCACGATCGATGAGCGCATGGGACTGGCAGATCCGCAGCCAACCGGCGAGGTACGTGCGTTTCGTCGGTCGATCGCGCCCGCCCGCGCGACCGACGTGAGCGGCGCCAACGTGTTGCCAGCGATCGCGAGCGTTGACGGCGTCGCGGCGGACGTCGGCGAGGTGGACCCGCGCTTCGTCGGACTCCTGCGTTTGCCGCAGTCCGTCACACTTGAATTCGATGCCGCGCTCGACGAACTGGCTGGCGCACCCGTACTCATCGCGCATGGTTGGATTGAGTATCCGTACTGCCAGACGAACTTTGCAGCGTGGCAAGCCGGGGTGACGTTCGATGCCCCGGACCTCTGGGCTCGCGGCACAGACGGCGTTTGGGTCAAGGTGCTCGCATCGTGGGGCTATCCCGCGGGCATGCCGCGCGAGATGAGTTTGCCACTCGATCGCTTGCCGCCGGGAACGACCGCGCTCCGGCTGTCGACGAATCAGGAGGTGTATTGGGACGCCTTCGAAGTGGCGTGGACCGAGCCCTGCCACGAACTGGTGCGCCACGCCCTTCCACTCCTGATGGCGAGTGCAGAAGCGTCGGGGTTCCAGCAGCGCGTTCCGCAGCCGCAGAAACGGCCTTTGTACGACTACGCAACTCGCCTGCCGTTCTGGGCGACGCGGCACCAGCCCGGCTTCTACACGGCGTTTGGACCGTGCGAAGAGTTAGTCGGCGCGGTCGATGACGCGGTTGCGGTGATCGGACCTGGGGAAGAGGTGCGACTGCGCTTCGCGGCTCCCGCCTCACAGCCACCAAAGGGCTGGTCGCGGCGCTACGTCCTTGAACTCGACGGCTGGTGCAAGGACATGGACCTCTTCACCGGCGCTGGCGAGACCCTCGGACCGCTTCCGCGGCGCGGCGAGAGCGCGAATCCGCAGCGCGAGGAATTGCATCGCCGTTTTCAGACTCGCTGGCGTGACGGCTATTGACGGCCTATAAACTGCCAATATGTCGTCTGTTCCGCGCGCGAAGTTTGTTGCCGTCGTCGGTCCCCGACTCAAGATCGTTTTGATGGTTGTGTTCGCGCTGTTCGCACTTCTGGTTGTGAACAGCGTGTATCTCGGAGCGGTCACGTTCGCTGGCTGGCGCAGTGGCGTGCGACTCGAGAACTACTTCTATCTGTGGATGTTCATGGCGCATCTCGCGCTCGGTGTCGCGTTCACGGCGCCGGTGATCGTCTTCGGACTGCTACATGCGAAGAATGCTCACAACCGACCGAACGTCTGGGCAAAGCGCGTCGGCTGGACGCTCTTCGTCGTAGCGATTGTGGTGCTGGTGACAGGATTCTTGCTCACGCGCGTCGAAGTGGGTGGCCTGACTATCGGCATGAAGGATCCGCTGCGTCTCGACATCGCGTACTGGACGCACATCATCACGCCGATTGCGGCGATTTGGCTGTTCGTTCTGCATCGCCTCGCTGGGCGCCGCATTCGCTGGAAGGTTGGTGTCACGTGGGGTGCTATCGCGACGCTCTTCGCATTCGGGATGGTGTTCCTGCATTCGCTTGATCCGCGCGATGCGAATCAGCCCGGACCGAAGTCGGGAGAAGAGTACTTTCGTCCCTCGCTTGCTCGGACGGCGACGGGCAACTTCATTCCAGAGCGGTCGCTGATGATGAATCAGTACTGCCTTGAGTGTCACGCTGATACCCACAAAAGTTGGTCGCACTCCGTGCACGCGTTCAGCTCTTTCAACAATCCGTTTTACACCTTCAGCGTGCGCGAGACGCGCCGCGTCGGACACGAGAGGGACGGCAACGTCACCGACGCCCGCTTCTGCGCGGGATGTCACGATCCGGTGCCGTTCTTCTCCGGTTCGTTCGATTTACCAAAGTGGGACGACCCCGACTACGACGTTGCCCGCGATCCGCTCGGCGCGGCGAGCATTAGCTGCACTGTCTGTCACAGCATCACGCATGTGAACGGAACCCGCGGCAACGCCGACTACACGATCGAAGAAAGCCCCCAGTATCCGTTCACCTTTAGCGAGTCACCAATTCTCCAGTGGGTGAATCGCCAGCTCATCAAGGCGAAACCGGGCTTCCACAAACAGACCTATCTCAAGCCCGAGGTGCATCGCAGCGACGAGTTCTGTTCGACCTGTCACAAGGTTCACCTTCCGATAGAGGTGAACGACTACAAGTGGCTGCGCGGGCAGAATCACTACGACTCGTTCCGGCTCTCGGGCGTGTCGGGTATCGGAGCGCTTTCGTGGTATTACCCACCGAAGTCGGAGACCGACTGCAACGGCTGCCACATGCAGGCGATCGCGAGCGATGACTTCGGCGCGAAGATGCGACCGATTGCGGGGGACGCTACGAAAGAGCCGGCGCTCACGATCAAGAACCATCAATTCCCCTCGGCGAATCCGGCAATTGCCTGGGTGCTGAACCTGCCCGAGCGGGACGCGATACTTGCCGCGGCCGAGGCGTTTAACAAGGGCGTCATGCGGGTCGACATCGTGGCGCTGCACGAGGACGCCGCGATCGACGGTGCATTGCACGCGCCACTGCGACCCGAGGTGCCAGCGCTGGAACCGGGCAAGAGTTATCTCATCGATGTCGTCACGCGCACGCTCAAGATGGGACACGAATTCACCCAAGGCACGGCCGACAGCAATGAGGTGTGGCTTGAGGTCACCGCTCGCGAGGGCGGTCGAATCATCGGCAAGAGCGGTGGCCTCGGTGGCAGAGAGGATGGAAACGGCGTCGATCCTTGGTCGAAGTTTCTGAACATCTTCATGCTTGACCGAAACGGATTTCGCGTTGACCGACGGAATCCGCAGGACATCTTCGTCCCGCTCTACAACAACCAGATACCGCCCGGCGCGGGTGACGTCACGCACTACGTGTTGCGGGTGCCGCCCGATGCGAAGGGGCCGATCACCTTCGACGTTGCGTTGCGCTACCGCAAGTTCGACACGATCTACATGCGCTACGTTTTTGGGCCTGAGCGCATCAACGACCTGCCGATTCTGACGCTGGCGACGGATAGTGTGGTGTTCCCGGTTGCGGGGAGCGCAACTGCCAGCGCGGTCGTCAACGAGAAGTCGTCGATTGATCCGTGGCAGCGCTGGTACGACTATGGCATCGGACTGATTCGCACCGCCGATCGCGGCGCGGGCAAGGGTGAACTGCGTCAAGCCGAAGCGGCGTTTCGCGAGGTTGAACAACTTGGTCGCCCAGAAGGTCCACTCGGGCGAGCTCGCGTGTACGTGCGCGAGGGACGTCTTGAGGAAGCGGTGACAGCGCTCGGCGAGGCAGCCGCGCACATCCCGCCGGCGTACCCTTGGTCGGTTGCTTGGTTCTCAGGCATCGTCGCGAAGCAGCAAGGGAATCTCGACGAAGCGATCGGTCTGTTCCGCCAGGTCATTGCGAGCGACTGGCCGCTGGCGCGGGAACGTGGCTTTGACTTCGCGCGCGATGATCGGGTGCGCAACGAACTGGCCGAGACGCTTTTGGAGCGGGCGCGGCTCGAGCGCGGGGAGGAAGCTCGGGAGCGGCGCGTCGCGCTCCTGAGTGAAGCGGAGGAGCAGCTTCGCGCGTCGCTGCGTGAGGACGCCGAAAGCGCAACGGCCCACTATCTCCTCGCGCAGGTGTTGCTCGACTTAGGTGACGAAGCGGGAGCCGCCGAGCATCTCACACTGCATGCCCGATACAAGCCAGACGACAACGCTCGCGATCGCGCCGTGGCTGCGGCCCGGGCTCGATATCCCGCCGCCGACAAGGCGGCTGAAGCGATCGTTCTCTTCGACCTGAATCGGCAGGGGGCGTACGGGCTTTCGGCGAACACGCCGTCGCCGTCGCCGCTATCGTCCGCCGAAGTCGCCGCGTGTGCGCGGTGAGCCTTCGACGGGCACCTCTATGACGAAACGCCAGCAGGACGACAGGCTGATTCCCGAGACCGACGTCAGCGCCGACGAAGCCCGCCGTGCTGATCGTCGCGTTGCCCGAGGGATTCTCTTCTCGCTCGGCTTCCTTGGTGTCGTAGGTGTCGTGATTGCGGCCGCGTGGTGGTCCACGCGTCCGACGAAAAAAGATGCCGTTGTCGCCGCGCCGCCAGTCGGCCCAAGCGCGGTGCGGCCGCCTCCCGACGGAGCAATCGTGAGCATTCCGTTCGCCGACTTCGGACCACAGGAAGGTATCTTGTTCGATCGCGAGAACGGCGCGCGGGGCGAAAAGATGTTGCCCGAGACGATGGGCGGCGGCGCAGGGTTTGGCGACTTCGATGGCGATGGACGGCAGGATCTCCTGCTCGTCAACGGCATGCCTTGGCCGTGGACGCCGGATCAGCCGAAGCACTTGCCGACGTCGAAGCTCTTCCTCGGCGCTGACCGAGGGGGTTTTATGGAAGTGACCAATCGCAGCGGACTCGACGTACCCATGCAAGGCATGGGCGTCGCGATTGGCGATTACGACGGTGACGGGAAGCCCGACGTATACCTCACTGGCGTTGGACAAGACCGGCTTTTCCACAACGAAACTGAGAAGAGTCCAGCGATTCGTTTCCGCGATGTCACCGCCGAAGCGGGCATCGCTCAGGAAGACGCGTGGGGTACGAGCGCCGGATTCTTCGACTATGACCGCGACGGTGACCTCGACCTCTTCGTCTGCAGGTACGTCGAGTGGAGCCCGGAGATTGATCGAAAGGTCGGCTATCAACTCACTGGAGTCGGTCGCGCCTACGGCCCGCCCGACGGATTCGCGGGCACCGACTCCAAGCTGTACCGCAACGACGACGGGAAATTCACGGACGTGACGGCGACTGCCGGTATCGCTGTTCGGAATCCAGCCACGCGCGAGCCAATGGGCAAGGCGCTCGCTGTGAACTTTGTCGATGTGGATCGCGACGGATGGTCAGACATCCTCGTTGCCAATGACAAAGTTGCTAACTTCTTCTTTCGCAACAAGCAGGACGGAACCTTCGAAGAGATGGGCGCGACGAGCGGCTTCGGCTTTGATCGCAATGGAGGCGCGACCGGTGCCATGGGTGTCGACTCCTCGTGGTTCCGTGGTGACGGCCGACTCGCCGTCGCTGTCGGAAACTTTGCGAACGAGATGAGCTCGCTGTACGTCGCCGAAGACAAGTCGACGCGCTTCGCCGACGACGCGATCCCGGAGGGCATCGGTCCACCGACCCGGCGAGTGCTGTCGTTCGGCACCTTGTTCTTCGATGCCGATCTCGATGGCTGGGAAGACTTCCTCCAGATCAACGGCCATCTCGAAGACGAGATCCATCGCGTCTATCCCAGTCAGAAATACCAGCAGGCAGGGCAGCTTTTCCGGAACGTTGTAGGTATCGCCCCCGAAGGTCCGGCATTCATCGAGTTGCCGGGCGCGAAGGTCGGCGATGTTGCACGGCCGATCGTTGGGCGCGGCGTCGCGTTCGCCGACCTGTATCAGGACGGTGATCTTGATCTCGTCGTCATGCAGCCGAAAAGTCAGCCGATGGTCCTCCGGAACGACGTTGCGAACGGCAATCACTGGGCTCGTCTCAAACTCATCGGGGCTGCAAAAAACCTTGACGCTATCGGCGCCGAAGTTGATCTGATCGCTGATGGTTGGGCGCAGCGCAGGCAGGTCATGCCCACGCGCAGCTACCTTTCCCAATCGGAATTGCCGTTGACGTTTGGACTCGGCAAAGCGACGAGCGTTGAAAAGGTCCGCATCCGCTGGCCCGATGGCGCGGAACAAGTGCTCGACGGAGACGCGATCAAGGTGAACGGAGTCACGACGATTCATCAGCCGCCGCGCGAGAAGAAGTGAGAAGAGAGGCGACGTGGAGAAACTTCGTCCGATCGTGATCCTCACCGGCGCTGGCATCAGCGCCGAGAGTGGCATTGCGACATTTCGCGGCGCAGGTGGACTCTGGGAAGGTCATCGCATTGAAGATGTCGCCTCACCCGAGGGATTCGGTCGGAACCCCGGGCTCGTGCACCGTTTTTACTCCGAGCGTCGGATGAAGCTCGATGACCCGAAACTTGTGCCGAACGCGGCGCACTGCGCGCTCGTCGATCTTGCTCGTGCGTGGGCCGCGCCGGTACGCGTGATCACGCAAAACGTGGACGACCTGCACGAGCGCGCCGGACTCGGCGTCGGCAGCACGGGTGAGTTGCTCCACATGCACGGGGAACTGCGGAAGGTCCGTCATGTCCGCACCGGCGGTGTGCAGCCGTGGTCCGGGGCATGCGACGAGAATTCGGTTGATCCGGAGACCGGCGAACTAGGTGTCCTTCGCCCGCACATCGTGTGGTTCGGTGAAGCGATTTTGGGCGCGGAAACGATCGACGAATGGCTCGGCGACTGCGGCTTATTCCTCTCGATCGGCACGCAAGGTGCGGTCTGGCCCGCCGCTGGTTTCGTGCGTGAGGCGAAGGCCCGCTGCAACGCGGAGACTGTCGAATTCAACCTCAACCCGACAGAGATCTCGGATTGCTTCGACCGCTCCATCATTGGCCCGGCCGGGTCGACGCTTCCAGAGTTCGTTCGTCGCCTGAGTACGTGATGCCGCGCGACTTTTGGCTGCCGACTGCGAGATTAGCGCTCGCGTTCGCGGAGTCCGCGCATGACAATGCTGTGCGTGAATGTGAACGAAGGGCGATCAAACGACCTTCTCGCGGCAAGCTACGACGAGCTGCGTCGCTTGGCTGGCGCCTATCTCCGATCCGAACGTCCCGATCACACGCTCCAACCGACCGCTCTGGTTCATGAGGCCTGGTGTCGGCTCGCCGGTCGCTCCGGACGCGAGGGCATGACCCGCGACGATTTTGTCGCAGCGGCGGCGCAGGCCATGCGACGGATCTTGGTTGATCACGCTCGGGCACACCGCGCGACGAAGCGGGGTGGCGCTACGCCGACCCTCGCGATCGATGCGGTTGACGCCCCGACTTCCAAGGATACTGGCGCAGCGGTCGACGTTCTCGCGCTGGATGAAGCGCTTGAGCGACTTCGATCGCTCAGTGAGACGCAGGCGACGATCGTCGAGTTGCGGTTCTTCGGCGGCCTCTCGTTGGAGGAAGCGGCGGTGCTCGTTGGCGTTCCTCGCAGGACTGCCGACCGCGAATGGGCCTGCGCGAAGGCGTGGCTGCATCGCGCATTGTCGGCGGATTGAAGCCCGGTTGTGATTGGAGTGCTCAACGGGAATGTTGAACCACGACGCAGAGATTACCCGTCGAGCGCATGCACTGTTGTCCCGCGCGCTCGACGAAGTTCCCGATCGCCGGCGGGCATTCGTTGATGAGAGTTCCTCGCGCGACTCTCTCGTCTGTGACGAAGTACACCGGCTCCTCGACGCGCTCGACTCGGCGGGTGGCTTTCTTGAGACGCCTGCTTGGACAACACCAACTGCGGCAGTGCCGCGCCGCTTTGATGGGCGCACCATCGCCGATTTCACGGTGCTCGAGCACGCCGCAGCGGGCGGCATGGGCGACGTCTACCGCGCTGAGCAGCAGTCGCCACGGCGCATTGTCGCGCTGAAGGTTGTCCGCGGAGGACGTGCATCAGACGCTGCGCTGCGCCGCTTTGCGATCGAAGGTGAAGCTCTCGGTCGGCTTCACCATCCGCACGTCGCCCAAGTCGTTTCCGCTGGCGTCTTTGATTGCGATGGTGAACGTGTCCCGTACGTCGCGATGGAGTGGATCGACGGCGCACGCAACATCGCGCGGTGGGCCGCGGAGACCTCACTGGATGTGGGCGCGCGGGTGACCGCGATGCTCGACGTCTGCGATGCAGTGGCGCACGCCCACGGCCGAGGCGTCATTCATCGCGATCTGAAGCCGGGCAACGTCCTCGTCGGTACCGATGACCGAGTCAAAGTCATTGACTTCGGCGTCGCGCTGCTCGCTGACGGCGCGACGCGGGCAACGCTTGACGGGCAGTTTCTCGGAACACTTGCGTCGATGAGCCCGGAGCAATGTCGCGGTCCCCTCGAGCAGGTCGACGTGCGCGCTGACGTGTACGGACTCGGTGCCATGCTCTACGAGTTGCTCGCGGGGCAGCCCGCGTTCGATCTCTCGGGTGTTCCGCTGGCGCAAGCGATCCGGATCGTGACCGAGACCTCGCCGCCAGCGCTCGTCGGCGTGCCCGAAGATCTCGCGACCGTCGTCGCGAAGGCACTCGCGAAAGACGTGGATGATCGGTACGTCTCAGTGGAGGCATTCGCACGCGATCTCCGCAACTTTCTGGCGCATCGTCCGATCGAGGCGCGGACACCGTCATGGCCGCGTCGCGCACGCCTCTTTGTCCGGCGTCATCGCATTGGCGTCGTGGCCACGACCGTCACCACGCTCGCGGTCTTGGTCGGCGCTAGCGCAGCAGCGGTGGGCATGGTCCGAGCTCGCGTTGCTGAAGGCAATGCCGAGCGACGACTTGAAAAACTTGAGACCCTCACAACGTTCCTGACGTCCATGTTTGATGTCGAGGGATCACAAACGCTCGGCGCCGATGTCACGGTCGCCGATCAACTTCGCATGTGGGAGTCGCGCGTCGACACCGACTTAGCGGCTGCACATGACGTGCGGGCCCAAGTGCATTTCGAGATAGGTCGCGGCTTCTTCACTCTCGGCCTGTACGCGGACGCCGAGCGGCACCTCCTGCAAGCGCTCGCACTGATCACTGTGTTGAACGGCGGTGAATCACACGATGGTGTGATGACGCGCGGAAAAATCGCGATGGTGCTTGAGAAACAGAACCGACTGAAGGAGTCGGAAGCGATCTACATCGAACTTCTACCGCTCGTCGATCGCGTGCTCCTCGAGCGGCCATCCCAGCGCGAGGTCATCCTTGGGGGCTACGCAATCACGCTGCATCGGCTTGAGCGGCCGGACGAGGCCGCGAGGATTCTCGAGGAGATCTTGGTAGCGCGGCGCGAGCGTCAGCCGCGCGACGACGAGCGTGTCGCGGCGACGCTGGGACAGCTCGGTCGGGTCCGAGTTGCTCAAGGGCGCAAGGCCGACGCCGAGGCCTGCTACCGGGAAGCGATGGCGATCGAGACCGAGCGCTTCGGCGCTGGTGCGCTACGCGGAATTGCGACTAAGAACAATCTCGCGGTGCTGCTGCGTTCCCTGGGCAAGCTTGACGAAGCGGAAGCGCTGACACGCGACGCCTACGAGACTCGCCTCGCGCGGCAAGGGCCGGATCACCCCGAGACCTTGACGACGCAGGCGAATCTCGCGATGCAGCTTCTGAGTCTGGAGCAGTTCGCTACGGCGGTCGCGATGCTCGAAGACTGCACGGAACGGCATCGGCGCATACTCGGACCGCGGCACGAAGACACGCTGAAGACCGTCGCGAACTTTGCGCGGTCACTCTTATTGGTCAATCGATCCGACGAGGCTGAGGCGGTGGCGCGGGAGCTGATCGGTGACGCCGCCCAAACGATGGGAGCGAGTCATTGGCGCGTTGCGTGGGCGCGAGCCATTCACGGTCAGTCGCTCGCTCAGCTCGGCCGCGCCGATGAGGGCCGCGCCGAACTCGATGCCGCGCTCGTCGCGCTCGGCAGCGCCAAGGGACCACCGAAGGAAATGGTCGATCGAGTGAAGGCATGGCGCGAAGCGATTGGCAACTAGCGTTGTGTTAGCGGCGCAACTGGATGAGCGTGTCTGCGCCGCGACGCCGTACCGAGATGGTGCGGAACTGCGATGCATCGTCGATCGCTAGCGGGGTCATGCCGCGCACTGCGTCGAGCGCGTCTTCGTCACCCATGATCAACGGTGCGACGAAGATCCACGCCTCGTCGATCAAGTTCTCTCGGAGGAGTTGCCCGAGGAGTCCGCCACCAGCTTCGACGAGAACCGTCGCGACGCCGTCGTCCCGCGCGAGTGCGACGAGCAGCGGCCGGAGCTGACCGGTCGGGCCCAGCGGCACGTGACGCAGTCCGCGGGCCCTCACCGCTTCGGCGTGCTGCGGCAACGTGGCAACCATGGACGGTGCGAGCGCTGCATCGAAGACGCGCAGCGACGCGGGAAGCGCGAGTTCTGGATCGACAACGACGCGCGTTGCAGTTCGGCGCGTCCGAACGCCGCGGGCGGTGAGTTGCGGGTCGTCGGCTCTCGCCGTGCCGTAGCCCGTCAGAATCGCGTCAACGCGTCCACGCTCACGGTGCACCATGCGGCGACTCCGCTCGCCAGAGATCCACCGGCTGTCGCCCGTTCTGGTGGCGATCTTTCCGTCAATGGTCTGGGCCCACTTCGCCATCACCCACGGCAACCCGGTGCGGCAGCGGCGAAGGAACGGTTCGTTGAGAAGGTCGGCTTCGCGGCACGAGACGAGCTCGACGGCGATGCCCGCGGCCGCGAGCTTGGTAGCGCCTCCCTGCGCGACGGGGTTCGGATCGCTGCTGGCGTAAACGACTCGGGCGACTCCGGCTCGTATCAAGGCGTCGGCACAGGGTGGAGTTCGGCCGTGGTGCGCGCAGGGCTCCAAGGTGACGTAGGCGGTCGCGCCGATTGACCGTCTACCGGCGACGCGGAGCGCGACCGCCTCTGCGTGCGCCCCACCGATCCCCCGATGGTGTCCTTCGGCGATGACGCTTCCGTCCGGAGCGACCAAGATGCAACCGACCATCGGGTTGGGCTCGACGCCGCCGTGGCCGCGCAACCCGAGCCGCGTGGCTTTCCGCAGGAAAAATTGGTCGGTGAAGGACATTTTCGAGTTCGAGGATGGCAAGCGACGAGACTCCACAGACCCGTAGGTTCTGACGAAGAGTTGGCGTTAGTGTTTTCTACCCACGTACTCGGTACAGTGCCGAAGCGGGAACAAACTCGCCGCCGCCGCGCAACGAGGGCGGCGGACTGCGGTGTTGGGTGCTCGTAGCCCAAATGGGGCTTGCTTGGGATTCTCTTCGATCGGTTTGGTACTCGGGAACCCGTCGCTGAACTCGATGTGAAGAGAAAACGGCACCGCTGCCGCGTTGCCGTCGTCGTCCGTTTGGATGTTTCAATCTATCAGGAGGAGTCTTTATGTCGTTCAAGAGAATGCTGTGGTCGAGCGCGCTCATGGTGGGTGCGCCAACTTCGCTCGCGGTCGCTGCTACGAATGTCGGCGGACCCATTTTTAGCAACACGACGTGGACGCTCGCAGGCAGTCCCTACATCGTGACCAATTCGATCATCGTCGGTGCCGACGCGACGCTCACGATCAACCCTGGCGTCGTCGTCAAGGTGAACAACGGACTGGGAATTCAAGTCGGGTCGCCCGAGGGTTTCGGCGCGGGCAAGCTCGTCGCGGTCGGCACTGCGGGTCAACCCATCCTGTTCACGAGCAATGACGCTGTTCCAATCCCGGGAAAGTGGAACAACGTCCTCTTCACTGACTTGGCTGGCGACGCGGTCTACAACGGCAGCGGCGTCTATCAGTCGGGCTCGATCATCGAGCACGCGATCGTCGAGTTCGCTGGCGGCGGCACGGCATCGACCGGCTCAGTCACGGTGGTGAGTTCATCACCATTCTTGAACTTTGTCGAGGTCCGCAAGTCGAACCGAAGCGGTATTCGCGTCGACGGCGCATCGGCGCCGGCACTTCGCATCACGAACTGCGATGTGCATGACTGCACCGCCGTGAGCCAAGATGGCGGCGGGCTGTACCTGATCAACGGGCAGACGCACTTCATCAGCGGCAACAACTTCCATAACAACTCGTCGAGCAACGGAGGTGGCATCTACCTCCAGAATTCGAACGGCGTGTCTGTGAGTGGCAACACGTTCATGTCGAACTCGTCGAGTGGTGGCGGTGGCTTCTATGGAACGAACGTTGCTACCCTTCTGTTCCAGAACAACACCTCGTCGTCGAACTCGTCGAGCAACTTCGGCGGGATGTACGTTGACGGCAACGCCATCCAGTTGCTCACGAATACGTTCAATGGAAATACCGTCGGTGGGAGCTACGGTGGCGTCTATTGCGCGAGTAGCAATAGCTTCATCACGGGCAACATCATTACGAATAACACTGCCGCTGGCTCGTACGGCGGTTCGTATCTTACCGGCAATAATCAACAAATCACCGGGAATCAGTGGACGGGCAATCAGGCTGCGGGCAGGGCGGGCGTGCACGTTGACGGTACCGCTGTGACGTTCTCGAGCAACATGGTCAAGAACAACAACGCGGTGGGCGCGAGTTCTGACATCGGCGGGCTTGAGGCGCAGGGCTCAAACGGCACCTACTCCGGCAACACCGTGCAAGGCAACAATTGTCAGCGCACTGCGGGCGGCGTGTATGTGCTGGGAACCGGGCACGTCTTCGCGAACAATCTGATCGACGACAACTTCGCTGGAAGTGTCGGTGGAGGCGTCTACGTCGACGCGTCGAATACGACGTGGACCAAAAACACCGTGTCGAACAACGAGGCGAGTTCATCGGGCGGTGGCGTCTACGTCAACGGCCAAGGCACGAGCTTCGATGGACCGAGCGATCTCAGCACATGCAATAGTTTCTCGGGCAACATCGCGCCAAATGGTTCCGCGATGTACAACAACCTTCGCTACGCCGACAGCGGCGTCGGCAACGTCGATGCCGCTTATGTTTGCTGGGGCACGAACGATCCGGCAGCGATCGCCGCGAGCCTTTACGACTACTTCGACAACGCCGGTAAGGGGCTCATCTTGGCAGCTCCGCTCGTCGGCGGTCCGATTGCGACGAACACGACGTGGACACTGGCCGGAAGCCCCTACACCGTGATGCAGTCGGTCCTCGTTGGCAACGGCGCGACGCTCACCATCCAACCCGGCGTCGTGGTGCGATTCGGCGCGGCAACCGGTCTCACTATCGGTTCGGGACCGTTCGGTCCGGGCACGCTCATCGCGCGCGGAACGCCGGCGCAACCGATCACGTTCACCACGTCGCTCAATCCGCCGTTTGCGGTCGGGAGCTGGAAGGACATCCAGTTCTCGTCGTCGGCTGTGGATGCCGCGTACGACGGATTCGGCGGATACGTCTCGGGCTCCGTCTTAGAGCACGCGATCGTGGAATGGGGCGGGGGCGGCAACGTCAGCTCTGGTGGCATCACCGTTGTGAGTTCGTCACCCTTCTTGAACTTCGTCGAGGTGCGCGAGGCAAACCGCAGCGGTATTCGAGTCGACGGCGAGTCAGCGCCAGCGCTTCGCATCACCAACTGCAACGTCCATGACTGCACCGCAACGAGCCAAGACGGCGGTGGGCTCTATCTCATCAACGGGCAGAGCCACTTCATCGGGACCAACAATTTCCATAACAACACAGCGAGTAACGGTGGCGGCATTTATCTTCAGAACGCGACTGGCGTTTCCGTCACCGGCAACACCCTGAACTCGAATTCGACGAGCGGGGGTGGCGGGTTCTACGGAACGAACGTCGCAAACCTGCTGTTCCAGAACAACACGGCGTCGTCGAACTCGGCGAGCAACTTCGGCGGGATGTACGTCGATGGCAACGCCATCCAAATTCTCACCAATACGTTCAATGGAAATACCGTCGGTGGGAGCTACGGTGGCCTCTATTGTTCGAGCAGCAACAGCTTCATCACGAACAACATCGTGACGAACAACACGGCAGCTGGCTCGTACGGCGGGTCGTACCTCACCGGCGATAATCAGCAGATTAGCGGGAACGACTGGACGGGGAACAAGGCTGCGAGTCGCGGTGGTGTGCACGTCGATGGCACCAGCGTGACGTTCTCGAACAACACCGTGGAGGGCAACCAAGCGATCGGCGCGTCGTCCGACGTCGGTGGGCTCGAAGCGCAGGGCTCGACCGGTGTCTACAGCGGCAACACGATCAAGAGCAACATCTGCCAGCGGAACGCTGGCGGCGTGTACCTCCTCGGCAACGGCCACTCCTTCGCAAACAACGAGATCGATGACAATTTCGCTGGGAACGCAGGCGGCGGCGCGTACATCGATGCCACGAACACTGCGTGGACCCACAACCTGCTGACGAACAACACGGCGACTCTGAAGGGCGGCGCCATTTACAACAACGCTACTGGTACGAACATCGCGGGCAACTCGGTGACCGGCGTTTACAACACGGTGATCGGAAACCAAGCCACGAACGGTTCGGCCATCTTCCACAACGTGCCAAACGGAGGGACTGGCAATCTGCCAGCTCAATTCGTGTGCTGGGGCACGAACGATCAAGGCGTCGTCCAAGGCGAACTGTGGGACTTCTTCGATAACTCGTCCCTGGGCATCGTGCTCACGTTCCCGCTCGTCACCGACTGCGGTCTCGCGAATCCGTGCCCGGCTGATCTCTCTGGTGATCAAGTCGTTGGACCGGCGGACCTAGGCATTCTGCTCGGTCAATGGGGCGTCGGCGGTTCGGGCGACCTCGACGGCAACGGCATCGTTGGCTCCTCCGACCTCGGCATTCTGCTCGGAGCGTGGGGCGCCTGTCCCTAAACTCTAACGATTCGCTGCACTGAACTTGAAGGCCCCTCGGCGTCTGCCGGGGGGCCTTTTCGTGCGCGTCGCTTTGCTTCACGGGCTGCTACAGGGAAACGATTGCCGTGTCTGCGTCTGCGAGTGAGATCAACGGGGATCCGCTGCGCCTTCGTAGGAAGGTCAGGCTCGCGACGAGGATGTCGTCGTCGAGTGCACCCGCCGAGTAGCTCTCAGCGAGCGAGATCAAGAAATCACCCCACGCTGGCGGCGGCGGCTGTCGGCGGAGCGACTCGCGGAGTCCGGCGATGCCCAGCGCTCTTCCGCTTCGATCGCGTGATTCGAATGCTCCGTCGGTGTAGGCAATGATCGTGTCACCGACTTCGACCGATGTCGTGACATCGTCGACTCCGAAGTCTTGTGGCGCGACGACGCCGAGCATCGGCGCAGTGCTGTCGAGTTCCCGTACTTGGGCGCCGCGGGTGCGAATGAACATTGGGGGGTGGCCGGCGCTGGCGTAGATCACGTTGCCGTCGCGAGGATCGAGTCGAACGACGGCAGCAGTTGCGTAAATCTTGTGCGGCGCGAGGGTGAGCGAGACGTAACGGTTGATCAGCGACAGCACGCTGCCCGGTCGAAGGTACGGATGCTCGTAGCGCAAGCGTTCGAGCTCGCCGTACAACCGATTCACTGTCATCGCGCTTGCAAGGCCGTGCCCGGTGACGTCGAGAATCGTGAGATGTATCGCACCGATGTGATCGGTCCAGACGTGCACGAAGTCGCCGCCGATTTCGTGCGCTGGTCGATAGCGAAACTCGAAGCGACAGGTTCCGTCGTCGAACGACTTCGGAAACAGACTCTCGTGAATGAGTCGCGCTTGTTGGAGCTCGCGCCGCATCGAGACGAAGAATTTCTTGCGGAGCTCGCGTCGGAACTGCCGGCGGTGGCGGGTGAGCCGCCAGTGCGCCACGAGAATTCCCGGCGCCAAGACGAGCGGCCCAGCGAGTACCTCGAGCGAGGTCATCAGCCAGCGTGCATCGCGGTAGCCGAGCGTCGCGTGCCAGACCGCCCAAGCGACGAGAAGCGGCGCGATCGGGCGAAGTGACTCGCGTGGCGTCCACGGGAGAAAGAGCGACGCCATCAAGTGCCAGAACGCGATCGATAGGATTGGAATAATCGGCGCGCGCGGCCACACAAAGTGGATCACGAGCTCGAACGCGAACGTCGTCGCGCCGAGCGCCAAGATCATCTTGGTCGCCGCCGTGACCGCCTCAGCTCGCGTCTCTATGCGCGGCCGAATCGTCCGCCAGAACCAGAGGACGATCACGAGCACCGCGGAGGTGTTCACCGCTGTCAGTGCCCGCGCGAGCATCGCCGCGCGGGCGCTTGGCGCGGTTAGATCTTCTTCAACACCCGAGATGAGCGACAGCGCGAGCGCGATGGCCGCGCCCGCCTCCCAGACGAGAAACGCTACGCAGAGCCAGCCGAAGCGGCGGCGGAACCACCGCTCGAGCACGACCTCGTACTCGCCGCGGTAGCGGTCGCCTTCAGGGAACTCGAGTGATTCTTGTGGCACGAGTGAGCGGCGTCCTTGCCGGTGCAATGCTACGAGATCGCTGAAACGAGTACGGCCCGCCGGATCGGACCGACGGGCCGTGGGTCGTGTTTGGGGGTGGGGCGAAACTACAGCTTCTTCAGCACTTCTTCCTTGAGACGGTCCGGCATGAGTCGGTATTCAGCGGGCTCCATCGTCGACGTCGCACGGCCCTGCGTCATGGAGCGAAGCGTGGTCGTGTAGCCGAACAGTTCAGCGAGCGGCACTTCGGCGGTAATCATGCGAACGACGCCGCGCAGCTCGCTGTCCACGATGTGTCCGCGGCGGCTGGCGATGTCGCCTGACACGTTGCCGAAGAATTCGTCGGGTGTGGTCACCACGAGCTTCATGATCGGCTCGAGCAGTCCCATGCCCGCCTCGCGGCACGCTTCACGGAAGGCGAGACTTCCCGCCTGTTCGAACGCGATCTGGCTGGAGTCGACGTCGTGGTACGAACCGTAGACGAGCTCGATCTTCACATTGATGACCGGAAAGCCGCCGATGACGCCCGATGCCGCAGCCTGACGAACGCCCCACTCGACGCTCGGGATGAACTCGCGTGGGATGACGCCGCCGGCGACCTTGTCGACGAACACGACGCCGTTTTCCATCTCCAGTCCTTGGGCTTCGGCCTCTTCCTTGGTGATCGAGCTGATGTTGACGACGGCATCGCCGAACTGTCCGCGACCGCCAGTCTGCTTCTTGAAGAGCCCGCGGACCTTCTCGGCGTGACCCGTCACGGCTTCGCGGTACGACACGCGCGGGCGGCCGACGTTGACGCCGATCTTCATGTCGCGCACGAGGCGCGTCTTGATGATGTCGAGGTGCAACTCGCCCATGCCTGCGATAATCGTTTCGCCCGTCTCGTCGTTGAAGGTTGAGCGGAAGGATGGATCTTCGCGGCGAATCGTGACGAGCGCTTCGCCGAGCTTCTTGCGGTCGTCGGCCGTGATCGGCTCGATCGCCATCGAGATGACGGGCTCGGGGAACACCATGCGCTCAAGGATGATCTGCTCGTCTTGGTCGCAGAGCGTGTCGCCGGTGTAGGAGTGCTTGATGCCTACGACGGCGACGATCTGTCCAGCGCCGATCGAATCAAGCGCCTCGCGCTCGCGGGCGTGCATCTCGTAGATGCGGCTCACGTTCTCGCGCTTTCCGTTGTTCGGATTGACCACGCGCGAGCCCTTTTCAAGCCGACCGGAGTAGACGCGAATGTAGGTGAGGTCGCCGTGTGCGTCGTTCACGACTTTGAAGACGAGCGCCGAGAACGGTGCCGTCTCGTTGTGTGGGCGCGTGAGGTGGACCGACTTGTCCTTCGGATCCGTGCCTTGCACGTCTTCACGTTCGGTCGGATTCGGGAGGAAGTCGATGACGCCGTCGATGACGCGCTGGATGCCGATGTTCTTCAGCGCGGAGCCGACGAACACGGGGAAGCACGCCTTCGCGATGGTGCCCTTGCGGACGGCGGCGCGAAGTTCCTCGGCGGTGATCGTCTTCTCATCGATGATGAACTTTTCGGTGAGGGCGTCGTCGAGCTCGGCGGCTTTCTCGATGAGCTCGTGGCGCCACAGTTCCGCGGTGTCGCGCAGGTCGGTCGGGATGTCGCGCTCGTCGACGAGCGCGCCGAGATCACCGGTGTCGAAGTAGTACGCCCGCATCGTGAGGAGGTCGATGATGCCTTCGAACTTGTCGCCCTTGCCGATCGGGATCTGCACGGCAATCGCGTTTGCGCCAAGGCGGGTGCGCAGCGAGTTGAACGAGAACTCGAAGTCGGCACCGGTCTTGTCCATCTTGTTGATGAGACAGCAGCGCGGAACGCCGTAACGATCGGCTTGGCGCCACACCGTCTCGGACTGAGCCTCGACGCCTTCCTTGCCGTCGAACACGGCGACCGCGCCGTCGAGTACGCGGAGCGAACGCTCGACCTCAATCGTGAAGTCGACGTGGCCGGGGGTATCGATCAGGTTGATCTTGTATTCGACGCCGTCCTTCGTCCACGGGCAGGTCGTCGCGGCCGATTGAATCGTGATGCCGCGCTCTTGCTCGTCTTGGAGAAAGTCCATGGTCGCGGTGCCTTCGTGCACTTCGCCCATCTTGTAGGTCTTGCCCGTGTAGAACAGGATGCGTTCAGTGACGGTGGTCTTGCCAGCGTCGATGTGGGCGCAGATACCGATGTTGCGAACCTTGGAGAGATCGAGAGCCATGGGAGAAAGGACTTTCTGCTGGACAGGCGTCTGGCGTAGGACGGACCGCGTTCAGTCGTTCGGTGGTCGTGCCGTCGTGGGCGTGCCGTCGTGGGCGTGCCGTCGTGGGCGTGCCGTCGTGGGCGTGGTGGGGAAAATCGAGAAGCGGGGGACGAATCAAGCGCCCGATCACACGGGCGTTCGGTCTTCTGACTGGTTTGGAGGGAACGACGGCGGGTGTCGCGGCGAGGGCCGCTCGGCCCGGGTTCCTTGCAGCGGGCAACGCTCAAGCGGGCGTCGGACGTGAGTACTACACGCGCGACCTCACTGGCCAACCGCGGCGCACGCCGCGGGCAGGGTCAGGGTCAGGGTC
>JAWXCC010000246.1:0-8371 GCA_034440475.1 Phycisphaerae bacterium | reverse complement strand
GGTGCGCCATCTTTCATTGGCATGCGGTCTTTGGCTGGGGCCATCATCGCCAACAACGTTGGCACGAGAAACGTCGAGAGAAGCATCGGTGTGATCCTTATGAGTGTGGCCGCACAACGACGTCTCGCGAGAGTCGCCGGTCCGCAGCCTCTGACTTGGCACCACGCTGACCGTCGCCAAGGAGCGCAGACATTCCTGCGTGAATTCTGCGTGCTTTCACGGGAGCCGACTTCGCCACCGTCCCGAGCGGCGTGAGCGACAAGGAGCGTCGGGCAACTTGGACTGACCCATCGCACGCTTCGATGCACCTGCGCTGCATCGGCCTTCTCTACGTCGAGAGTCGTGTCCCGTCACGCGGGACGCGCGATGTCGCTGCGCGAGTTCCTCGGAATGGGCGGCGAGTTTCAACGAGAGAGACCGCACCCCTGACCACTCGACGATCTCGCGGTAGGGACCCGTTCAGCCGCAAACGCCGACCGCCGAGCTGCATTCGAATGTGGGTTGCCGCTGTGGACTCTGTGTGGCCCCTGTGGACTGGCTAACAGATGTTTCGACTCTTCTCCGCGGTCTCCGCGTCTCCGCGTGAACGCCTTTGGTTTGGTCATGAACTCGAACCCGTAATGTCCTGATTCAGAAGTTCGCCCCGACGTCAGGGCAAAACGCTAACGCCCCGATGGCACCAACACCGGCGCCGCTGGCTTTCGCTCCGGCGTCGCGGGCTGAGCCGCAGGAGCAACTGACTCGGGCTTCACGATGCCGTCGCGGGTTGCAATCCGCTTCGCCAGTGATACCCCCGAGTTGAGCGCGCCTTCCATATAGCCAACGAATGCGTAGCAGCAGTGTTCACCCGCGAAGTGCACGCGCCCGCCAGCGCCCTGTCGTAGCGCGGGGCCGACCGTCGTGACTTCTCCGGGTGCGGGGAATGAATAGCCAGCGGCAGTCCAGCGCTCGCCCGGCCAGTTCATGAAGCGTGCTTCGACGAATTGCGCGGTAAAGCCGGGATAAATAGTTTCGAGTTCTTTCGCATACGCCGCGTCAACTTTATCTTTCTCAAGGGCGATGCACTTCTCCGCAGCTTTTCCGCCGGAGAACGCGACCATGGCTACGGCACCTTCACCCGATTGATTGTCCGTTCCGTCCCATGTCTGACTCGCCATTCCATCAGTGAGACTGTCGGGGCTCAATCCCTTTTCCTTCCAGAAGCGCGACTTGAGCTTGGCTAGGTACTTGACGTTTGTTCCCATCTGAATTCGCGTCGGAGGGTTCAACGTCGCGGGAAACGGCGGATCAAACGCGATGTTCTTCCACGTGCTGGGCGGTACGGCGACGACGACGTCATCGCATTCAATCGTGCGACCATCGGCGCATTCGACCACCACGATGTCGCGCTTCACCGTCACGCGCGTTACAGCGAGCTTCGTCGCGATGCGCGCTGCGCCGATCGCCTCAGCGAGTTTCGTCGCGAGCTGCTGATTGCCGCCCTTGCAGCGGTAGACCTCGCTGTCGGTCCAGTATTTTTCTCCGCCGCCACCGGCGATCGACGCGAGCATTCCTAGATAACTTTGACGTTCGGTCTCGACGCCGTTGTCTGACGAGGCCTGGACATGCAGCGCTCGCTTCACGAGCGCCGAGAGATCTTGCGCGTCGATCCAAGTCTGGACACTCCGCTTATCGAGTTCGGCGGCGTTCGGCGACGTCCACGGCGCGTCGGCGATGACCTTCGCCGCATCAATATTCATGGCGATCGTCGCTGCTTCGAGGGCTTCCCAAAGCTCGTTGGATTCCTTCTCTTCGAGGACCTTGCCGTCGAGGCGAATCGGCGCGATCGCATCCTCATCTTCGGTGACGTCGAGAAACTCGAGTCCGAACTTCGACGCATAGCTCACCCACGTTGGATGATTCGAGCCGATCAGTTCGCCGCCACCTTCAACGTTCTTTCCAGCGATGAAGTCACCGAAACTCAGCACGCGCCCGCCGGTGCGACTGCGGGCTTCCACGACGGTGACGTCGTAACCAGCGGCGACAAGTTCGTGCGCGCACGCGAGGCCGCCGAAGCCGCCGCCAATCACAACGACGCGCTTGGTGCCAGCCGCACCGATGGCGCGACTTCTCGCGCTTGGCGCAATGAATCCCAGAGCCGGGCTGCTGAGCAAGAGACCAGCAGCTCCCGCGAGCGTCGCGCGCAAGACATCGCGACGGCTTGCTGGCGTAGAAACGAGACCGCCGTAGCGGCGACCAAGACGAACGTAGAGCGATTCGGACACGGTTGGACTCTCCAGAATTCAGACAGGCACGCAAGCCAAGGCACAGGCAAGCGCACAAGCACGGGCGACGTGCGGATTCTACAAACCGTCCCCGCCGCAAATCCCTTGCGGCGGGGACGGAGGTTCACTGAGGCGGTCGGACGACTGCGTGTGTGGTACGACTGGCGGCGTCATTCATCGTTGGTGGGACCGACGCCAAGCATCCACAGTTTGAAGAAGTTCATGATCTGCTGCTTCGTGAGCTTGTTCGCGTTCAAGTTGAACGCAACCTTGCTCGACGACGGCGTGTCGCTGCCCGAGATCATTGTGTCGACGTATCCGATTCGCCCGGTGAGCGAAGGGACGGAGTCGTCGACATAAAAGAACGCATCTTCGTCAGACATCTTCTCGAAGGCCGCTGACTCGGTGGAGGCAGACTTATTCTTCTCTTCGTTGAAGCGAAGGTTGAACTCGTAATAGCCCTTGCCGTTCGTCGCACGACTCGGATCTTCCACCCACTTGATAGACCCGGTGACGACATCGTCGAACTCCTTGCCATCAAGCGTGTAGTGGAAGCGAATTCCGTCGGTGAACCAGTTGCCGGTCTCGTAGTCGTAGTCGAGACGACCATTGACCACCGTACGCGGATAGCTTTCGGCGGGACCCTTGCCGAGTTCGATGCCTTCGAAGCGCATCGGATCAGCCTTCTTCACTTTGATCTCGACAGTCTTGTCTCCAACCAGTCGCTTGTAGGTGTACGAGGCGAGGCCTTCTTTCTTCTCCGCCTTGCCGACAAGCTTGCCTTGGAAGAGATCTTTGAACGCTGGCGCGCGACCGATCGCGTTGACGTCGATGCGAAGCCGACTCTCGCCGTCGGCGTCGCCCGCACCAAGGTTGTACGCGCCGCTGGCAGTGTCGATTGGCACCGTGCCGACCCACTTGCCGACGGACCGCTTCTGCTTCATGTCCTTCGGATTCATGACCATGAGATCGATGGCGAATCCAAGTTGAGCTGCTTGCTTCTGCCGGCCCAAGGTGCTCGTGTAGAGATTCGGCTGACGAGTGATCTCTCCCGTGAACTGCGTCGTCTTCGCGACGACAAGATCGAACTTGTAGAGATCCTTCGCGCCGACGGCGGCTGAGCCTTCTTTGAGATCGCCTGAACTATCCTTCTTCGTGCGCGTGTTGAACGTGATTTCCATCGTGCCCGCGATGACGTCGGTCTCGCTCATCGCTGCGTCAGCGGAAGTTGCGGCAGGTGGTGCCGGCACCGCGGGCTTGGCGGTCGGCGGTACCGCCAGCGGTACGGTCGGCTTCGCTGGCGCGGCGGGTGGAGTCTGCGCTACCAATGTTTCGACCGGTGGCGGCGCCAATGGTGTTGCCATTGCGCCACTCGCGAGCGTTGCGACGAGAACGAGCGTGATCGCGTTACGTGTACGAGACATTTGGACCATGAGAAGTACTCCTTGCAGACCATTCCCCTTTTTCGAAAAGGGGGGGGTGGACCAACGTGGAAGACGTGTGTTCGTCGGAGTGCTCAGCCTGAGGACGGCCAGCGGCGACCCTCACGACGGCTCCCGCGCGTCAGGTGCGATTCTCGCAGTTGCGAGGTATGTGATTTTATCAAGTTCGATTCGGCAGACGAGCGTGCGCGAGCCAGGATGCAAAAATTTTTGCGCAGCCGGGCGCTCGAACGTGAAACACGCGCCGAGAGTTTCCGGAGCGGCTGCGCAGGGGTCGTGATGGACTGCTAGTGAAAGTCCCGCGACATCGCGTCGATCGCGTCGGCCTCGGCACTCGCGTCCTCGACGTGGTGCACGAGTAGGTGCACGACGTCGTCGCGACGCTCGACGATGCCGTGGGCAAGGAGGATGACCGAGTTCCGCACCGCCTTACGACAACGGGTGTAGATCTTGGGACGGATGATGAGGTTCGCAATACCGCTTTCGTCTTCCAGCGTCACGAAGACGATACCTTTGGCGGTTGATGGACGCTGACGAACGAGGACGATGCCCGCGACTGCCACGCGCGTTCCTTGCGGCGTGAGGCGGTCGTTGCGCAGCACACCACACGGAACCGCGCCGCGCGCTGCGATGCGCGGGCGGACGCATGACATCGGATGCTGCTTGAGCGAGAGGCCCACTGCGGTGTAGTCGTGCGCGACTGCGGCGAGATCGCTGACGGGTGGGAGGCGGCTGGTGGGTTGGCTGAGCCCTCGCGAGCGAAGCGGAGGAGGATTTCGTAACTCGTCGTAGTAGTTGGGTACGAGTTTCTCTTCGGGTGGGCCTGCTGTGGACTCGCGCACCCCCTCCGCCTCGCTGCGCTCGGCACCTCCCCCAGCCGAAGGCTGGGGGAGGATGCGGGGCGCGCTGGTGTGCATTTCCATATCTGCGGTTTCGGCTTCGGCAGCGGCTTTGGCTTTAGCCTCGGCTGCTGCTGCTTCGGCTTCGGCCCTGCTCTCGGCTGTTCTGCTGGCTGCTGTCTCGCGTGCATCACGCGCCTCCCACATCGGCAGCGACTCGTCGCGGAGCGAACGGATCTGCCACAGCGCGTGCTGGCGATCGAAGCCCATCGACCGGAACGCATCGGCGGCGGCGAGACGGCGCAACGTTGCCACGCGCACGTCACTTGAGCGCCAGAGTGATTCGATCGTCGCAAACGGGCCGTCGCGCTCGACAGCGCGCTCGACGAGCACTGCCTCGTCGGCAGACACGCCGCGCACCAAGCGAAGGCCGAGACGAATCGCTGGCTGATCGCGCGCGATCGATGGCTGCCGATTCGGTACGCACATCGACGGGTCGCGCAGGAGCGCTTCGCGCTCGCGCTGGCGCGAGGAACTTTTCGCGCCAGCGCGTCGATCCGTTGGGTCGAGCGGCCACCAGCCGCACATAGCAACAGGCGACGCAGCGGTTGGCCCGGCGAAGTTGACCGATTGCTCCAACTCCGCCAACGGGTTCGACCGTTCCAGTGTGCAGTCCCAGCGACTCGCGTTCACGTCGACGGCGCGCACGTGGACGCCGTGCTCGATCGCATCGCGCACGATTTGAGCTGGCGCGTAGAAACCCATCGGTTGGCTGTTGATGAGCGCTGCCGCGAAAGCCGCAGGCTCGTGGCACTTCAACCACGATGAGACGTACACCAGAAGCGCAAACGACGCCGCGTGCGACTCGGGGAAGCCGTAGCCGGAAAAACCTTGGATCTGTGTGAAGACTTGCTGCGCGAACTTCTGCGTATAGCCGCGCGCGAGCATGCCTGATTCCAGCTTCGCGGCGAATTCGGCGAGTCGGTTTCCCTTGCGTTTCCATGCCGCGATCGCGCGGCGCAGTTGATCGGCTTCACCGGGGGTGAAACCGGCGGCGACGATTGCAAGTGACATCGCTTGTTCTTGAAAAAGCGGTACGCCGAGCGTTCTACTCAGGATGGCCTTCACGGCATCGTCGGGATAGTTGATCGGTTCTTCGCCGTTGCGCCGCCTGAGATATGGATGAACCATGTCGCCTTGAATGGGACCGGGGCGCACGATCGCGACCTCGATGACGAGGTCGTAGAACACGCGCGGACGCAGTCGAGGCAGCATGGACATCTGCGCGCGCGATTCGATCTGGAAGACACCGACGGTATCGGCGCGACAAATCATGTCGTAGACGAGCGGGTCTTCTGCGGGAATGGTGTGGAAAGCCAGGTGCTCCTTCTGCATCGCTTCGCTCAGCATCTCCCCCGCCGAAAGAGCGGAGATGTCTTCATTCACTAAATCAATAGCCTTCCGAATACACGTCAGCATTCCCAGCGCCAAGACATCCACCTTCAGCATGCCCATCGCGTCGATGTCGTCCTTGTCCCATTCGATCACGGTGCGATCGGCCATCGCTGCGTTCTCGATAGGCACGATTTCGCAGAGCGGCCCATCGGTGATGACGAACCCTCCAACATGTTGCGAGAGGTGGCGCGGGAATCCCAGAATCTCAGTGGAAAGCGCGGCAAGCTGGCGGATTGTCGGATCGCGCGGGTTGAGACCAATTTCGCGCACACGTTCGACGTCGACTGCGCCGTCGTGCCACCAATCAATGCCAGAAGCGAGACGATCGACACAGTCGAGCGAGAGTCCGAGTGCTTTACCGACGTCGCGCACAGCGCTTCGGCCGCGATAGGAGATGACTTCGGCCGTCAACGCGGCCCGATCACGACCATATTTGCGGTAGAGGTATTGAATGACTTCTTCGCGTCGCTCGTGTTCGAAGTCGACGTCGATATCGGGTGGCTCGTTGCGCTCTTTACTGATGAAACGCTCAAAGAGGACGTCGATGCGATTCGGGTCGACCGCCGTGATGCCAAGGCAGTAACACACTGCGGAGTTCGCAGCGGCGCCGCGCCCTTGGCAGAGGATGTCGCGACTGCGGGCAAACGCAACGAGGTCGTGGACAGTGAGGAAGTACTGCGCGTAATGCAGGTCGTCTATGAGGCGAAACTCGTACTCAATCTGGCGACGCACTTTGTCGGGGATTCCGCCAAGAGCATGACTGAAGGTATGAGTGGTTGGATACCGCTCGGCAGCACCGCGCCACGTGAGATCACGCAAGTGACTCATTGCCGTTGTGCCGGGCGGCACGACTTCTGAAGGGTAGCGATAGCGCAGTTGATCGAGCGAGAATCCCGCGGTGCGATCGGCGAGTTCGGACGCGCGAGCAATCGCGTTCGGCAGATCGGAGAAGAGCGTCTCCATCGCTTCGGGCGATCGCAGATGACGTTCGGCGTTCGGGAAGAGCGAGTACCCAGCGCGATCCAGCGTGCAGCCACGACGAATGCAAGTCAGAACATCTTGGAGCGGCCGCCGCTCCGGCACGTGGTAGTGGACGTCATTGGTCGCAACTAACGGAACGCTGGTCCACTCTGCAAGCATGACGAGTTGGCGTGAACGCAATTCGTCATCAGCATCGCCGAGCCGTGTGATTGCAATCGAAAGACGATCACCCAAGGCGCGACGCAGGCCTTCGACGAGCTCCACGAACGCGCCATCCAGCATTCGCGCTACACTTCGTGGTGGCAGCACGGTGCAGAGAAGCCCATCGCCTTGGGCATGCTCAAGGAGGTCGTGAACCGACAGATGGCACGCACCCTTGGCTGCTCGGCGTTTGCCCAGCGTGAGCATGCGGCAGAGTTGACCGTACGAGGCGATGTCCGTCGGATGCACCAAGATCTCGCACGCGTGATAGGGAGACGAAGGTTGCGATGTGTCGATACCGATGCGACTGCCGACGACGAGATGGATTCCGTGCGCCTTCGCCGCCACGTGCGCTCGCACGATCCCCGCTAGTGTGTGGCGATCGGTGATGGCAACGGCGCGGTATCCGAGTTGAGCGGCGCGCTCGACGATCTCTTCGGGATGGCTTCCTCCCAGAAGGAATGAGAAGTTGCTTGTCACGGATAACTCGACGTAACGCGCCGAAGCCGAACCTGCGCTTCGCCTGTCGCTCCGTTCTTCATCACTCTTAGAAATTGGGGGAACTGGCCTAAGAACTGGAACGATCGTCGCGCCGCTCTGCCAAGGATGCGCCCGATGTTTCGGTGCCGGAAGTTCAGGCATGGCGTGCGGCTCCTCCAGCGCGTGCGCCAGACAGCGTCAAAGCCCAACAGCGGAGCGTCAAAGCCACGCCCCTTGTACGAACCAGCGTCCGATGGCAGGGTCGAGCCAGATCCAGAGCCACAAGCCGTTCTCGAGAAGAACACGCCGATAGAGCCGCGTGCGCAGCGCTATTGATAGGTCCTTCGCCGTCCCTGTCCACCAACGGTCGTCGATGCGTTCGCTTCCGGCTACGGCAACGATGCCATGACGTTGGCCGCGCCAATGCAGTGCAACGAACGGCGCCTTAGTTCCACCTTCGACGGTGATCGCCTCCGGCGTCGCCCAGAGTGCGGTAGGTCGTTCCGCTCGTGGCAGGACGGCCAAATGCTGTGCGTCGCGGAGATCCGCTGACGCTTCATTCGGTTCACTCGGTTCATCGGTCACTGCAACGAGCCGCGCGAATCCTTCCGGTTCATGAATAGCCGCAGGCATCGGACGCATCACCGATGCCGGACCGAAGCGCGCCATGAGGACATCGATGCACTCGTTGATGCCCGGATCGAGCGAG
>JAWXCC010000245.1:0-32075 GCA_034440475.1 Phycisphaerae bacterium | reverse complement strand
GGGGACGTCAGGCTGGCGCACCCCCTCCACCACGGCTGCGCTTCGCTACGCCGCGGTCCCCCGGCCCCCAACGAAACGCTGGGGGAGGATGCAGCGGGGTCGCATGCTCGGAGTGTTAGGCCTCTTGCATCCTCCCCCAATGCTCTGCATTGGGGGAGGGGGACCATCGCGCCTCGCGATGGTGGTGGGGGGACGTTAGTCCGTCGCCGAGGCCTCGCGTCTCGTCGGCGTCTCGCGCACGAGCGCTTACAAGTGGCTGTCGCGCTTCCGCGAGAGCGGATGCGCGGCGCTCGAGGACAGGAGCCGATCTCGCCTCACGCAGGATCGCGCGCGTCGGCCGCCGAACTGCATTCGAATGCGTGTGGCCGTTGTGCCTTCGCAATCGCATGATCCACGAGTACGACACCATTGATGCCTCAATCGTGTGGACGATGGTCATTGAGTACATCCCGCCGCTCGTCGCCGAGCGTGAGCGGGCGCTGGAAGCGTGGCCCGCGCTCCGAACTCGGGATGGTCGCCTGCGCGACCGTCGCAAAGTTCCTCGGCGTCGTCGAATCGGCCCGCCGGGCCGGGGAAGCGTGAGCACCAAAGCGGTTCGCGCAGACCGCGCCCGCACCAAACCCGGAAGTGACTACTCCGGCTCAATTTCCCGAACCTCGACGTAATCACGGAGTGATTGTATTTGACTCGGAGGAGGCACCTCTCATTCGTCTCGCCCGGAACGCCACTCCGCGCTGCGCGATCGCGTACGTCGCTTCGCACGCTGGCTGTACCCCTCGCTGAGGAGATCCCAATGACGTGGAAGAACCGATTGACGATCGTGGTGCTCGCAGCTTCGACATCGTTCGCTCTCGCGGGGACAGGTTCCGGAGATGTCGTCTACGTCAAAGCCTCGGCGGCCGGGAGCAATGACGGATCGTCGTGGGCCGACGCGTTCACGACATTCAACCAAGCCTTGGAGTCGGCGCAGCCCGGCGACCAAGTTTGGTCCGCTCTCGGCACCTACCCCGTGCCGACCGACTTTGGGTTCATCGCACCGGTCGGCGTGTCGCTGTTCGGTGGCTTCGTCGGCAACGAGGTTGCCGTCGGTCAGCGGCTTCCCACGAACCGTACGCATCTGACGGGCTTCCATCCATTCCGCGCCAACGTCGTGCTCACGCTCGACGGTCCAACGCGCGGCACGGTCGTCGACGGCTTCAAACTCGACGGAACGCTCACGATCGACCACGACGGCGGCGGCTTGGCCATCCACGGCGGAACGGTCACGGTGCGCAACTGTCTGTTCATCGACAACATCGCTGGCAGCGGCGCTTGCGCGTTCCTCTCGAACGCTGAAGCGACCTTCACCGACTGCGAGTTCGACAACAACTTCTGCCAGGTCGGCGACGGTGGTGGCATCGAGGCGGTCGGACGCGGCTCACTCGACGTCACGAACTGTCAATTCCGTGACAATCTTGCTCGCGAACTCTACGGTGTCTGCGGGCGCGGCGGCGGCATCTTCGCAGACAGCGGCATCGTTCTTCGCGTGCGTGATTCGCTCTTCGAGCGGAACCGTGCCTACAACCTCGGTCAACAGCTCGTCGCCACTGGTGGAGGAATCGCTAACCGCTCGTCAGACGCACGCATCGACAACTGCACGTTCATCCGGAACGACGCGACGCTTGGTGGAGCGATTTCAAGCGAAGCACCGATCGCCATTGTCAACTGCCTCATGGCGTGCAACCGCGCCGTCGAGCCGCCAGTCGCAACGCCATTCGAATCCGGGCAAGGCGGCGCTGTGTTTGGACCCGAGGGCGTTCCAATCACCATCACGAACTGCACGATCGTTGCAAACTGGTCGAAGCACACTGCGGGTGGATTATGGATGGACGGCACCGTCGCGAACACGATCTTGTTCTATAACGTCTCGCTGGTTGAACCCGGCGATACCCCGGAGCCGCTCGCCGAACAGCAGTCGCAGGGCGACATCGCGTTCATCTCTTGCACCGTCGAAGGTCTTTCGGTACCGAGCGCCGAGCATCCCGGAACTATTTCAGCGAACCCGAAGCTCCTCGCGCTGCCCATCCTCGCCAACCCGACGGCGTTCTATCCGACCTACACGCCGGGCGACCTTCATCTGCAAGACAATTCGCCGTGTACTGACGCGGGCGACAACAGCGTCGTGCCTGTTGGTGTCACGGTCGATCTTGACGGGGTCGCGCGATTCGTTGATGACCCAGCCGCTCCGAACGTTGGTGTGGGAACGCCGCCTTACGTCGACATGGGCGCCTATGAGGTGCAGTTGATTGCCTTGCCCGGCGACCTCACCGGGGACGGTTCCGTCGACGGTGCCGACCTCGCCGTCCTCCTAGGCGCATGGGGACAGTGCGGCAATTGCGGCACGTGTAGCGCCGACCTGAACGGAGACTGCATGGTGAACGGCGTGGATCTCGCGATCCTGTTGGGGAACTGGAGCTGAGGTCGATGCGCCGAATCCGACGAGAATCGCGCTGGCATTTGACGAAACGTGGGGCAAACTGTCCCGCGTCGCTAGAAAACGCAAGATTTTCGTTCGTTCCGTCGGAGGCTAGCGGCTCGAACTGCGCCTTGCTTGATGGTGGGTGCTGCTTTACGGCTGCGTATCGCTCGGCCATCGGCACTCGATTGTGCAAGGAGAAGTTTGGCGTGAACTCGGCTCGCGACGATGGTTTGTTCGGCGCCGCGCGCCGCGCTGTATTGAGCCTGTCCTGTCTGACCTCGATCCTCGGTGCCGCTGCCACTCCAGCCGCGTGAGGAGCGGACTACGAATTCATCAATGTCCTCGACAGCTGTGGGACCTTCAGTACGCAACTCGCCGGTCCCGATATCAACAACGGCGGCGATGTCTCTTTCCTCGCCTACGTTCCCGGTGCATTGGGCGATGGGGGCATCTATCTCACGCAGCAGGGGGTCCCGGTGCCGCTCGTCGATCACACCGGACCGCTCGCCTTCGGTGTCGCGAACAACCTTCTGTTAGCGACGAGTGTGAACGACAGCGGCAACGTTGCTTTCTCGACGCACGTCGAAGCTGTGAGCGGCGTCGGAATCTGCACGATCCGGCTCGGTGAGCCGTACAAGAAGGTGATTCAGAAGGGCGACGCGCTCTTCGGCTCGACCGTCAACAAACTCTTCTTCGAGTCGCGCGGTCTCAACAACAGTGGCGACATCGCCTTCCGCTACAAGCTCAACAACCTCGTGGAGGGAGTGGCGATCGCGAGGAATCTCTGGGCGAGCATTCCGGGCGACATCGATGGCGACGGCGACGTGGACGCTTCGGATCTCGCCGCACTGCTCGACGCGTGGGGGACCAGCGATCCGAGCGCGGACGTAGACGGCGACGGCACCGTGGGTCCGATGGATCTTGCGTTGTTGCTCGGCAACTGGGGCACTGAGACGGCTGCGGTCCGTGGCACGAGTCAATTGGGCTGCTCAGCACGACGTTCGACTTTTTCTGGCGCGGCTAGTGCGGAACTCTCGCTGTTGTGGGTAGCGCGTCGCAGTGTGCGTCGCGACGAACTCATTCTGGAGAACCGCATGAACCTTTGTACATTTCTCAGCGCGGTCGCTGCGCCGATCCTCTCGCTTGCGACGATTTCGCCTGCTGTAGCCGTCTCAACCTGGGATCGAAGCGCCGAGGCCATTTCGATCCTAACGAAACCCGGCGATCCTGCTGGGTTGTATCGCATTACCGGTGCCTTCAAGGTCGAGGCAAACGATGTGAGCCTTCTCAGCCTCGATACCAAGGTCACGATCCTGAAGAACGGTACGGCCATCGCGTCGCAGGTCTTCGACATTCAAGCGAGCGCTGGTGTCCTCGGTGATTGCGTGGCGTGTCCGTCACCGAACACGTGCGTTTGTGCGGAACCGAACGGGCCGTGCTCGTGCAGCGCTCTCTGGCTCACGTACAGCGTTCCCAGTGCGACGCCACTCGCAACAGGTGATGTCATCAAGTTGCAGCTCGCCAATGCATCAGGCAGCGTGGCCGACGCGAACCTCGCCAACGACTCGATCTCGCGCACTTTCGACGGCGCGATTTCGTTCTGGAATCGACGACTGCACTCGGCTGAACTCACTCCGACGCCCTGCCCGGGCTCGGCGAATCTGTATGACCTCTCGTTCGTCGCATCAGTCAACTTCAAGGGACTGACCGGTGCGGTTCCCTTCGACGGCAAGTTGACGTTGTTCGTGGATGGCGTCGTCGCGGCTTCAGTCGGTTTCTGCTCCGACAATCCTTGGATCGCGGCACCGAGTGCGCCGTGCAACTTTGGTAGTTGCGGCGGCGATTGCGGCACCGGCTCCTGCGCCGGATCGAACGTCCTTCTGACCTGTCAGGATATTGAACTCTACGGCGGTGCGATCATAGCGTGCGCCTGCGCCAGCGATCCGTTGTCATACCTCATTTCCGGCATCGCGCTGCCGGGCCTCGCGCCGGGAGCGAGCGTGAAACTTGTCTTCTCGGGAAATCTCGCGTCGGGGTTGCCGGAGATTCCGCTTCTCAACGACGACAACACCGTCGCGGTCGCACAGGTAGGGCCACCGCAGCGCTGCGTCGCGGACCTGAACGGAGACGGCGAAGTGAACGCTGCCGACCTCGCGATAGTCCTCGGCGCTTGGGGGACTTGCCCGCGATGACGGGAAGCCCCATCCCGCCGCGGATGATCCACGCCCGCGCGGGCGTCGAATGAAATCGACCCACTCAATGGGTTGGGTCGACCCACGCTGAACGCGTCATAGAACCTTTCCATACGATCGCGTCGCCGCGGCGAAAGGTCGATCGGATACGCAGCAGAAGCGAGCCGTAATCGGCTTCGAAGAGCTCAATCGCGCCAGCCTATTCGCTGCGCGGTTCGGCGAGCATCACGCTGACGTCCGGGCTCTCGTCATCGGCAAGCGCCGAGAACGGAAGACTCAACACGACAGCTAGAACCAGCGAGGCATCCCTGTTGGCCCGGAGTCCAACAGAAAACTAACAAAGACACGAAGAGGGACAGAGGACGAATCCTCTGTCCCTTCGCTTTGTGTGAATCGTTAGCTCGGCAGCGTTAGCCGCCGCACTGGCACGCACCCCCGCATGGGAACTGCGACTCGCTCACGCAAATGCCGTCCCACTCAGCTTCGCAGCAGAACGGATCGATCTCGCACACGCATTGCGTGCAACCGGGTTGATCGCATCCGCCGAACCCATGCGGATCGCAGCAACTCGACTTCGGGCACGTTCCCCAACTTCCGAGCACGATCGCGAGATCCGAAGCATCGACGTTGCCATCCAAATTGAGGTCGCTCGGGGGTTGGTTCGTGTTCCACGCGCCAAGCACCAACCCGAGGTCATCGCCGCCGACCGAGCCGTTGCCGTTCACGTCACCGACGCACGGCACTTCGACCACGGCGCGGATCGAGTAAGTGTTGCTGAGATCGTTCCATTTTCCGGTGGCCGCAGAGGCGATCTGGGCGTAGTCCTCATCGCCGTCGTTGTTCGGCTCACCCGCGTTCCATTTCGTGTAGCTCGATGCCTCGCCGTTGACGGTCTGAAACGCGCCTTCGACGGCTTCGTCATGGCGACCGATCCACACGGCGATGGGCGTGCCCAGCGCGGCGTTGCAGACATTGATGCGAATCCACTCGTTTTCAGCCGCGCTCCTAACGATTGCTAGGTAGCCGCCGAGCGACGTCGCGGTCTTCTGCGCCTCGCTCCACGCCGCTGAGTCCAGCACGTAGTACCGATGCTTGTTGCTCGGATTCACGAATGGACCTGCAACCACCGGCGGAGCACACAGTGAGTTGGCTTCGCCCACACAGATACCGTCCCAACCGATGTCGCAGCAGAACGAGTCCAACTCGCAGACGACGTGGCAGCACGACTCGTCGTTGCAGCCCGGTCCATGCGAGAGGAAGCATGAGCCAGCGCTCGGTCCGCAGATGGATCGCTCCAATTCGACGACGCTGAACGTCGCTGACACGGAACCAAGATCGTTCCAGTCCCCGTTACTCGCGGCGAATGTCACGAAATCCTCGTTGCCCTGATTGTTAGGTTCGCCCAGAATCCAATTCAGGTACGACGATTGTTGACCGCTTTCCCACACGAAGGTGCCTTCGCTGACCTGATCCGTCAGGCCGAGCCACACATCATGCGCCGGAAGACCGGGAACGTTGTTGGCGAGGTTGCGTCGTAGCCACTCGTTCTCGATGCCGTCGTTGACCGTGACGAGTTCGCCGCCAAGACCCGCCGCAAACGCTTGGCAGATCGCCCACGTCTTCGGGCTGGTGAGTACATATCGATGACCCGTCGACGGATTGATGATGCGCGACGTCAAGGGGATTTGAACGCAAAGCGCGACAGCCTCGCCGACGCAGACGCTGTCCCACGAAACCGCACAGCAGAATGAGTCCGCTGCGCACACCGACCCACAGCAGGCGGCGTCGTTGCACATCGGTGCCCCATGCGCGAAGAAACACGATTCGGCACCTGGAGTTCCGCACAGCGCCGTCCCCTGCTGAATCGTCACGTTGTAGGTGAGACTCTCGCTGCCAGTTTGACCGGCGCCAGAGAGCGTCGCGTTCATGTCGATTGTTAGCACGTACTCGCCGTTCGCGAGGCTAAGTGTCTGGTTCCAAGCGCTATCGCTCGTGAAGCTGAGATTGACTCCCGGACCCACGAACGTGATCGCTCCATCGGTGCCGGTCTCGTCCAGCATCCCCAAGAACGCAAACGGCGTCGTCACGCCGGTGCCGAGCCCGCCCACCTTGAACTTGATCGTCTGTAACTCGTCGGAGATGGCGTGCCCAGCACCAGCAGCCTTCGTTGCGGACAACGTCGCGTTCGCCGTGAAACCGGTGGTCGCATTGCCGGGGCCGAGCCCGATCCAATTCGAGTGCGCGTTCAGACACGCCTGCGAGTTGCCGTCGGTTACGCATTGGTTAAAGTTGATGATGGTCGTGAACAGTTGCCCCGGATCAATGTTGTAGCTGGCCTCAACAGGGTCACCGCGTCCGTTCCACGCCGAAACGTTGCCCGCGCGATTGTCGGCGGTCGCTGTAATAGAAAGGGCCGCGATGGCCGAGTCGGAAAGAAAACTGAGGACGCTCAATCCGCTCAGAAGTGTGTGAGTGCGCATAGTTGGTCGTTCCTTGAAAGGTGATGTCGCCCGCGCCCCGACCGCTCGCGAAAGGAGCGCGGCGCCGAACATCACCTAGCCGACGGACCGCCAACGATTGCGACAAGGATTCCGAGAGAATGCGCTATTCCAAGCAAACACCGTATTAGGGCGCTCTCCACACCCGAAACGCTCGATCACCACCGCCGGTGGCGAGGTAGTCGCCGTCGCGCGAGAAGCGCAGCGCCCAGACGAACGACGTGTGGCCCGGCAGCGGAACGACTTCGTCCCACCTTGATGTGTCCCAGACGCGAACGAGTCGGTCTCGGCCGCCCGACATCAGACGCGAACCGTCCGGCGCGAATGCGAGCCCAAAAATCTCGCCAGTGTGTCCCCGCAGCGCGCGGATGCGCGCGCCCGTGCGGGCATCGCGCACCACAATCACGCGCGGCTCGTCGTCGCTTGGAGCTTCCTTCATCGCCTTCGTGCCCGCGAAGATGGGTTTCTCGCCCGCCAACTCCGTCTCTGACGACGCCGTCGCGATCGCGACGCGCCCGTCGGGCAGCGTGCCGAATGCGAACGAGCCGCCCGCCGTCGGCGCGACGCGCAGAAGCTCGCTGCCCTTCTCGCCATCGAGGACGACGACGACCGGTCGGCGCTGCGTCGGCAGCACATCACGAACGGCGACGACGCGACCATCGTTCGACGAGATCATCATCGAACTGATGAACTGCGGAAGTGGCGTCGGAATGACTTCGCCGGATGGGAGAAGACGCAGCCGCTGCGAGGGCGCCGAGTTTCCTTCAACCAGCGCGGCAGCGCGGCCGTCAGCGAGATAGCCCACCGATGCGACTGGCCCCTCGAAGCGCCACTGATCGGCGAGCGTCGCGTTGTCCACGTTGTTAGCCTCGTCGACGGACCTGAATCCGATCACATGCCCGTCGACGTCCATGACGACGATCTCGTCACCGCGCGGCGACACGGCGACACCCGTGAGTTCCAGTCGCGGCACTGTCACGACGTTCAGTCTTTGTCCCGTCGTCATGTCCCAGCGACCGACGGCGTGCGCCGCATCGACCGTGACGAGAATCGGCGCATCGCGGGCGATGTCGACAGCACCCCACGAACTCTGCGATGCCCGCATTTCACCCCAGGCAGCGCCAGGTGCGACTCGCCACGCTCGCACCGAGTGATCGAAAGCGGCGGACACCGCCCACGCGCCGTCGGCGGAGAAATCGACGGCGCGCACTCCTTCCGCGTGTCCGTCGAATGTTCGAAGCGGCTCGAGGGCCGGGACCGACCAGAGTCGCACCGTGTTATCCGCGCTGGCGCTGACCATCAAAGCGCCGTTCGAGGAGAATCGAACGCTCTGAATCTGATCAAGATGCTCGCGATTGAGTGCCAAAAGCCTGCCGCTAGCGACATCGAAGAGGCGCACCGAACGATCGGCGCCGCCGGTTGCGACGACTGCGCCGTCGTCGCTCAGGCAGATCGCATTGATGTCGCCGGTGTGGCCTGTGAGCGAAACGACGTGTCCGCTTCGCGCATCCCATACCACCGGAAGTCCGTCGGGCCCGCCGCCCAGCGCGATCAGCGCACCGGGTCCTGCGGCGAGCGCGAGATGACGCCCGCGATTGTGTACTTCGATACTAGCTTGCGCATTCGCTGTGTCAGCGCGATCGAGCGGCATGAAGCGAGCAACCGTTGGCCCGCCTGAAGTCGGTTGCACCAAGAGCGCCAGCGCCGTTCGCTCGAGGTTCAGCGCGGCCGCAGCGACGATGAGTCCCGCGTACGCCGAAGCTGGAATCAAACGCGCCGTCGAACCGTCGCCGGAACGAATCGTGATGCCCTCGGCAGCGAACCAAACCTCATTGCCGTCGCGATCGAGACTCCAGAGCGACGCGTCGGCGCTGGGGCTCGACGTCGTCGCGCGGCGCAGTTCAGTTGGCCAGTCTAACGATGTTATTGTCGCCGGGGCATACGCCAGCGCGCGGCGCACTGCAACCCAGGCGTCCGGATGCGAGACGTCCTCTGGTCGCGGTTGCCACGCGTCGATGTCGAGCGTGAGTCGTCCGTCGCTCTGATCGAGTCCGTGGCGCAGATAGCGCCACTCCCACCCGCGAAACTCTTCGGGCGCCGCTTGGAGATGTCGTTCGGCAGACACCACGTCGTGCGCCGAGAGCGCAGCGCTTCCGGCGGAAACGCTGGCGCGATAGGACTTCCAATCGGCGGCGCGGCGCTGGAGAATCGCCATGCCGGCGAAGATACTCGCGGCCGTCGTGCCAGCCGCGAGCGCGAGGATGGTCGCGACGGTGCCGAAGACGAGCGGACGATTTCGGCGCGTGAAACGATACAGTCGCTCGAGGCGCGTCGTCGGCTTCGCGAGAATCGGCTCGTCGCGCTGATATCGGCGCAGTTCCTCGGCAAGTGCAGCTGCACTCGGGTAGCGCCGATCGGGATCCTTTTCGATTGCCTTACTCACAATTGTCTCGATGTCGCCGCGCAGGCGCGGATCGACCAAGCCCAGACGCGTCGGTTCTTCCTCGCGCACGATGCGGGCTGCATCGGCGATCGGTCGGTCGCGCACGTCAAACGGTGGAGTTCCGGCGAGGAGTTCGTACAGGATCACGCCGAGCGCATACACGTCGGTGCGCGCGTCGATGAGCGACGGATCACCAGCGAGCTGTTCAGGGCTCATGTAGGCCAACGTGCCGAGGATCTGTCCCGCCGACGTGGCCAGCGTGCTGGCCTGCCCATCGCGCGCCGCGATGCGCGCGATGCCAAAGTCGAGAATCTTCGGTGTTGGCGTTGGCCCGTCTTCGACAACCAGAACGTTCGCTGGCTTCAGGTCGCGATGAACGACTCCCCGTTGGTGCGCATGATGCGCGGCGTCGCACGCGGCGGCAATGAGATCGGCAATCGCGCGAGGTTCAAGTCGATTGCGACGGACGTGTTCATCGAGCGTCGGACCGCGCACGAGTTCCATCGAGATGTACGGAACGGGATCACCACCGCGCGCAATGTCGACGATGCTGCCAGCCTCGTGGATCTGCGCGATGCCCGGATGCTGAAGTCGACCGAGCGTGTCGACCTCGCGCCGAAAGCGCCGTACAAGCTCGCTCGAGACCAAGTCGCTGCGCATGACTTTCAGCGCGACGCGCCGATGCGGCTGCTCCTGCTCCGCTTCGAAGACGACGCCCATACCTCCTTCGCCCAAGACGCTGAGTAGGCGGAATTGTCCGAGCTGGCGCGGCAAGGGTCCGAAGCGCGACTCGCTCGTCTCGAGATCTCCGACTGCAGCGAGAAACGCATCGTCGAGAAAACCAGCAGTCCGATCAGCGCCAGATTCTGCATCGAGTAGGCGCTTCACACGGGCGCGAAGCATCGGGTCATCGGCGGAGCACTCCGCGAGCACTCGCTCACGGTCCGCCAGCGGCAGCTCGACAAGCTCGTCGAAGACTGCTCGCTCACGACTGGCCGGTCGCTCATCCATTGCTCGCTCCCGGGGAATCGCCGCTCTCGCCGTGCAGCGCGTCGAACAACCAACTGCGCGCGGATCGCCAATCGCGCTCGACGGTTCGGCGCGTGATGCCTAACGCCTCGGCGATCTGCTCGGGGGCAAGACCTGCGAAGAAGCGGAGCATCACGACGTCGTGGGCCCGCGCGTCCGTCGATTGCAGCCTCGGCAGCGCTGCGTCGAGCGCGAGCATCGAATCTGCGGCGTCAGGTCCCAGCTCGCGGCTGTCCGCGATTTCGACATCGATCGACTGCGCCAGCTCGCGCACGCGCCGGTGTCCGCCTCGCCGCGCTCGTTCAACTAACACGTCGCGCATCGCTCGAGCCGCTGCGAAAAAAAAGTGCCGACTGTTTGCGAACGAGGCGTCGCGTCCGAGCAGTCGCAGGTACGCCTCATGAACCAGCGCGGTCGGCTGAAGCGTTCCGTGGTTTCCCACACGGCGCAAGTGCGCGGCAGCGATGGCGCGCAGCTCGTCATACACCAAGGGCACGATTGCCTCGGCGGCAGCTGCGTCGCCGGCGTTCACGGCTTGGATGAGTATCGAGAGATCACTCACGTGTGGTATGTTTCCGCGCGCGGAGGTGGTATCCGCACCTTTGAGGATACAGCCGACCGCGCGGTTGGCCGTCAGCTCCTATTCCCGAGCACAATCGCCAGGTCACTGCCGTTGACGATTCCGTCTCCGTTGAGGTCGCCAAGGATGGGCCGATTCGAGACGACGGAACCGTTCGCGATTTCGGTTGCCGAAAGCGCCGCGAGGGGAACCCGAGAAATCGAGCGGACGCCGAGCGGCGATTCGCTGTAGGCGCCGTGTAGGCGTGAGAGCATCGTGGACACACCTTTGCTCCCGGCCCGCCAACTCCAGATGCGGCCACAAGGCGCACGACGCTGCTCGGACTGACGTTTTGGTCGCGAGTTCAGCCGCAATTGCCGGCCGCTGAGCTGCATTCGAGTGGTGTGGCCGTTGCGTCTTCGTGTCCAGCATTTCGGGGACAGTCCACATCGCGCCTCGCGATGGTGCAGGGGGGACGTCAGGCGGGCGCACCCCCTCCACCACGGCTGCGCTTCGCTTCGCCGCGGTCCTCCGCCCCCCAACGAGACGCTGGGGGCGGATGCGGCGGCGCATGCTCCGCGTTGCACAGCACCCATGCGCCCACCCGCGAGTTCTAGATGCAGCCTCAAGGCGCACGACGCCCCTCGGACTAACGTCTCATTCAACCGTTCAGCAGTAGACGCCGACCGCCGAGCGGCACCCGAATGTGTGTGGCCGCTGTGGCTTCCCTCCAGGGGCGCGAGCGCCGAACCAGACGCCTCCGAAGAGACCCCTCGAACATGACTGCGGCGGCTTGAGCTCAGCGCACTCTCATCTACGTTATGCAGCTCGTTTCGTAGACTATTTCGAGTCGAGGCAGTATCGTCGCGCCTCACAGCTCGGTACCCTGACTGCGGTTAGCCGCTTCCGACGGAAATAGGCTGCGGTGTTAGGCTGACCAGTCTAATTCCGCGCACGTACCCACTCGGTGCGGGTTAATTACTAGCTTGGCGGCCAGCCTCTCTTGCCGCACTCCAATTCCATGCTCCGTTGCGCCCGCTGCGGCTTCGACCTGCGTGACTGCGATCCCGGCGGGGCATGTCCGAAGTGCGGCTGCCCCATCAGCGAGTCTGTAGCCGAGTCGCAATCGGCGCGGTGGCAGGTGACATGGCGCTCCGGATTCGTCCTCGCAACCACACCGATAGCTTGCATCTTCAGTCTCTCACCTGACTACTAGGAGTCTCCTGCATCACTCACCATTGCCGTCGTCGGACTCGGCGCGTGCCGTATCGCCGCGCTACACGCTCGTCGCTCCGCATCCAGAGGCGACGTGCTCATCTCCTACGCCGCGTTGGTGGCGGTCGGTATTGTGATTCTCCTCTCCATCCTAACGTGGCTCGGTGCTCCCTCAGCTGTTTTGGCGTCGAAAGCCACATCCTCGCCAGAGCCGCCTAACAAGGCGCTAATGCCGACACGCACGTGCGGGTTACGATAGTCGCGAGGCTTTCAGCCTCGGCCGTAAGTGCGTGCAGCACAGCTCGTAGGTCGTTAGGCGGATGAGTCGACACCAGCCAAAATTCCGCAGATTTCGACGCGTCGCTGGATGCGAGATCGCCGGACTAATCACCGCGATCGCGGTCTCCGTGCTGGGGATTCTTCGCGAACCATCGCTCATGCGGTCGACGGCGCGCGGTGCTTTCGCCTCGACTGGCGATGCATTCTGGGACTGGTCTCTGTACTCCTTCTCCACGTTCGGCTGTTCGCGCTTCCGATTATCCTGATCCGGCTACAACGCCGCATGTGGCAACGACACGTCGGATCGCGGTCCACGGCCGCATCCGAACTCGCTTTCGCCTTGGGCTCGCGCGATCGCGCCGCAGGGCTTGCAGCGGCACGAGCGCACGTTGAGGCAGCAGATGATCAGCAGAGCAGCCGTGGCAGACCGCAAACTCCTTAAGGATGAGTCTGCTGTTCTGACTTCTGTGGCGGCTGTTCTTAAAACGAGCTACACCAACAGAGTTCGCAGTGCGGGTTAGTGAGGAAGGCAACGCATGGGAAGGGGCGGAGTCTGTGTTCCTTCGCGTTGACCGAGAGTACGATCTCGCCACCGCGCCACAGACAGTTCCCTATGCTCGACACCCGTCGCTCTCTGACCTCGATCGTACTCGCAGCCGTTGCGACATTCGTGACCTGTTGCGCAGCGCCTTCACCCGTGCCGAAGCCGCCAGAGGTCGCGGCGCGAACCGTGCCCACGGTGCCACTGCCCAGCGTCGACGAATCGAAGCCTCGCGGCTACCCCGGGATCCACAACGCGGTCGCGTATCACGATGGGTTCGTGTCCGGTAGCGTCCCCGAAGGTGATGCGGGCTTTGACACGCTTGCTGGAATGGGAGTGAAGACCATCATCAGCGTGGACGGCGCGGAGCCCGAGGTCGACAAGGCGAGCGCGCGTGGCATCCGCTACATCCACCTTCCGATTGGGTACGACGGCTTCGACGAGCAGCGCAAGCTCCAGCTCGTCCGCGCTACGCGCGATGCGATGGCCGATGGTCCGGTCTACATCCACTGTCATCACGGGAAGCATCGGAGCGCGGGTGCCGCTGCGACCATCGCAACGAGCCTGGGCTGGGAGTCGAGCGAGACGGGCGTCGAGCGGATGAAGGTTTCCGGAACGGCCCCGAACTACACCGGGCTCTACGCGTGCGCGACGAGCGCCGTGCCGTTGACTGTCGTCGTCATCGACAGTGTGCCAGCGGGTTTCCCCTCAGTCTGGAAGCCATCGAGCTTCGTGAAGGGGATGGTGGAGATTGACGCAGTCACTGAGCACCTCAAGACGATCGAGAAGGCTGGCTGGGTGTCGCCAGTAGACCATCCTGATCTTGTTCCGGCGGCGGAGGCGGGTCGGCTCGCCGACCTTCATCGTGTTCTCGCTGAGACTGAGTACTCCAAGCGGAAGCCAGAGGAGTTCATTGCGCTCATGCACGAGGGGAATCGTCGTGCCCAGGCGCTCGAAGACCTTCTTGTGAATGGTGAGAAGGACCCGGCGAAGCTAACAGCCCAGTTCAAGATGATGAGCGCCTCGTGCAAGGACTGCCACGTGAAGTACCGAGATTGAAGGCGCTCGCTGAGATTTATAGTCGACCGGCGTCTCCCTCAATCTGGCGAATCAGCCAGCGTCGAGGTCGGCGGCGGTCAGCCTCGGGTGACGCTGTAGTATGCACCAGTGCTGTGTTAGGCAATCCCGTTGAGGGCGACGGTAAGTGCGCCCGTAACGGGCTGCTAGCGCTTCAAGGAGAGGATCGTCCGGCGGCCTCCTCGTAGACCGCAAGGTTTGCAGCGAGCTCCGAGCGCCGCGGGACAAGTCGGGGATCGTCGGGCCATCGCGCCAGCGCCTCGCGTTGCAGTACGACCGCGCGACCTCTTCGGTACGGAGTGCCGATCGCGAAGTCTGCCGCGGCGACATCCAGAAGGGCTACGGAGTTCGGGAGTAGGGAGGCATCGCGCATATACGCCGTCCAAGAATCATCGCGCGGGTCAGACTCGACGTTGCGGATCTCAGTCAGCGCGCGGTCGGTGAGCGCAGCGGCGTCGCTCGGTGAAAGAATGGCGATCAGCCTCGCGAGTTGGGCGAGCGGCACCGCCTCGTCACGGATGCCCTTGAGTTCAGCGCCCTTCAGCGCGACCGCAACCGCTTCCTCACTCTCGCCCGACGCAACGAGGAGTTGGACACGAGCCGTCCACGCCCACCACGGCGGCGACAGACCGTCGACATGCGCGAGCGGGACGGCGCATGCGCGCTCGGCCGCTGTCAGCGCGGCGGCGTCATCCTTCGCATCGGCCGCCGCGATGTAGTCGTTCGCCGCGCCGCGCGACGCGAGCCGATCACGCTCGCGCCGGTTGGCCGCATCGCGCGCCGAGTCGATTCTCCAAGATCCATCGACGATGGCCGCGAGCGGCTGGTCGGCGTCGATCGGATGTCCGAACCACGCCAAACGGCTCTGCCGATCGATGATGAACGTGCGTGGCACAGCCAACTCGCGCAATGCGACGAGGTATCGATCGAGTGTTTCGCCTTCGACATCGATGGCGACGCTTCAGTCGCTCGCAGGCACGTTCCCAACGCGAGAAGGCAAGTTCGACGGATTGCGGCAGCCAGCCGCGTGGGCTCTGCCGGAACCCTGCAGCAAGCCGCAGCGAAAACGGCAGCCAACCCGCTCGTCGGATTGAGGGCGGACGGGGCTGCCGAACATTTGGCCGCGCTACCGGCCCCAGCACGATTTCCCGCCCGCTTCCCGTGGCGTGTCTTCGGGCCTCCTCAGCACGACCCCAGAAATGCGAGATAACCCGCATTTACAGGGGTTTTGCAATAAGTCGGGGTGACGGAATACCAGTGAGCTTTTCTTGGAATGCGTCACGGTCTGGGAGCTGGGCATTCGGCGTTTGCTCGCTGGAGACGCCGGTTGCGGCGGGAGGGTTTCCCCGCGCTTTGCCCCTTTTGAGGGCTCGGCATCTCCAATCCTGAACCGGCGCAGTCCATCTTGGATCAATGGTGGTCCGTGGTCATGCCCCTCGCCGCCTCGACTGCTTTGAGCGAATCGAGCAGACGCATCGCTCGCGCCGCGATCGGCTCGCGGTCGAGGGATGCCGGGATAGTCCGGCCGATGACCTCCTCCAGCGCCTGTGCCTGATGGAGGAGAACGCGGCGGCGATTCGGGCGCTGGGTCTGCCCCTCCAGCGTTTGCAGCGCTTCGACTAGGCGCGCAAGAACAGCCACGTTGCCACCGGCGTTCTGGCGGATCTGGTCGAAGGCCAGTTCCACCATGCTCACGAACGTGGTTCCGCGCGTAATGACCCGCAGTTCTCCTTCGTCAAACCGGCAGGGCGATTCGATGCCGCGGGCGCAGAGCCTGACGAGAATCGCGGTCAAGTAGTCGAGGGCCATCACCGCGGTCGTGGTGTCGTTGATCCCGGGCGAGAGCGCCTTGATCGCGACATCGACGATCTGTCGGATGCCGTAGGCCGCATCCTGGACTGTCGTCCGCTGCGCGTTGATGTCGTAGGCCGCGCTGAGGCGACTTATGACCGCTTGGGAAGGCGTGCCTGAATCGACCGCTGTGAGGATCGAGGCCAGCGGCATCCCCTCGACGACGAAGTCGCCAACGCGGTGCTCCATGCGGACGACGGCCTTCTGTTCCCGGGCGATGGCGAGGAGCGACTCGGCCTCTACACGCTGGATGTACCCGGTGCGGACGGCCGGTGTCGCGTGCCAGCGCCGCCGCGAATCGGCGCGCGAAGGGTCTTGGTCGGAGTAATACTCATCCTGGTACCCCACGCCCTCGGGGAACAGGCTGTCGATGCGCTCCACAGTCTCGGAAGCGATGCGCGACAGGATGTGCGACGCCTGAATCGTCGTCGCGATGTGGTGGATGAAGTAGATCAAGTAGCCGATCCCGATGAAAGCGAGCACGACACCGCCCAGAACCGCCATCGATGGAACGAACTCGATGTCGGGCCCTTCGCGGATCGTGCGCAGCACCACGAGGCAGTAGGCGAAGATGCCGACGAACACGCCCAGCACCGTCTGGTTGGTGCGGTCGTTCATGAAGTTGCGAAGGACTCGCGATGTGTACTGGCTGGAGGCGAGCGAGAGCGCCACCAGCGTGATCGAGAAGACCACGCCAGCAACGGTGATCATCGAGCTCGCCACGGCCACGAGCATCCCGCGGGCACCCGACGCGCCCGCGCCGAAAAGACGCGGCCAGTTGTAGAACACCCGATTGTCGATCAGCGTGTCGGCCTCGATCAGCCCGATCGCCAACAGCACGGCCAGCAACACCAGCATTCCGGGCACAAACCAGAGACTTGATCGAAGGGACTGCCAGACACTCAGCACTTTGGCCATGCAGCACGCGCCTTTCGGGAGTTTCTCGCCTAGAACGAACAGTCCAGAGTGTCCGACCTGTTTTTCGCCCGCTGAGGGTTACGGTGAGTTTGGGTCGTGCTGCGAATAGATACAGTAGGAGCGCGTTCGCTGCCGCACCTGATGCATGCGGTAGTCCGCAACGTGCATGAGTTGGCATTCCTCGGCAGTGCACGGCGGGATCGGGTCATGGCGGAATCTCATCGAGGCCGCCTTACGATGATTGAACCGAGTTCTCCGTTGCTTCATTGTTCAAGGAAGGATCTCCGCATGAATCGGATCAAGAAGCGCCAGCGTGTAGGATCGGGTTTACCGGGATCGCCAATGGTTGCCCCATCCGGTCCCGGAGCGGGTCCGGCGCGGCCCGCCGGAGTCTCGCCACGCGGATCCGGCCGCCTCAGCCGTGCCGTTCGTTCATCGCGGTCGAGCGAGAGTTCGGCGCGGCCAAAGCCAGCCCCGAAGTCTAAGCCCCAGCGCAAGTCAGCGAAGACAACGCGCAAGTCATCCCGGCGGAACAAAGACGTCTGAGCTGAGCGCTGGCGTCGAGATCGTCCACCCCAATCTGGGGAACCGCATTCACGATCTGTGTCCAGCAGTCGTCGCGGCGCGTGTCGATCGCTCAGCACCACAGTGATTCATTGCGCATCCGCGGGGAGTTCTGTTGGGAGATTGCATCATGCCCGGACCCTCGCACCGCCACCGTGGGGTTGTGTTGGCCATGTGTCTTGGGTGGGCGCTGTGGGGGCTTGCCGCGGTTGCCGGGGGGCAGGGCGCAGTAGGTCCCGGCGACGTTCCGCCGCCCCAACCCGCTCCGGCCACGGCGGCGGATATGACCGCCAGCGCGACAACACTGGCGATCGAACCCGTCGCGCATGATGCGGCGATCCGCGACCGGCTGAAGAGCGTGCTCGACGCCACCGGCTGGTTTCCCGAGTCACGCGTGCGAGTCGAGAATGGGGTTGTCTTTCTAGGCGGTCCGGCGAACTCCGAAGAACTGAAGAAGTGGGCGGGTGATCTTGCGCGGAATACACAGGGTGTCGCCGCCGTGGCGAACCAGATGGAAGTCGCCCGCGCGTCAGCCTGGGACTTCAGCGCGGCATCGAGCGGACTGTCCGGACTTCGGCAGGACATCGCCGGGGCGATGCCGATGGTGATGTTCGGGATACTCACCCTTGCGACGTTCGGAGTGGCAGCGTGGTTTGCAGCCCGGGGCGTGCGGGCCGTGCTCCGCGGGCGTGTTCGCGCCAAACTGCTGCGCGAGCTCCTTGCGATGAGCGCGGGCGTGACCGTTCTCTTTCTCGGTGCGTATGTGGTTCTCCGGATCTCAGGTCTGACGCAACTGGCCCTGACGCTGGTGGGCGGAACAGGCTTGGTGGGGCTGGCGCTAGGCATCGCGTTCCGCGGGATCACCGAGAACTACCTAGCAAGCATCTTTCTGAGCGTGCAGCGACCGTTCGAGACCGGCGACCTTGTCGAGATCAGCGGCGTGACGGGGTACGTGAAACAGCTGAACATCCGCACGACCGTGCTGATGACGCTCGACGGCAACCTCGCGCAGATTCCCAATGCGACGGTGTACGTCAGCACGATCCGCAACTTTACGACGATGCCGAATCGGCGCGAGGACTTCACGATCGGCATCGGGTACGACGATCCGATCGACCGTGCCCAGGAGGTGGCCCGCCGTGTGTTGGCCGATCATCCCGCCGTGCTCAAAGAGCCGGAGCCGTGGGTGCTCGCGGACAGTCTGGGCGCAGCGACGGTAAACCTAAAAGTGTATTTCTGGCTCAACGGGCGCGAGAATAGTTGGCTCAAGGTGCGTTCATCGGTGATCCGTCTTGTGAAACGGGCGTACCAAGAGCATGGGATTTCCATGCCCGATGAGGCTCGCGAGGTCGTGTTTCCAAGGGGTGTGCCGGTGACGGTGCTTCGCCGAGCCTCCGATCCGGTATCGGAGGCTCTCCGCGCGGTAACGGCGTCCGAAGAAGTCGCCAAGGTTTCCATCCCGTCGCCTTTGGGACGAGCGCATATCGCCGTGGGATCGGGCGATGCAACATCGGAGGCCGAAGGCGGGCTCGCGACCGAGTCCGATGACCTCAAGAACCAGGCTAGGCGCTACGACCGGCCACACGAGGCGGAGAATCTGCTCGGGCCGCGCACCGACGAGCGACCCGACGCATAGCGCTGCATCGAAACGACGAGGCGATGACAGCGATGAGCTGTGTTGGCCTCGGGAAGAGAGAGTTCCTCAAGGTCCTCCGGGTGAGACGCGCGTCTTCCGCTTCACCAACGCAAAAAAGTGCTCGGTCACTTGGCTCCGTGTGCCGGAACCCTGGAACTAAGCGCGACTTGGCCTTACTCGATTTCACGGCCGGGAAGCCCTTCTTGCAAGGCGAAGGCTGTTCAGCACAACGGACACGCTGGAAAAAGCCATCGCTGCACTAGCGATGATCGGCGAGAGCAGCCAGCCCGTAAACGGGTAGAGCACGCCAGCCGCGACGGGGATGCCAAGAGCGTTGTAGACGAACGCCCAGAATAGGTTTTGCTTGATCGTGCGCATGGTCGCCTTCGACAGGGCGATGGCTTCGGGTACCGAGCGAAGGTCACCGCGGATGAGCGTGATGTCGGAAGCTTCGATGGCCACATCCGTTCCAGTGCCCATCGCAAGTCCGATGTCGGCTTGCGCGAGCGCAGGTGCGTCGTTGATGCCGTCGCCGACCATGCCGACCACAAGGCCCTGAGCCTGGAGCTGCTTGACGTGCTCGACCTTGTTACCCGGCAGCACCTCGGCGAACACCATGTCGGACGTGATGCCGACTTCCCTCGCCACCGCAGCAGCAGTCTTGGCGTTGTCGCCGGTGATCATCGCCACGCGCAGGCCCAACTTCTGCATCTGCTCGATGGCCGCCTTGGACTCGGGCTTGACGCGGTCGGCCACGGCGATCAGCCCCGCGGGCTTGCCGTCGATCGCGACGTACATGGGCGTCTTACCCAATGTCGCGAGTTCGCCTGCGAGCGCATCGAGCGCCGATGTGTCCATCCCGCGGTCGTTCAGCAGCGCCCGCTTGCCGATCAAGACCGCGCGACCTTCCACGGTCGCTTCGATGCCATTACCGACGACGGCCTTGAACGCGGTGGGTTCCGCGAGCGTGAGGCCACGCGCCTTGGCCCCTTCCACGATCGCGGCGGCGAGCGGGTGTTCGCTCCGCCGCTCAGCGGATGCCGCGAGCCGCACGAGGTCGGTCTCGGTGACGCCGGGTAACGCTCGCACATCAGTCAGCGCCGGCTTGCCCTGCGTGATCGTGCCAGTCTTGTCGAGGATGATGGCCGTGAGTTTGTGCGCCGTTTCCAGCGCCTCGCCGCCCTTGATGAGAATGCCTCGCTCGGCTCCGCGGCCGGTGCCGACCATGATCGCCGTGGGGGTCGCAAGCCCTAGCGCGCAGGGGCACGCGATGATGAGAACGGACACGAACGTTAGTAACGCCATGCTCAGCCGCGAGTCAACCGGAGCTGCGAAATACCAGACGACGAACGTGACGATCGCGATGCCCAACACCACTGGCGTGAAGTAGCCGCTGATCGTGTCCGCCAGTCGGGCGATCGGAGCTTTGTTCCCTTGGGCCTCTTGCACGAGGTGAACGATTTGCTGGAGCGCGGTGTCCTTGCCGACCTTCGTGGCTCGAAAGGTCAGAGCGCCGGTCGCGTTGATCGTCGCCCCGAAGACCGCATCACCGGGCTTCTTCTCGACAGGGACGCTCTCGCCCGTCAGCATCGACTCGTCGATGGCGGAATCGCCGGTCTCGACTTTGCCATCCACGGGGATCTTCTCACCCGGGCGAACGATGACCGTGTCGCCGACGATCACTTGCTCCACCGGGATGTCCCGCTCCTGCCCCTCCCGCACCACACGCGCGGTCTTGGCTTGCAGCCCGATCAGGCGCCGGATCGCGGCGCTGGTGTTGCCCGTCGCACGTGCTTCGAAGAGTTTGCCGAGCAAGACGAGCACGATGATGACGGCGGCGGCCTCGTAGTACACCGGCACCATCGCCATGCCGCCCATCGTGCTGCCCTGGGCCGCCGCGAAGAATCCCGGCCAGATCGTCGCGGCGATGGAGTAGAGGAAGGCCGTGCCTGTGCCCAGCGCGACGAGCGAATCCATGTTGGCCCGGAAGTGCTTCAAGCCCATCCACGCCATCCGGTAAAACTGCGCCCCGCACCACACCACAACCGGAGCGGTGAGAGCGAGCTGGAGCCAGTTGATCCAAGGGTGATTGAAGATCGCGATCTTTCCATGCGACATCGCGATGACCAGCACAGGCACCGACAACACTGCGCCGACGATGACCTTGCGGAGCAAGACCGACTGCTCGTCGGCATTGACGTGCATGTGGGCCGAGTGATCCTCTTTCACTTCACCTTTGTCCATCGCATGCCCTACGGGCATCGCCGCGTGCTGTGCCGCGGTCATGCCGGGCATCGCATCGCCGTGTCCAGCGTGTGCAGCAGCAGGAGTCGCCGACGACTCCGGCAGCACCGCGTCATACCCGGTGCTCTTGACCACCTTGACTAACTTCTCCGGTGAAATCGCGGCGGCGTCGTACCGCACCGTCGCAGTTTTGGTGGCGAAGTTCACGCTCGCCTTTGATACACCCGGCGTCTTGCCCAACGCCTTCTCGATTGTGTTCGCGCACGAAGCGCACGACATTCCGGTGAGGGGCAAGTCCACCCGCTCGTCCACGCGCTTCGCCCCGCCCGGCTTCGCCGAAGCGGCCTCATCCACGTGCATGGAATGCTCATTGGGCGTCGTCGTCGGGACGGCTGTGTCGTGATGATGCTCGATGGTCATGTTGATTCTTGGCCTACCTAGCAATCTTGCCCATCACGTCCATCAGTTCGTTGCACATCGCGTCTGCCTCCGCCTCGCCCGCCTTGAGGGCCGCCTTCGCGCAGTGCTTGAGGTGGTTCTTAAGCAGGTTTTTAGCCACGGCCCGCAACGACTCCTGCGCCGCGGCGATCTGGATGATGATGTCGGCGCAGTAGCGGTCTTCCGCGACCATCCGCGCAACGCCGCGAACCTGCCCCTCAGCCCGCTTGAGGCGAGTGATGTTCGACGCCTTCAGCGCGGCGTCACCGCCCACCGCCCGGCCGCCCGGGCCGGTGGTGCGTGCGGCACCCGAACGCTCCCTCGTTGTCGTGCGTTTCTGGGGCATGAAGCGTTCCGATGCGACCGTTCACTACAGACGTTCCGAATCTCAGCCGCAGCACGAGGGTTTGCCGCCTGTTGCGTTCGGGTTCGCGCTCACCGCGCTAGAACCTCCGCAGCACTCGCCGCTCTTGAGAGCGTTGTCCGACGACGCGGTCTCGGCGGCTTGGCTGGTGCGGGCTGTGTAGCCGGCCTCCGCGAGCGACGCCTGCGCGGCCTTCACCGCCGCCGGTTGCGTCGTCACAATCTGGGCGCTACCGATCGCGACTGACTTGACCTCGAGCCCCGGAACGCCAGCAAGAGCCTTGGTCACCTGAGCGACGCAGTGGCCGCAGGACATGCCCTCGATGACGAGCGTGGTGTTCGCGGCGGCGATGGGAGTGATGCTATTCATGAAATGATCTCCGTTCGAAAAGGTAGAGGGCATGATGGCTCACCACGAGACATGATACCCCCTAGGGGTATGCACGAGTCGTGTGGCGGCACAAAAATCCACGCGGGATCACGTCGGGAAAAAGCAGAGTCACGATCAGCATAAAGAGCGCCCCACGTGCTCTTTCATTGGTCTAAAAGCGCTGGGCGGTTTCCGCCATACCGGTGCAAGTCACGCTAGCGACTCTCGCTAGCCGCTCCCTTCATCATCGAACACCCGTCGATTCCCTTCTTCATGTTCGCGCGCATTTCAGCCGGTGCAGAGTCCATGACGTGCTGCATCATGTGCTCGTTCATGTCAGCGCCCATGCGCATCATGTGAGCGCGACTTTCGGTCCGCTGGGTGACGAGTTCGCTGATGACGGCGGCCATCGCATCGACTTTGGTCGAGCTCGAGGCCTCGTTCATCGTGACGACCAGCCGCTCGAGGCGTGCGTCGGCCTCCTTCTGCTTCGACGCCATGTCGTCGCACATCTTCTTCATCGCCGCGCATCCCTCGGGGGTTGCTGGCATACCCGTCGCTGCCATCTTTTCGGCATGGCGAGCTCCCGCACCGGGCTGAGCGGCCCACGCGAGTGAGAGGCTGACGGTGCTTAGCAAAGCGGCGATGACGGCGGTGTTACGGCTGCGGATCATGGAGGTGCTCCCTTGGAGGATGAGTTTCAGTCGGACCAAGCGCACGGCTGGTCCTCGGCATTACACGCGCGGAAGGATTCACGTCCTCGACAGTTGCGATTCAGTACCTTCGCACCGTCAGGACCACCTTCCACGATCAGAGGATTGTGGCAACGCGCGGAGTGTCGGCCACCAAGCACATGCCCCAATTGAGTTGCAACACCACACGAGTTCGACGACAGGTTCGTCATTCCTGCAACGGGGGGGGGCGACATCGCCGAACGTGTGACCGGTGATGACGGCGGCAACGCAGAGGGGACACTGGCCCCGACAGTCACCGCCAAAGGAATGACAAACGGCCTGATGAGATTGACGATCCGCGGCGTGATCGCGGACGCCGTCGCGTTCATCGACATCTGCATCGGGGCGGGAGGCGATTGGGCGTCGATGCCGCGCGATGGTCACTTCCGCTTGGGACGGCGCGGAACATCGAGAGAAGCGTGATGCCGATCACGGCGAGGCTGAACAACTCAAGCGAATTGGCCCGGAGCCATACGGATTCGCGGGTCTCTGATCGGCCACTTCGGCGCTCTTCAAGCCCAGTCCAATGATCGCTGTCCGATGATCACTAGTTTGAAACCGACAAACGTGGTCGCGATCGCGATGAGTTTCACGACCGGGCTGCCGGAGTTGTTGAGCATGAAGGCGAGTCGCGGGGCAGGATGTAGAGCCACGGTGTGGCGGTGATCGGTCCGCGCCTATGCATAAAGTGTTCTTTCGACCTGAATCAATGGCGGTCGTACTTCGCTCTCTTTACGGCGGCGCCAGCTTGTGTGGTCGTAGCGCACCCTCGGGCGGATTGGGCGCGCCGGAACCGTCTTCAGCAATTCCCGCTGCCCGCAGCGCCGCATCCGTTGCGGTCAGCGCGAGCGTCCCCGCCGGGGGTGCGTACCACCCGGGGTCCACCACGTCGCGCGCGACCGATTCCCGCACCTTGAAGATCGTGAACATCCCGCCCATCGTGATCTCGTCGTAAGGGCCGATGCCGCCGACCATCGGCGTGCTGTTAGTAGGCACCGCCATGCCCATCTCTGTCATGCCCGCCATACCGTCCTGGCCCATCGTCATGTAGCCGGGCAGGAGCTTGCGTACCTGCGTGTCGAGCCCGCGCGAGTCCACGCCGATCGTGTTGGGGAGGCCGTGCCCCATCTGCGTCATCACGTGGTGCGTCATGTGGCAGTGCATGGCCCAGTCGCCGGGGTTGTTAGCGACAAGTTCGACCGTGCGAGTGCTGCCCACCGGGACTAACACAGTGGTTTCGGGCCAGCGACCCGCTTCGGGGATCACGCCCCCATCGGTCTCGGTCACGGTGAAGTAGTACCCGTGCAGGTGGATTGGGTGATGATTCATCGCCGAGAGATTGCCGATGCGAATGCGCACCCGTTCGCCGACCTGCGCCACCAGCGGGCGCGTCGCCGGGAAGCACTTGCCGTTGATCGTCAGGAGGTTGAAGTCCGTCATCACGTTCGGATCAGGGCGCGACGCCCCTACCATCAGCGCCCACTCGTGGAGCATGAGCGCGTAGTCGCGGTCGGGACGCGCGCTCGCTTTCGTGCGCGGGTGGATCACGAACAGGCCGGTCATGCCTAGGCCCATCTGCGTCATCTCGTCGTGGTGAGCGTGGTACATGCATGTGCCGTGCTGCCGCAGCGTGAACTCGTACATGAACGTCTCGCCCGGCTTGATAGTCCGCTGCGTCAGTCCGCCCACGCCGTCCATCCCCGACGGGATGAGCAGGCCGTGCCAGTGCGTCGCCGTCAGCGCCTTCAACTTGTTAGTCATGAAGATACGCACGCGGTCCCCCTCGCATGCCTCGATCACCGGCCCGTGCACCGAGCCGTTGTACCCCCAGCACGTCGCCTTGAGCCCGTCGGCGAACTCATGCTCGACCTCCTCAGCAACTAGGTGAAAGACCTTCACGCCGTCGACGACCTTGTACGGCAGTGTCCACCCGTTGGGGACGAGCACGGGCGTGTAGTCACCTCCGGGTTCGCCGAGGGGGAAGTTGTCGCCCCCGCCGTGCGCAGGGGCTGGGACAGCGTGCTCGTCGTGGCCAGCGTGCGCTCCCTCGGGGTGCGCAGCGGGTCCGGTCTGGGCGGCGGCGCGGCCGGCAAGCAGCAGCGAGCCACCCGCGAGAGCACCCGCGCGCAGCAGGCCGCGCCGCGTGAGTGTGTTCGGAGACAGTCGGACGATCAATCGGTTGTTAGGTGTCTCCATTTCAGTGGCCTCCCGCGCGGCTGTTTCCCGATGACGCGCCGGTATTCATGTTCGAGTCGCGTGTGGGCTGCGACATCGGCGGCATCCGGCCGCTGAGGATGAGTTCGAGTTTCGCTCGCGCAAGCCAGTAGCCGCGCAGAGATTCGACATACAGCACGCCCCCTTCCACCTGATCGCGCTTGGCTTGCAAGAGTTGGAAGGCGCTGACCTGCATGGCGTTGTAGTGGAGTTGGCTCTCGTCCACGATCTTTTCACGGAGCGGAAGCATCACCTTCTCGACGTAGAGCGCGCGGTCGCGGGCCGAGAGCACGGCGGCGTGGGCCGCGCGGACTCGAGCGCGGAGCGCGACGGCGGTGGCGTAGTAGTGTTGCGCGGCCTGCCGGAGCCGGGCGTTCGCGGTCCCGATCTCGCCTTGTCCTTGGTCGAAGAGTGGGATGGGCAACGACCACGACGGACCCACCGACCACGATCCGTCGAAGTCTCTCTCGGAGGCGACGCCGGTGTTGAGCTCTTGGAGCAGCGCGAAGGGCTTGGCGATCCCCAGTGTCCGGGCCGCGACCTCGACCTCGCGACGGGCAAGTTCCAGGTCGCCGCTGCGCTCGACGGCCCGGGCTTCCAGTCCCTCGCTAGGGATCTCGTCCGCCGGGATGGGAGGCAAGCGTCCAGCGATCCGCCAACCCACGGAATCGCCCCACAAGCCCATCAGTTCGTTCATGGTTTCGCGGAGTTGGACCACGTCGGCCTCGGACGCGGCGAGGTCGAGTTTGGATTGCTCGTAGCGAGCCCGCTCGTTGAACAGGTCCAGTTCGCGGGTGTTCCCGGCGGCCCGAAGGCGTTTGGCGAACTCATACGAGGCAGCCATTCCCTCGGCGACAGTGCCGCGAAGCTCGCGTCGTTGCTCGGCGGCTTGCAGTTCGTTGTACGCAACCCGCGTTTCGCTCGCGAGGTCGAGTACCGCGCCGGTCACGCGGACCTTCGCGGCCTCGAACTGGGCCTGCGCGCGCCCCTTGCGCAGGGGCATGGAGAGGAGACTCACGAAGTCCTGTGATAGGTCAAGGACCACATCCGTTCCGCCGCCAGCGGTGGCAAATCGTACTTCGCCGCTCAACACCGGGTTCTTCAGCAGCCCGGCCTGCACAAGGTCGGCTTGGGCCAAGTTGAGGTCTTCGTACACCGCTTGCAGATTGCGGTTGTTCAGGAGTGCGATCTGCACCGCGCCGTCGGCGCTCAGTTCACTCGCGAGCAAACCGCGCACAGCAGCGCGCGCCTCTTCGTCTTCCGGCGAACCGTTGTCCCAGTGGACCTTCTGCCCGGTGCGCTCGGAGACGCATCGCTGCACATCGTCAAATCCCATCCCGGGCTTCATGCCCGCGCAGCCGCCCACCCAAAGGCCCGCCGCCGTGATGACAAAGAGAGCGAGATGTCGCTGGCGATGTCGCTGGCGGGGTGGCGTTCTCATTCGTGCCCGCCCTCCTTCCTTCACTTCTTCGGAACGAGTTTCATGTTGCACTTGGGGCAGCGCCCCGGCTCCTTCGACACCACTTCGGGGTGCATGGGGCAGGTGTAGAGCGCGGCATCGGGGGCGTTGCCCTCTAAGGCGGGCTGCATGTGCTGTTCATGTGCCGAAGGCGTGGCCATGTCCCGCATGGGCACGGGCGCGGGCGTCGCCGCAAGAGGATCGGCCTTCGTCAAATGGAGCGTGCCAGATCGTTCCTCTATCGGCGACCCGGCGGCCATTGCGCTCGCGGGATGGGTCTCCGGCAGGTTCGGCTCTGTGTACCGAGCGGCGCACCCAGCGATGAGCAGGGTCACTGCGAGGCCGAGGGTGGCCGTGGGAATCGGGATGCGTCGTCGGGACTTCATGGAGGGTTTGCTTTGGCGGGTGTCAAAGCGCATCGCGGGCTTTTGCCCGCGATGCGCGGCTGTTTACTTGCCCTGGTGGTTATGGTCGTGATGATCGTCCTTCTTGTCGTGACCTGCGTCGGGCTTCGCGGGGCTTACCTTGCGGGCCTCGTCGACCATCGCGATGAACTTCGCGGGGTCCTTCTCCACGTCCTTCTTGCAGTCGTTGCAGCACAAGCGGATGAGACGTCCGGCGACCACGAGGTCCACAGGCTTGCCCATGTCGCCGCCGAGTTTCTCCTTGCTCACGGGGCACGTCTTGAGGACGTAGTCCTTGCCCTGTTGCTCGACCACCGCCTTGTCGAGTGAGGCGAGGAACTTGACCGGGTCCTTGAGAAAGTCAGCCTTCTCGCTGTCGGCCCCGAGACGAATGAGGCGATTGCCATAAGCGAACTCGAAGGGCCTTTCGGGGAGGCCCTTGCCCGTCACGACGGACGTCTTCAGCGGGTAGAGCGCGGCCTGATCCTTGATGATCTTCTCGTCGATCTTGGTGAGGTTCGCGGCTAGGTCTTTCTCGAACTTCGGCGAACAGGCCGGGCAGCAGAAGCGGACCTCGCGCCCGTCATAGATCTTCGTCACAGGGTCACCCATCGTGCCCAGTTTCTTCGCTGTGATCGGGCAGGTGTCGAGGGGGTACGGATCGCCGATGCGCTCGACCGGTTCAGCGCCCTTGGTCGCGGACGATGCGGGAGCGGGCTGCTTCTCGGATTGCGCCTGGGCGGAGCCCATCACGAAGAGGGACAGCGCGGCGCTAGCCGCGCAGACGATGACGCGTCGATTCGCACTCATTCGCGAAAACTCCTTCCGGTACATAGGCCGGAGATTGGGAACGCGCCAGAGAACAGTCGTGCAGATGTGCGAGCTGTTAACCGGCGAATGGGGTCTGCCGCCGGGCTCACCCGGTCAGGGCACGATCAAGGAGGATGGAGACTATGAGAAAGACGCTCGGCGACGCTGCTGGCGTGCCGGGCGAGGCTGCGTGCCGCACAATGAGCGCGCAATGTAGGCGCAGCAGCGAACTCGTGGACCGAGTCGTCCAGTTTTGTAGCTGAAGCGCCCTGAAAAACGATCGCCTTGCAGGGGCATTTGACGAGAGCCACCCCGTGGTTTCCTTCGACCAGAAGAGCAAGCAGCTTGTGGCCGAGACGATGACATGTCGACGCGGCTGACGAAGGGGGACTTCGCGCGTCCGGTGCGTGATCTAGTGGACGTGCACTATCGACAGGCGGGGCGGACCACGATGGCGCGCCAAACGATCGGACGACGCATCGCCGACCAGCCGACGCTGCGCAAATGCGCGACGACGCGGGAGTCCGACCGCAACTGGAGGTTCACCCGCATCGACTAACAATTTAGGGACCGACGACGCGCGAACAAAGCTACCGCGTGTCTACCTAGAGATTTTTGAGACGCGATCCACAAGCATGAACGGTCAATATCTGAGAATCGCGTCCCCCTTCCGCCACGCCGATTTTTCGATCACTCCAGTCACTCGCGGATTCCACTGTCCGCGCCGCGCAGTACTCTGAGGCGAGGAGATTTCAGAGTAATGGCCAAGAACGCGACTACCGACACTCTGCATCAGCCTGCTGGTGCCATCAGCCGAGCCATGGGACTACGGTTTGCGCAGTCGATGGAAGTCCGGCCCACCATCGATGCGACGAGCGGTGCCCAAGATGGCGTACTCGCAGTCGATCCGACGTTAGGCCCTTGGTCGGATGAAGACAGCTGCGTGCTCCGTTCCGTGATGGCGTGGCGGCTGGATCCGAAGAACGACGGCCGCGGGCGCGCCGCGCTGCTTGTTGAATCGCTCATCCGAGACGCCCACCGAACACTTTGGGCTGGCGAGCACTTCCTGCATGCAACGACACTTTGGGAGCGATTCGTCGAAAAGAATGCGCTGGGGGCACCGGGGCTTCGGTCGAACGAGCCGCCCGTACTCAAGGGCTCGGACACCGCCCGACCGGGCGAACGCGTTCGTCCACTCATCACAGGGTTCGAGGGATACATTGACGGCCGCGAGCAATCGTTCGTTACCGTCGTCTCGTGCGATGCGAAGATCCCTGGGGTGACTCAGCTCTTTCGACTCCGCATGAAGTACTTCGGTTTCGCGTTGCGGATAGACGAACACGTTGGGCTCGATCGTCGCGGTCGAACGAGTGTTCGCCACGTCATGCACCTTGAGGTCCGCACGGATTCGGACTCCCTCGTGACGTTCAACGCAAAGGGCAGTACGAAACTCGGTGGCCGTTCCCTACTCGCACTCAATCCACTGACCGCTGGTGTGAGCCTTTGGGATCCGATGTCCCTCCCGTTGCATCGCCCCTACGAGCGCGCCGACGAATCGTCCTGGCGATCGCGATGCATCGAGGCGGGCTGGAGTGACGATGAACTGACGACGGCGCTCGCGCCGAGCGCGCGGCTTCGGCATCGCCCGCTGCGCTGAAGTAGCTCCGAGCCTGACTCGCTCGTACATAGCATGGCGCGATGTTAGCTAACCGCTCGTGGCGAAAGTTATTCGCGCAGAACGTAGTGGATGCAAGCTCGGGGGGCCCGCGCGACGAGTGCGTTCCGCTTGATCGAGGGTACTCGACAGCCGCTTGTATCTTCCGAAAGCGCTGTCCATGCTGCCTGACGTTGACTTGTCGACTTGGTAAGCGGATACCACGCCGGGTCGTCACTGAGTTCCCGACCGCGGCGCTGGATAGCGGAAGATCTCGATCGTCTACCCGATCCGGTCGCGTCGCGCTGCGTTGGCGGCGTCGATCGCCCCACGGGTCGGCTGGCGGGCGGCTGGGTCTTGGGCTGGCGGCGGATTCGATTTCGGATCGGGTGTTCGATCGGGGGTTGGGTTTGGCTGCGGCTTACTCGCGATGCGGCGCTGGTTGAACATCCAGTCAAGCACACCATCGGGGCCAAAGCGATACGCGGGCGTCCAACTGTTGTGGCCGACCTTCTCGTACTCGCGATACATGGGAGTCGTCGGCGTGGATGTCTTGGGCTGCGCTGCCTTGATCGCGTCGCGCATGGCCCGCGAGAGCTGTACCGGGACAACCGGATCGTCGCTTCCATGCACGATGTAGAACGGAACACCAATGAGGCGCGATGCGGTGGCGGGGTCTCCGCCGCCGCAGATCGGAATGACCGCGGCGAACAGGTGCGGCCGCCGAGCGGCGAGATCGAATGCGCCGAAACCTCCCATCGAGAGGCCTGTCAGATAGATCCGTTCGTGATCGATCGGACGTGCGACTAACACCTCGTCTATTGCCTGCATCACCGACCGCATTGACTTCGTCGGCTCAAGTGCGAAGGTCGGCATGACCCCCTTCTCGCGGAAGGCTTGCAGATCGATCAGCGCCCACGACTCGTCGCGCGGGCACTGCATCGCGAGGATGAAGCACGGGGCTCGGGCCTGAAACTCGGCGCCTGCCGCCGCGCCGACAAAATGCGTGAGCTGGGCGCTGTTGTCGTCGCCGCGCTCGCCGGCGCCGTGGAGAAAGACGACGAGCGGCACGCGCTTCCCGTCCACGATCGCTGACGCGGGCGGCTCGACGAGGCGGTAGCGATAGGTGACATCGACCGAACCGTCAGGCTTATGGAGCGATGCCGTACCTTCGGCGATTGGCGGATGCGTCGCGGTCTGGGCAACCGGCACCGCTGGAGGGACCAACGCAAGGAACCCGACGGCCAAGAGTGGGGCGAAAGAGTGCACGGCGGGATCGTACGAGCCACCGAACTTACGAGCGTTCAAAGGCCGACGCCCGCCGCGGAGGATTGACCTAGGGCGCTAGATATTGGGGCTTCGACATTGCGTGTTGTGCGTCAGAACAAGCTGATGATTTCTCGTCTAATGAAAGGAGGAGATCATGTGAAAAGTAGGCAACACATGGAGCCGACCGCGCGGCGACGGCAGCGGAGTCGGCGTCGGAGCTGCGGGAGGCAAAGCGATGAGCCGCAGTGCGTCCTGCGATCGTGCTTGGTCGCTGGCATGGTTCCTACACCTTCCAGTTTCCCTTGTCGTATTTGGCGTGCGTCAGGGCGATCCGGATGTTGACGAGCCGGAAGTCGTAGCGAACGCGGGCCACGAGCTGGCACTTGTTGCCGCTGATGTTGAAGACTGTGAGCATCTCCCCGCGTGCCGTCCCGACGCCATCGGCGTGCGCGTAAGTCTCCTGAGCATCCTGCAGGCTGTTCCACTCGGCACCGGGCACGGTCATGTACCAACCGCGAAGTGTCTTCTCCGCGTCTGCGTGGCGTTGCCAGATGCGGCGATTCGGCCCGTGCGGCCGATTCAGGCACCGAAGGCCGCGCGAGCAGAATGATGCGCTTTGGTGGAGGAGGGCAACTGGCTTGTCCTCCCGAATGCCCCGACTTTCAGACCGCCGATTGTTCGGACCTCGCCAGCCACTGCGCAAGGGAACAGCTGCCGATCCATCTCGATATCGCATTGATGGGTCGGCGACGTGCCCTCGACGGCGCCGTCGATCTCCGAAAAGTGATCGTGTCCGGTACTTTGTCCTCGTGAACATCACCGCATTCGCCGCGTCGGCTACCTGACTTGGAGAATT
>JAWXCC010000244.1:0-11966 GCA_034440475.1 Phycisphaerae bacterium | reverse complement strand
GTGGTGGTGGTGGTGGCGGCCGCGGCGGTTGGTGATTCGGTTGGTGATTTGCGGCAGCGCGTAACCTGACCTGCACCTCGATCTCAATTCAAACACCCGGGCTGGCGAGTGCCAGCCCGGGTTTTCTTTACGCGACGTTCGTTCGAAAGGGGGATGACCGCGCGGACGCGAGCTCCACCGCGTCTCGATCGCGGCGTCAGCGCGTCACGGGATCCTCAGCCTCATTGTTGAAGCTGAGGTGGTTCAACTCGTAGCGGCCGCCGAGAGTAATCGCGCCGCCGGACTGAAGAGTAGTTAGCCCGTCGTCGTCCACGCTCCCAGCACCGCCGCGAGATCGCCCGCATCAACATCGCCGTCGTGATCGAGGTCAGCGTCGCCGCCGCTCGTCGGTCCCCATGACGCGAGCACAATCGCGAGATCCGCGCCGTTCACGCTGCCGTCGCCGTTGATATCTGCCGCGAGTGCGACCAGCGCTTCGCCCGAATCAGCGTCGACCTGCAACGCCGAGACGTCGACCGCCTCAAACTGACTGCCCTTGATCTGGCTCAACTGCGCGAGCTCGTCATCATTCCAACGCAAGTCGTGCGTCCCCGTCACGTACCAGTTGGACCCGTTGTCAGCGAGAATGACGCCGTAGGTCTTCATCGCCTGGAGGATCGTCTTGACGATCGGCGTGAATCCGCTGATATCGACATTACTCTTGAGTCGGAAACGCTGGCCCATGGGCGGCCGTGCCGGATCGAGCGACGAACTGGCGTCGTGTCGCGCTGGCCACACGTGTGCCTTGCGCGTCTGTACGCAGGTGAATCGAATTGCGTGGCGGATCTCGCCCGAGAGCGCCTCGTCGTAGCGCACGAGCCCAGGAAGAATGGGCAACCCCGCCGCGTCGGCCGAGGTCCACGTGTCGGGTCGAAGCGCGTTGTCGGTCAGATCCCAACGCGCACCGGAGCCAGCAGTCCAACTCACGATGCCGCCAGCATCACGAATCGGATACGTCGACCACGTCTCCCAGAGCGTGCACGGGGCGCCGTCTTCACCGGTCTGCACAATCAGAATGTGTCGGTCGCCGTCACTGCGCGCCCCACCTTCGATCGGGGCATTGGGCGGGATTGGATACGGCCCGGGATCGCTTTCGTCGGCGTACTCGAACGTGATGTCGACGAGCGGCTGGTTAAGAGGCACCGTGATAAACGGAATACCAATCGGCGCGCCTTTGTAAAACGTGCCGAAATCGGGATGAAGTCCGACGTTGAGGCCGATCGTCTGAATGTACGCACCCGAGTTCGCATCGACCGGCAACGTATCGACCGGCACGTTCCAGATGCTGTTTGCGGGAAAGAGGGGGCAGGTGCCGAGATCAGCGGCAGAGGAAGGCGCGCCAGCGATGGCGACGAGAAGAAGCGCCCAACGAGTCAGCATGGAAACCTCCAAGGAGACCAGCCTACTGACCGCGAGGCCAACCGCCCTGAGGTGCGCACACGAAGAACGCGCTGTCAGGTGCCTTTCGCCGCGTGAAAACAACGCTTCCCACTTTGTGCCATTTTGTACGAGCGATTCAGCACCAATACATCAGCAACATATGGTCAATTGCTGCTGGACGAGTCGCACGCGCGGCGTCATGCTCTGATCGAGCGCCGAGCGCGCCCGTTCCTTTGTTGGAGGAACGAGACGAGTGTGAGATTTCGCACAACGCGGAAAGGAGCCTTGTCATGATTACTGCTGGACACCTCGTGACGATCAAGGGTGGTGAGGTAGCGACGTTGCCACCGACTGCGACGGCGCTCGAAGCGGCCGAGTTGATGAATGATCGACACATCGGTTCGGTCCTCGTCATTGAGGACGGTCGCATCGCAGGCATCTTTACCGAGCGCGATCTGATGCGACGCATCGTCGCCGCGCAGCGGTCAGCGGAGCACACGCAGCTTTCCGAGGTGATGACCATCCCGGTCGCGTGCGCAACGCAGCACACGATGCTCGACGAGTTGCGTGTCGTGATGCGCGAGCAGCGCATTCGACACGTGCCAGTCGTGGATGGCGGTCGACTCCTTGGCATCATCTCGATCGGCGATTTGAATCGCGCCGAACGTGAGGTGCAAGAGGAGACGATTCACTATCTCGAGCAGTACATCACGCTGCGGTGATGCATCGAATTCGCGCCGCTGCTACTCAGTGCGCCTCAGTATTACGCCTCTACTCGCGCCGCTGCCCGAAGCTCTTCGAGCAGCGAGCGCGAAGTGTGTTCGTCGCACCAGTGTCGGATGTATGGCCAGTCGAGCGCCGTCGCTTGCACTGCGATGACGTTCTTCACGTCCTCAATGTCCTTCGCACGCTTCGCGCGGGTTGCCCAGCGCAGCTTCTGGACGATGACGTCTTCGGCCGTAGGCAGCCACGTCGGTGAGTTTTCGTACTTCACCTCGCGCCGTCGGGCGAATCGAGCTTCGTCGGGCGGATCGTCGCGAAGCTGGAAGAGTTCAATCTCGAATCCGCCCCGCGCGGCGCGCAGTCGGTAGCGTGGCGCCATGGTGACGGTCTCGAACGAGATCTGGGGATCGAGCACCATCAGTAGACGCATCTTCGCGCCGATGTCCGCGACCGCGGTCGTAGGAAGCTGTACGACGAAGTCAGCGTCCTTCGACGCGCGAGGCTTACCGTAGGCTTTGCTCGCCAACGAACCAGTGAGCATGTGCGGAATGCGAAGCTCATTGAGAACGCTTAGCGTGCGCAGAATGCAATCTCGCGGAGTCATGATGCGGTCAACCTTATCGACGTCACGAGTTGTTAGTCCCCATCGTCATCGTGAAAGGTCACATGAAGGCGTTCGACGATCCGGGCATCGATCGCGTCGTCGTCATCGTGCGGAAACTGCATCCGAAGCGCGGCTTCCGTGAAGGCCATCGCCTCACGAAAGAGAAGTGGGCCGATGGCGAGCCGTTCTTCGATGCTCATCGCCCGCGCCTGCTCGATCTCCTCTCGTTCCCACTCGAGCGCAAGTTCCTCTGGAGTCATAGGGGGCTCATGTGCCTCGGGTCGACCACTATCCAATACTACTCCTTGGGCCGCTTCCAGCCGAAGTCCGGGTCATGCTCCAAGGCTCCCGCCGCGAGCTTGATGCATCGGCGGCAGACGATCGCGAGCGGTTGCGTCGGGCTGCGATAGTGGGGGTCTTCGCGCGTCTCTAGGCACATGGTGCAGACGCTGTCCGTCGCCAGCTCTCCGGTGCGTTGCGGGGATCGGTCATCGTTGCTCTCGATCGAGACGTGCCGATAGGCCGCCGTCAGGCACGCGCCACAAATACAACTCCCGTGATGGCCCTCGATCAGCGGTAGATCTTCCGTCCACGGCTGGTGGCAGAAATCGCAGAGAACGTCCGACATCTGAACGTTGTTGGGATCGGTTCCTTCGCGTCGCATGGGCGACGGAGCGTACCCGTACAATCGCGGGCATGGCGGCGCGACGCCGGACCGGTATTTCACTCGCAACGCGCAGTCGGCTCATGTTCGGCCTCGCAGTCGTCGGACTCGTCGCTGGCGCGCTCGCTGTACCTTGGTTTCGCACTAAGACGTTGGTGGGTGAGAGTCAGTTGGAGGTCTCGCGCCAGCTCGCGGAGACGTGGCTTCAAAATGGCTTTTCGCTGGGTGTGTCCGAAGGCAACAAGATAGCGATGCGTGTGGTTCGGCTTGACGACGCGTATGCCTCGGCTGGCGATGATCGGCTGCTCGACGACGCAATTCTGCGCTTCGAGAAGGACGAGTCGCTCGTCGAAGACTTCCGTGTGGCGAAAGACGAGGATGGTGACCCGCTCTACCGCTACTTTCGCCCGCTGCGCGAGCGCGAATGGCAGGCGATTCAAGACCACGGTTTCATCAACTTCCGTCTAAAGCCCATGTCCGGCAACCCGTCGGCGCTGCGTGCGGTGCTCGTCATCGATCGCCGAAGTCCATTTGCCGAAGTGCAGCTCACACGTAACCGCATCGCGCTCATCGTCTCGGGCGCTGCAGCGAGTGCCCTCGCGATTGTCGTCTTCGCGATCATTTTCGCACGACTTGTGCTGCGTCCGGTACGACGACTCACGCAGGTTGCGGAAAAGGTTGAGCGCGGCGACCTCACGATTCGGGCGTCCATTCGGACGGGCGACGATTTTGAGCGCCTGTCGGACACGTTCAACGACATGCTCGACGAGATCGAAAAGGGACAGCTTCGCCTGCGCAATATCAACGAGACGCTTGACCTCAAGGTGACCGAGCTCGCGCAGGCAAACATCGGACTCTACGAATCGAATCGCTTGAAGAGCGAGTTTCTCGCCAACGTGAGCCACGAGCTGCGAACACCGCTCAATTCAATCATTGGCTTCGCAGAGCTGCTCGACGAAATCGCGCGAAGCGACGGCAGCGCAGATCCGAAGCGCGTCCGCTACATCGCGAACATTCTGCGCAGTGGTCGCGCGCTCTTGGAGATGATCAACGAGCTGCTTCAAATGGCGAAGATCGAAGCCGGGCGGCTTGAGCTCACGGTCGCGCCGACGAGTGTCAGTGATCTCGTCGAAGGTCTCGTGACGGTAATGCGGCCGCAGTCCGAGGCGAAGCGCATCGCGCTCAGCGTGCGCGTCGAGCCTGATCTCCCGACCGTCGAGACCGACGCGGGCAAGTTGCAGCAGGTGCTCTACAACTTCCTGTCGAACGCGATAAAGTTCTCGCCCGAAGGCAGCACGGTCACGGTGTTCGCTGGCCGATCCGTGCGCAAGGACGGCGGCGGTGGTCTGCGTCTGGGCGTGATTGATGAAGGGCCGGGCATCCCTGACGACATGCAAGAAACGATCTTCGAAAAGTTCCGCCAAGTGGACGCGAGCCACACGCGTCAGCACTCGGGCACCGGACTCGGACTTGCGATCTGCCGCGAGCTTGCCGAACTGCTCGGCGCGACTGTGGCGCTCTCGAGTGCGCCGGGCAAGGGTGCAACGTTCTCGGTTGAACTGCCGATCGTGTGGCGATCGAAAGAGCTGCCAGCGCTCATGCCGACAGAGTAAGTGAACGCAGTCGGTGCGCGGCAGGCGAGCACCCAGCCGCGGCGAGTGCAGCGAGCGGCGCAGGTTCGCTTACTCCCCGCGCAACATCGCGCGGATCTCGTGATCCGCACCTTCGACGCGCCTTCGCGCCGTGCTGGCGTCGATGAGTTCCATGCCCGCAAATTGCTCGACGTGCGCTGTGATGAACCGCAGCACCGCGTTCGCGACATGCGACGGCGCAGCGCCGCCATCGGGGGACCAGTGATGGTAATCGGCCCACGACAGCCGCAGAGCGATGCGCTTCAGTGATCCGTCGCCGAAGACGAGCTGCGCGTCGTACTCCCAGCCGCTGATCAACTCGCGCTCGGCGAGCAGTTCAGCGATCGGCGGGATCGCTCGCGATTCGTCGGCGTTCAGCACCTAACGCTGGAGCGTACCATGTGACTTTTCCGTAGCGCATTCTCGCTCCTCACACCGCGTTGCCATTCCTCTTCGAAATCATCCGTCTCGGTCTTCGCAATCTGAAGCTGCACAAGCTTCGTTCGACGCTCACGAGTCTGGGCATCATTCTCGGCGTCGCCGCAGTCATTGTCGTGGTGTCGATCGGCGAAGGAAATAAACGAGCCGCGCTCAGGAACATCGAAGCGCTCGGCGCGACGAACGTGATCGTGCGCTCGGTGAAACCACCCGAGGCGAACAACAGCAATCAGGCACGCTCGTTTCTTGTTGCATACGGAATCCTGTTCCAAGACCTGCGCCGCCTCCGCGAGTCAATGGCCGACGCATCGTCGATCGTGCCGCTCAAAACTGTCGGCAGCGAAGTGAGCTACGGCGCCACGCGGATTCAAAGTCAGTCGTTCGGCACGACGCCTGAGCTGCTGGACGTTGCTCGTTTGCGGCTTGAGCCGCGCGGTCGCTATCTCACCCAAGACGATCTCGATACTCGCGCTCCCGTGGCGGTGATTGGCAGCGAGGTAGCGAAGCAACTCTTCAAACTGCGCGACCCGCTTGGAGCCGATCTCCGGATTGACAGCCAAGTGTTCCGAGTGATCGGTGTGCTGAAGCCCGTTGGGCTTGCTGGAGGCAGCGGATCTGCGCTCGTCGGCCGCGACCTAAACAAGGATATCCATATTCCGCTTTCGACCGCCGAAAGCAACTTCGGTAACTCGGTCGTGCGGCGGCAGGCGGGTTCGTTCAGCGGCGAAGAGATCGAACTGTCCGAGGTCTACGTCGTCGCGCCTGATACCGAGCAAGTGCTGAACGTCGCCGACCGCGTGAAGCGAATCTTGGATGTCGGTCATCCGGGCCTCGTCGACGTCCAAGTCGTCGTTCCCTGGGAGTTGTTAGAGAACGCGAAGCGGCAGCTTCTGGTGTGGAACATCATGCTGGTGGCGATTGCTGCGGTGAGCCTCCTGGTCGGCGGCATTGGCATTATGAACATTATGTTGGCGTCGGTCACCGAGCGGACGCGCGAGATCGGCATTCGCCGCGCGCTCGGCGCGACGCGGCGCCACATCGTGCTGCAGTTCCTCGTCGAGACCGGCTCACTGTCGTCGCTCGGTGGCGTCATCGGAATCGCGCTGGGTGTCGGCGTCTCGCTCGGTTTAGGCGAATTGATTCCGACGCTCGCGAAACTGCCGTGGCTGCGCGGCATGGCGAGCAGCAAGTTTGCGCTCGAGCCTGCAATCACACTGTGGTCGATCGTCGTCAGCTTCCTCGTCGCCGCTGGCGTCGGTTTGGTGTTCGGCATCTATCCCGCCGTCATTGCCAGTCGCAAGGATCCCATCGAGGCTTTGCGTCACGACTAACGAACGGTGAGTGGAGCTCCGGATGCGCATACGTCCGTACCGCCAGGATTCTGACTTCGAGGCGCAATACGACATCTGGCTTAGCGCGACGCAAGAACTGCCGTACGCGTGGGGCTCCAACCTCGCGAACGCGCGCGGTTTCGGTTCGCACGTTCCTCGGTTGCCCGGCGCGCGACTCTTCGCCGAACGCGACGACGGCACGATCGTCGGCTACGTCGGCGTGAACGAAACTATGCCGTGGGAGGGCCTCGGGCAGGCGCTGCCCTTTGGTTTTCCTTGGACCTGGCCCGTTGATGAGGCGACCGAGGCCGGGCTGTATTCACTCATGCTGGCGTCGCTGCCGACGCTCTTCCCCGGCGCACGCATCGACGCGATCGTGCAGAGCTTCCGGCGATCGTGGGTTCGACAGCACGCGTTTCTGCAACAACGCGGTTGGCTTGAGCATGAGATCGCTCCAATCATGGCGAAGCGCGTGATGGCACCGACAATCAGAAGTCCAATCACCCAACGAATTCGGCTCGGCGAGGAGGAGTCGCTGGCGGCGACCGTCGCGCTTGATCCGGTCATGGAGCCCATTGACGCAACGCGGCTGCGCCGTCGGATCGAGCAGGCGTGGTTCGAGGTCGACACGTTCTGGGTTGCGCCCGGCACCGGCGCGTTCCAGTTCGAGATGCGCGACGACCGCGCCGAGGTGAAGCTCTTCCGGGCGCGACCGGACGCTCTCGACGCGCTCCTCGACGAACTGGTCTTGCGCACCAGCGAAAGAGGGGCGTCGACGATCTACTTCACGCTCAATGCGGATCAGGTCAAGCGGCTTGAGCAGTTGCGAGCCCGCGGATTCGAGCAGCGTGATGCGGATGTCTACGTGATTCAACGGATCGCATGATCGGCCTTGCATTCTCCATTACGCGCAGCGGGACCGTCGCCCAATCATGAAAGAGAGGCGATGGTGGGCGGGGGTGCTTGCCGCATCCCCAACCAAATGCAACTCTCTTTGGCAAACGGTGCTACCGATCGTCAAGTTGCCCTGCATGAAACCGGTGCCAGGAGATCGACAGCTTGACGGTGGCGTTCATCGGAGTGAGCGAAGTGACCTAGGAACAGCGCGCCAGCCCCATTCGCCGCGCCCTCATGAATCCCTCGCCTGTCCGCCACACACGACGCGCATCGAAGTAACTCAACATCATGAGGATCCGACCTATGACCAGCGCGGCACGGCCCAGCCATCCTAAGAATTCAGGCAAGCGAGTCTCGCCTAACTCGATGACGATGGGATCGTCGTCGCCTTGGGATTTGTGAGCTGCGGTAAACCTGCTTCGGGTGAGCGTTCCCGCACGACTGCGAGCACGCGCAGCTGCGCCAGCGAGGACCGACAACGCCAAGCCGACTGGCGAACTACCGAAGTCGTTGAGTGTGAAGGGCTCGCGCGCTATGTTAGGCAATTCAGATCTGGGCGGCGGGCGCACGGCGGTCAGAATATCCCACGCTCAACCGTGACGCCGCTATGACCCGCCGCGCCGCCTCATCAATGTTCCGAAAGCCACTGGAGCGCCGACGTCAGTTTCATGAGTTGACTCCACTACGCTAACGCGACCAGATCTCAATCGCGCCGTGGCCCCAATCGATCCAACCCTCGAGGCGCTCCGTCACGTGGTAGCCGTTGGCGCGGAGAAACTCGCGACGCTCCGGCGACACGGCGTGCGGATAGAGCATCACGATCATCCGCGGTCGCGCTGACGGCAGCAGTTTGGCCAGTCCGGCGCCGCGGTCGCCGAAATCGACGACGGGGAGCTTCAGCGGCTGCGTGTAGTAAAGCTGCACTTGATCATTCAAGCCGATCATGCCCAAGGGGCCTTGATCGTGCGTCGTTGCGCGAATCGCTGCGGCGCGTTCGACCGCTTCGCGCAGCGGCTGGCGCGGGGGGAGCCTCAGCACATCCGTTGCGGACGCGAGTGCGAGCGTGGCCACGCTGACCGCGAGCGGTAGGCGGCCGAAGCGGGCGATGGTCGCCAAGCCTGCGGCGATGAGGAGCGCGGTCGCAGGCACGAGGAACAGGAGGAATCGTGCGTAGAGCCACGAATCGCCGAGCCACGCTAACAAGACGGCGATCGGCGCGCCGAGCGCTGCGAGCACGAACGCCTCGCGCAGTCGCTGCTCGCGCAGCGTCGGTGCCAGGCCGATGATCGCGAGCGCCGCTCCGGGAATCGTCGCCCACCACGTCCACGACCCACCGAGCGCGAGGAGCGCGTGCCAACCTTCCGGGCCGAGGAGTGTCGGTTGTCCTGCGTCATGTCCGCGGAAATGCTCGCGCAGCGCGAACATGTCGGGCAGGATCGGCGCGTAGACCATCGCGGTGAGGGTCGCGGCGCCGACAAGCGTGACGAGTCCGGCGAGTGCGCCGCGCCGATCATTCCCGCGAAGGAGATCGCTGGCGAGAAACAATCCGTAGCCCAGAGCGACACACACGGACGCGAGGTGCGACCACACCATGAGTGCGACGACGATTGCAAACGCCGCCCACGATGTCAGCGTGAGCACGCGGCGCGAGCGAAGCAACAACCACGTCGCGAGCGTCGCGAAGAGGATGACGAACGAGTAGCTGCGGGCATCGCATGATGCGAGCACCGCGACGGGCATGAGCGCTATGGCCGCTGCGGCGAACAACCCGGTGCCGTCGCCGCGAGCTTCGCGGCCAAGCGCCCAGGCGGCGGGAACTGCTGCGACGCCAGCGAGGAATGCGGGGAGCCGGACTGTGAGCTCGTTGACGCCGAAGAGCGTCGTCGAGAGCCAGATCGCGAGCTGCGAAAACACCTGATTCGCTTGCGAGAAATAGTTGCCGACGATGACGCCGGGGCCGTGCACGGAGTAACCCAGGAGTCCAGCGATCTCGTCGTACCAAAGGCTATCGCTCAGTTTGAATGAGCGCAGGATCACTGCGATGCCGACCAGCAGGCTCAAGGTGAGAACCGTCGCGCGCGACCCTTGGGTCGCGTCGCTGCGCACCAGCGCAGCGCGACGCTCGATGCGCGCGAGAATGAGGGCGATTGTGAGTAGTACAAGCGGCCCGACTGCGAGCGCAAGCCGGAGCGCACGCGCGCCTTCGATCGTCGTGGATGGAATGCCGCCGAGCGATGCGACCCGACCGGGATGGGCCATCCAGCCCGCGATCGAGTCTGTCGGCATCGTCGCGCTTGCCAATGCCGAGAGCACCGCCGTCACAAGAACCAAGAAGAGTGTTACGCGACGGGGCACGCAACGCATCATCGTGGCGAGTCGCCCGCGTCACAAGCGGAGTCGGGCGCGATCTCTTGCGGAAGATCGATCGAACCAGCGCTCGCTCGAACAGCGATAGTCTCGACAATGAGATCGCGATGGACGCGACCAATCGTTCGCAGCGAGAGAAACGGCACGACGGCCAAGAGTCGCAAGAGTGTTGAAGCCGCGAATACCGTGGCGTATCCATTCCACGTTTCCTCGCCGCTCAAGATGCGAGCACCGAGGAGCGAACCAATCGTCATCGACGCTGCGTTCACGAGGTAGAACCAGCTCATGACACTGGTTCGCTCGCGATGCGGAACCGTCTCGAGCAGAATCAGGAAGGTTGCGAGCTCGTACGCGCCCCAGAGGGCGCCAGCGACGAGCTGCGAAGGCACGATCCACCACGCGCTTCCTGAAACGAGCCACACGAGCGCGAGGAACGCGATGCCAATCGCAGATCCGACGAGCACTTGGTGGGCACCGTGGCGGTCGGCAAGCTTTGCAGCGATCGGAAGCGCGATGACTTTCGCAACAAACGACGCAGCGATCGCCGCGGTGTACGTCATCGGCGCGAAATCAAGCGCCTTCAACATGAACGGGTTGAAGAAGGGCTGGCCCACTTGGACAGCTGCTTGGAGGCAGAGCATCGCCACGATGATCTTGGATGCGTTGTCACCGGCGAAGAACAAGCGCCGAAGCGGCACGATCGTGTGGCTGTCGCCCACCGGGATATCCGAGGTTCGAGCGAGGTACGCCAGCGAGAGCAGTCGACTGGCACCGGCGATGCCGAAGCACGCCGCGAACGCCACGAGCGTCGCGCCGTGTCGCTCACCAAACCCGATCAGCGCACCGCCGACGAGCAGTCCGGTGAGAATCATCAACTGGCAGAATCGGTTGCGCTGCCCGAAATAGCGGGCGCGCAGGCGCGCTGGAAAGAGCTCCGCGACCCACGTGTTCCATGCGCCGCCAGCGCCGAGTGCGCCGGTCCAGTAGACGCTCGCGCAGGCGAAGATGCCCCACGCTGGCATTCCTCCGGTGAGCGCTCCAATCGCGAGTACAAGCAAACTCATCGCCTGCACCGACGCGCACACCATGATCCAGCGACGCGGGCTGCCGATCGCGCGCACGCAGCGCGGCGCGAGGAGCTGCAACACGCCGCCAGCGACTGGCGGCGCTGATGCGACGAGACCTGCGGTCACGCCAGACATGCCGAGGGCGACGACAAAGGCTGCGAGATACGTTTCGCCGACGCCGACCATCAGCGCGTAGGTCGCTCCGTCACCGGTGCATGCGTCGAGGTCGCGACGCAGGGTCTTAGGGGCAGAACGGCGCTCGACGCTGCCGCGGGCAATGCTCTCGGCCTGCGTCACGCGGCGAATAGTACGAACTCGGCAGGTCGAACTCTTACTTCGCGCCGCCCGCAGGGCCGCGCGCTGGCGGAGCGGGACTCGACGGCTTCGATGGCGGGCTGCCAGCACCACCACCGCTTGGGCCACCAGCGGGCGGCGCGGGATTGCCGCCGTTGCCACCACCGAATCCGCCACCGCCCGCAGCGCCGGTGACGGTGACCGGGCGGAACTTCACGTTTTCGATGATCGAAATCGGAGCGTTGAACGTCACGTAGCGCGATTCGACAGTCGCTGCTGCGGAGGAGCGAGTCGCCTGCGGGGCGAACGGATAGCCGCCGATCTCGCGGTGAATGTAGTCGGGGGCCCGGATGATGAGCACACCTTGATAAAAGCGAATCGTGGCGATTTCGCCGCCGTTTTCGCTCCACGCTTCGGGCTCGACGGACTCGACGATGATGTCGATGATCTTTTGTGCTCGCTCTTCTTCGGGGATCGACTCGGGGGCATCGCCGGGCTCGCCGAAGGGCGGGCCGCCGCCGCCTCCGCTGC
>JAWXCC010000243.1:0-2673 GCA_034440475.1 Phycisphaerae bacterium | reverse complement strand
CGACCCCGACGATGCTGCCTACTGGATCGGCTCCAGCTGACCCAATCGCGCCGCCAGATCCACTGCGAGGACTCGCCCCCGCGGATGTCGCGCGCCGGACCGGAGACCGTGATCGCGCTGACCGCCGTACGAAGCGCCGTGACGAGCAGCAGGCGAAGTTCAAGACGAAGAGTCAATCGATCGAGCGGCAACCGCCCGTTGCGCCGCCCGAGAGCGTCTCGGATGCTGCACCTCCGGGGAACTCGGGTTCGGGCCCCGATGGTTCGGCGTCGAGCGAAGGCACCGAACAAAAGAAGCGCCGTCGGCGGCGCCGCCGCAAGGGAGGCGATCGGCAGGGCGACGAGACCCGCCCCGGAGATCCTTCCCAAGGGGGAGGGCCGGCTCAAGGGAGAGAGCCCGTGGCCGATGATCAGCCGCAGTCCGAAGGATCGCCGGATGCGCCGAATCACGGCACTCCAAATTCGGGTGCGGCAGGGTCGCCTTCGCAGCGATCGGGCGAACCGAGAGGTCGTTCGCGTCGTCGTCGTCGCGGTGGACGCGGAAACGGCGGCGGCCCGTCAGGCCCACCACCGTCCGAGACGTAATTTCGCTGGCCTCACCGACCGCTAATTGCTCTTCCGACGCCTCCAGTTCGCGCGTAACGCTTATGGCGACACCCACCGCTGAAACCAACATCATTGACACGCTGCAATCGCTCACGGTTGCCTTCGCACTCGCGATGTCCGTGCGATCGTTCGTGACCGAAGGGTTCGTCATTCCGACTGGATCAATGGCGCCGACTCTTTTTGGCGCGCACATCCAGTGGCGATCGCCGCAGACGGCGTACGAGGTCGCGATTGATTCGCAGCCAATCCTCGAAGCGGCGCGCAACGCACCGGGATTGAAGCGAGGTCTCGTCGACCCGATGCTCACGACCACCCACGCGATCGCTGACGCGAAGAACAATGACTTGCTCTCGGGTATCCGGATGGGCGATCGGGTGCTGGTGTTGAAGTTCCTCTATGCATTCTTCGAACCCGCGCGTTGGGATGTCGTTGTCTTCAAGAATCCCACCGACCCAATCGGCGACACGCAAAATTACATCAAACGATTGATAGGCCTGCCTAACGAGCAGCTTCTCATCATTGATGGCGATATTTGGACCGCGCCTCTCGGAGCGCCGCTGAAAGACTTTCGGGTTCAGCGCAAGCCCGATTACATTCAACGCGCGGTATGGCAACCGGTGCACGATTCCGACTTTGTCCCAGTGGACCCAAAGGCGATCGCGAAAGTAACCGGAAGTCAATTCGCCTATAGCGGTCCGCCGTGGCGCGGCGGCGACTGGGACACGAGCGGTCGCGCGTACGTGCACAACACCGCTGCTGAGTCCCTGTTGCGTTGGGACTCGCGCGTCATCGCGATCAATGACTTCACGGAGTACAACCTCTTCCGTGTCACGCCGTTCCAATATTCGGTGAGTGACCTTCGAGTCGCCGCCGCGATCGAGACGAGCGGTATCGCGTCGCTCGTGAGCGAATTACGACTAGACGCGCGTTCGCACCTCTTTGTGTGGCTCATCAAGGATGGCAAAGCAACGCTTTCCGTGCGTGGGAAAGAGTCGGGCGAATTGACAGCGTCCGTCACACAGGACATTGCGTTGCCTGCACCCGGTGCCCCGTGCGACGTCGAGTTCTGGCACGTCGACCAGCGTATGAGTCTGTGGCTGAACGGCCGCCAGATTGTCGCGCTCGACTACGACAGATGGACGCCGGAGGACCGGGTTCGGTTCAGTCGTTTCGGAAGTACGCTCGGGCAGTACCGCGCCGATCCGGTCAACCACCAAGGCGTCACGCCGCCTCAGCTTGAGTGGTCGCTCTCGGGTGCGCCGGTGACGCTGCACCGCGTGCGGGTTGATCGAGATCTGTACTACCGGCCCGGCTATCTCTCGCCTCCGGATCAACTCGCGTCGAACGGCCCCGTCATCAATGGACTCGCGTTCGGCACCGACATCGATAATCCTGCTCAGCTGAAGGCGGACCAGTTTCTGATGCTTGGCGACAACTCCGCCGCGAGCCGCGATGGAAGACTCTGGGGCCGACCACATCAGATTGTGACCGAGGTGCTCGGAGAGTCCGCGCCGTTCATCGTGCCGCGCGATCTTTTGCTCGGGAAAGCGTGGAGCGTGTACTTCCCATCCCCGTTGCCCAGCCCGATTCTGAGCGCGGGCCCGAACGTCGAAGGGAAGAAGGTCGTTCCGCCGTTTGGCGATCTGCGTTTCATCCGCTGACAGAGGCGCGAGTTCTCCGCTGTGGTGCCGTCCACTCCCGAATCCGCACAGCCCAACGCAGCTCACAGCGACGCTGTTGGGCTCGATCCATCCACTTGGCTCGCCGAGCATGGCGACGCACTCTTCGGGTACGCGCTGAAGCGTGTACGCGATCGATCGACGGCGGAAGACCTTGTTCAAGAGACGCTCCTCGCCGCGCTGCGACCGGCACAGCCGTTCGAGGGTCGCTCCGCGGTTCGAACGTGGCTGTTCGGGATTCTGAGGCACAAGATTCTGGACCATTGGCGGTTGAGTGGCCGGTTTGCCACCGGTCGGGATGAAGAGCTCGGACAGCGCTCCGATGACTTATTCGGATCGGGTGGGCACTGGAAACGAGACCGCGCGCCCGGTGTTTGGGCCGCGCGCGG
>JAWXCC010000242.1:0-2655 GCA_034440475.1 Phycisphaerae bacterium | reverse complement strand
CTTTATCCGCAAGATACGGCAAGTTACGGCGACGCCGCAGCCACCCAATATTGGGGGCTAACAGCCTCGTTCGTAGCCCGAATGACTTTCGCCACGGGCTGCCTATAGCGCAGAAGAACGCAGCTCCGAGTCCGAACGGCGCGATCAAAGTCGTCCAGACGTCGGAGCCAAGTCCGGAGGAGCGCCGATCGTTCATGCTTCGCATCATCGGCGAGGTGACGTTGAAGCGCGTTCGGCTTCTTGTAGCCCTCGGTCATTTGGATCACGAGTTGGCGGGGCTTGCCGTCGACGAAGCGTTTCGCGATTACGCCGACGCGGTCGGGGCGGCCCAGGACAAACTGCTCGCCACGCATTTCATCGACGAGAACGGTGAAGTGCGCACGTCGACGAAGCCAAATGCTGAGCTGCGTGCAGCCGCGCTGGAATATGGCACGACGCTTCGCGAGGCCACCGATCGATTAGTGAAAGACATCGCGGCTGCGGGCGCTACCGCGCCGGTTCCAGCGGATCGGGTCGAAGCCGATCTCTATCGTGCCATCGCCGCGTCGGTTTACCAATCTGCGCTCGAAGGGGCTGGTGATTCATCGCATCCCGGCTACGACGTACTTCGCGGATATGACGAAGCGCTGGCGATCGACCCCGTCATTCGCGCCGCAGCCGATCGCGCCGCCCATGACGAAGGAGCATCGAAGGCGTTTGGTGCAGCGCTCGCGACCTATCGCGACGGCGGGCGAAAGATCGGTCGAGCCTGCGTCGAACGAATGGGTGAATACTGTTTCGAGTCGTTCACGTTCAGCGATCCGAGCCGGCCGCCTCCAGCGGACGCGGATAAGCTTCGCGCCCAGTCGCGCGCGGCGCGCCACGAGTGGCGTGTGCTGAACGAGCAATGCGCCGACGCCATCGAAGTATTCCTGCGCAGCGGCGGTGACGAAGTGCCGGCCGCAGCGTGGCGCACGCGCAATTATGCCGTCGTCGCTCAGACCATCGTGTCATCGGCATCGTGGGCGCAAGCGAATGTCGATAGCGCGGCGGCGCTTGGTGTGTCCGACGAAGAGTCCAAGGCGATGCAAGCTATCGTGCGCGACTCGCTCGTTGAGCGCGCCGCCCGCGTGAAGGCGGTCGTCGTCGCATTTCGCCGCTGGGAAGAGGAGGCGCGCAAGGCGAACCAGTCCGTCGCTCAGATGGATGCGCCCGCAGAGCTATTGACCGCCGATGACAAACGAGCAGCGACTGAGAAGTCCATCCGCGATCGCGTTCTCGCCTGCGTAAGGTCGTCGCTATCGAAATCGGATCTCGAAGCGGTGCAACAACCCATCGATCCCGGTAATTTTTGGCGGCAGATGTACGAGCAGCGCACGCAACAGGCGAGCGACCAACCGAAACAGGAGGAACATCGATGATCTCTGTAGCTGTCATCGCGTTGTGTCTACAAAGTGGCCCGGCTGTTCAACCTCCCACCGTGGCGCCCGAGAAGGTGACGCAGCTCGCCGACACCGTCGCCAAGGCAATGCCCGACGGTCGCCGACTTGAGTGTCACATGACTTCCACAATTTGGAATCATTGGGCGAAAGATGGAGCGCTTAATCCGGCGAAGGAAGCGCCGATCCTCAAGCAGAAGTTCACGTTCCGCGCGTTTGGTCCGATGCGGGCGGTGTTGATCGATCCGAAGACGTCGTACGCGCACGTTGAAGCCAATGGATTCCACTACAGCGTCGCGACCGGCGAACGAAGCGCGTTTGTCGACCGAGGCTCGAGCGATCGGGCTGGGCTCGGACTATCGCTCGCGTTACAACTCGATCAGTACTCGCCTTTGAATTCTTCCAAGCCAATCGCAGAGACGTTGCGGACCAGTACGCCAATATCGCTCGTTTCAAACGGATCGGTCATGACGTATCGATTTATCGCCGCGGCGAACGAGAAATTGGCGAAGCAAGCGCTTGAGAAAGACCCGCTGGCGAAGGCGTGGCAACAAGAGATTCTCGTAGACACCAGCGATCCGCCGCGCGTCCTCGGCTGGTCCGCGGAGGTGCCGAGCACGCCCCCGTGGACCGACCGATGGGTCGTCGAGACTTGGCAGACACTCGACGGCAAACCGTTCCCGCAGCGCGTTCGTCGCGAAGTAGCACCGCTTTCGGCGGAGATGACTCAAGTCTTCCCCGGCGACATGCAGATCCAAATCGTCGAAATCACTGACCTAGCGTCGATTCCTGCCGACGTCGCGACGCCGCATCCCGTCGCGGAAGGCACGCGCGTCGTCGACAGCAAGTTGGGATTCGAGTTCGTCGCCGGCAGCACTGACATCGTGCTGAAGGGACGATCGCTGCGTTTGAAGGAACCGCTCTGGGAACATCCGGGCGACAAGCTCGATGAATTGGTCAGGGGTGGGACGGTTCGTTAGGCATCAGGCACGCGCGAAGCAGCGCTATCACGCGGGGCATTCTGGACACACCCGTTCGCGAACAGGTGGGCCGCGGTAACGGGATCGCCATAGCGGCCACACCCATTCGAGTGCATGATCCAGCGCAGTGCGGCGCCCGCAACGATCGCAGCCGAGCGTGAGCCGCCGCGCGCAGGCGAAGTGCCGCATCATCCTGTCCATCCTGTCCATCCATGTTGAATCTCTTGGTACGACGAACTTATGGATTCACATGGATG
>JAWXCC010000241.1:0-36161 GCA_034440475.1 Phycisphaerae bacterium | reverse complement strand
GGCGCGGTGTGTATTTGCACCGGCGACCTCAATCAAAGCGGCTCGGTTGACGCCGCTGATCTCAGCATTCTCTTGGGTCAGTGGGGCGGCAATGCCAGCGCTGATTTCAACTCCGATGGCATCGTCAACGCAGCCGATCTTTCGGTGCTCCTCGGTGCGTGGGGACCGTGCCCGAGTGCCCCGGCGAACGACCATTGCGCCAACGCACAGCTCATCACGCCAGGATTTATTCAAGTCTGCAACATCGGTGCTGACACCGACGGTCCAACGATTCCCGCATCCGGCGGCTGCAACGTCAATGGTTACACGCAGATCGGCAGCGACGTCTGGTTCGAGTTCGTCTCGCAGGGCGATGGAACACTCTCGGTCTCGACCTGCAACAACGGATGGGACACGAAGATCGCGATCTACGGCTCTACGATTCCTGGCCTTTCCGCATGTCCGGTAGGCATTTCGTTTGCGACGTTCCTCGGGTGCAGCGACGACGTTGCGGGCTGCGACTTCGGCTCGCAGGTGACGATCCAGGTGAACGAGGGTGAGCACTACAAGATCCGCGTCGGTGGATTTCAGGGCATCCAAGGCGATGGATTGATGGGCGTGTTCTACACCCCCGACGGAGCGGACTGCCAGCACGCGATTAAGATATATAACCCCGTGTCGGGCACGGTCACTGGTACGAACCTCGACAAGCCGCTCGGTTCCGACCTCGCGAATTGCGTGAACGGCGAAGGCGCGAGCACGTGGTACTTCTTCGAATCGCCCTGCATTATTCCCAATTCCGAGTTAACCATTTCGCTCTGCCACCCGGGCACGAACTTCGACACAGTGCTTACGGTGTGGCGTATCGGTGAGCACGGTGAGTGCGCGCAGGTCCTCATTGACTGCAACGACGATTACTCCGGATCTGGGTGTCAGATCTCTGGGTTCAATCGCAAGAGCAAGGTCTCGTTCACAGCGCAACCCGGCTGGACGTACTACGTCCAAGTCTCAGGCTTCCTCGGCGCGAAGGGTGACTACGAAATGACCGTGACACTCGACTGGTGCTCATAAGTGGCGGTAATGGCTTCAGAGTGAGGCTCGCAAGCCTTTCGGTTCGAGGTGGGTTCGGGGTGAGTAGCCCCGAACCCCCACTTCGTTTCTACTCTGGGCTCTTCCTGAAGTTCTTCGCCGTCTTCGCCCACGCATCCCAGCGCCGCAGACTCCAGCACGCAGACTCGCCTGCGCCGCCGGTAGCCGCGATGGTGGACCCACTGGCATCGGCTGAGCACGACACGACCTCGCCCTGCACGAACGGGGTGAACTCAAAGAGCTCGCGACCATCGCGCGGATCCCACACACGAAGCGTGCCGTCCGCCGAACTTGCGAGAATCATCGGACCGTCGTCGGCGTCGGTCGACGTCGAAGCAAGCCACACCACCGATGTCATGAGACCAGCAGCGCCGGTGAGGCGCCGCGTCAGCGCGAGCGATGTCCCGTCGTACAGGTCGATGACGCGCCCCCAGGTACTCACCGCGAGTGACGCGCCGTCAGAGGAGAACGCGAGTGCCCATGGAATCTCGACGCACTTCGTCTGGGCGAGTTCGGTGCCGTCGACGCTCCATAGCCTCACCATCTGGTCGCGGGCGGTCGTCGCGATGACGCGACCGTCCGGCGACCAAGCTGCGGAGAGCGCTTGTTGACTTCCAAGCGGCAACGTCGCGACAACGTCGAGCGCTGGCACGCTGAGGATCCGGACCGAGCGATCGCTGAAGGTCGCGGCGACAAGTCGGCCGTTCGGAGAGAACGCGACCGACGACGTCGTCACTGGCTCGACGCCGCGCGCCCGCGCGATGGGCGAGCCCGTTCGCGCGTCGGCAATTTGGAGCACACCATCGTCGCCAGCGCTCACCACCATCGAGCCGGTTGCATCGAAAGCGACAGAGCGGGCGCGGCGCGCGTGCGACGGAAGGGGGGCAATGAGGACACCCGCCCGTGCGTCGTAGACCAAGAGCGATCCTTCGCCGTCGCCGCAGGCGAGGAGCGATCCGTCCGGTGACAGCGCGCAGGTTGGTCTTCCCTCAAGTCCAGCGATCGCGAGTCCACCGCCGTTGACGGCGTTGCTCTGCACCGACCACAGCCGGATGACGCCGTCGCGATGGCCGGTGATGGCAAGGCCGATTGCCGTGTCAAATTGAGCGCAGTAGGGACTGTCGGGCGGAGATGCGACGCGGCGCTTCGCCACGAACCGACGGTCCCAGCGGTCCATCGACCACCAGCCACAGCTGAAGAGATCGCCCGTGGCGTCGTCAACGCCAAGGCCGCGTACCGTCCCATTGCCAACGTCAATCAACGCGATTTCGCGCCCGGTGTCGGGATCCAAGACACGCATCGTTCGGTCACCGGACCCGGAGAGAACGCGCCGCCGTAGTCGGTCGGCGAGAACGCTGCCGACGAACCCATCGTGGTGTTCGATGACGCGCGACTCGCCATCGTCGAGATCGATGCGCACGACTTCTCCAGCGTCATCGCCGAGAATGAGCGTGTTCACGTCTAAAAATGCGAGCGCGCCGATCGTGGACGCTCGCTTTCGCGTGAGCACGGCGTGTCCATCCTCTCCCGTCACGATCAACGATCCACCGACACTGCCGCTCGCGATCATGCCGTCGAAACACGCCACCGCGCGGACCGCGCTTGAGTGCCGCGCGATCGTTCCGTGCGGCGCGAGCGTGTATGCGTCGAGCGCGTCAACACGTCCGTCTGCGAGGCCGACGACGACGCGCTCTCTTGATGCGTCGTACGCGCCGGCGGTCGCTGGGCTGCCCAGCTCCGCACTCGTAATCACTCGACCTTCAGCGTCGCTCAACACAGCGCACGCGTCTTCGGCAGCAGAGAGCAACAGGCTTCCATCGCCGACGAGCGCGACGAGGTGAACAGGTCCGGTGTGGGTCTGCATCGTCGCGACGCACGGATGTCGGGCCGCAATGTCGCGCGTTGCCCACTGAATGTGCGAGTCGTTTCGATGCGTCGCTTCTGCGCTGACGATTTCCATCGCGGTCGGAACATTTCCATGCGCGCTCAAGAGCCGCGCCTGTTCGAGTCGCGCCGACGAAAGCTGTTCAGCGAGCACGGTTTTGGCAGCCTCTGCAACTGTGGTGGCGCTTTCTGCCTCGGCCGCGAGCTCGGTTTGGCGCGTCGCTTCGATCGAGGCGCGAACTGCAAACGCGATCACCGCGACCACTACACAGAGTGCGATCGCGATCGGCGTTTTGGAGCGCCGCGCATGTCGGGCGATTACGTACCAGCGCGAGTTCGACCGCGCAGCGACTGGTGCCCCCGCGAGGTGCGAGCGAATGTCCTCGGCGAGGAGGGCGACTGATTGGTAGCGCTGGCGCGGATCTTTCGCCAGCGCGCAGCTCACGATCGCATCCAGATCACCCTTCAACGTCGGATCGATCGACGACGACGACGGCGGCGCATCGTCACGAACGATGCGGATCGCTTCCTGTGCCCCGCGTCCGCTCAGATCGAACGGTCGGCGACCAACAAGGAGTTCGAAGAGAACTACTCCGAGTGCGTAGACATCGGTCCGCACGTCGACGGCGTCGGGGTCTCCGGCGACCTGCTCGGGGCTCATGTACGGCAGCGTTCCGACCATCTGTCCTGGGCCGGTCAGCGCGGTGAGGTCTCCCCAACCATCGCCGAGGACGCGGGCGACGCCGAAGTCGAGGATCTTCACCACAGGCCCGTCACCGGTGTCGTCCGTTTCAGTCTCGCCTAACAGAATGTTGCCCGGCTTGAGATCGCGATGAATCACGCCCTTCTGGTGGGCAAAGCTCACTCCATCGCAGACGCGAAGGAAGACATCAAGTCGTGCGCGGCGCGGGAGATTCTGTGCCTGCACTGCGGCGACGAGTGGTTTTCCACGCACGAGTTCCATCGCAATCCACGCGGGTCCGGCGGCGTCGTCCTCGCCGAACCCAGCCTCGTACACCTGAGCGATAGCCGGATGTTGAAGTCGCGCCAAGACGTCCGCTTCGAGCGCGAAGCGCCGAAGTGCCTGCTCGCCTCCGAACGCGCTCGGTCGCAACGACTTCAGCGCGACAAGCCGCCGCGGCGACGTCTGCTCGGCCTCGTAGACCGTTCCCATGCCGCCTTCGCCAAGGAGCCCGAGAATTCGATAGCGACCTTGGAGAAGCGGGAGGGGCGAGCGATCGGCCCGCGTCACGAGGCTCATCGCGAGTTGCGCGCCACCACCAGTCTGCACCGCGTGGCCGACGCTCGACTGCGCCAGCCGGTCGGCGCGATCGCGGCGGACCAGCACTTGGACGCGAGCAAGCAGTTCCGCATCGTTGCCGCAACGAACCTGGAGTGCTTGGTCGCGTGCGTCGTTCTCGAGATCGCAGACCTCGGCAAAGAGGTCGAGCGCCGCCCGCAACCGCGCGTCAGCAGCGGGCAGGTGATCAGTCGCTTCGGGCGGCGGCGTTCTTTCGAACATGCGGGACCGACTAAGGTATCGGCGAGCGTGACGGGAATCTGTCCCGAATTGCTGCGCCGGGCCAGTCCAAGCCGCGTGGTACTGAAGACGCATGCCTGTCAGCCGCCATCCGCTCTCGTCTTCCGGCGCCCCTAGTGGGGTACAAACTGACAACGATCTCGGCGATCGCCTTGATCGAAGTGCCAAGTTGCTGGGCCCGCTTGAGGGTCGCTTCGCCGAGCGGTTTTACGAGCGACTGTTTATGCGAGCCCCGCACTTTCGATCCATGTTCCCCGCCGACCTTGGTCCGCAGCGGGCGAGGTTAGGTGCCACCATCGACTTCGTCGTCGCACATATGCGTAGTCCTGAGGCACTGCGCGAAGTCCTTCGGGATCTTGGACGGCACCACGTGAAGTACGGCGTGAGGCGCGAGCACTATCCGATCGTGGTGGACGAGATCGTCGGTGCCATGGTCGATGTCGCGCCTAGAGAGTGGACCGAGGACGACACCGCGAACTGGCGGACGGCGCTCCGACTCGTCGCACAAGTCATGATGTCGGGCATGAGCGAAGTCTAACACCTCGCTTTACTCTTCTCCGCCGAGCGTCGTTTGAAGCCACACCCGCGCGACGCGCCAGTCGCTTTCGATCGTCCGTTCTGACACATCCATCGCGAGGGCGGCTTCCCCGACGGTGAGGCCGCCAAGAAAACGCAGTTCGACGACGCGGTAGCGGCGCGGATCAGCGCGAGCGAGACGCTCCAGTGCGACGTGCAGCGCCACGAGATCCTCTTCTTCGCGCTCAGACTGCGCCGCCGCGACGTCGAGCGACACCCGCTCCTGCCCGCCGCCGCGCTTCAGCCGCAGGCGTCGCCGCGCGTGATCGGCGAGGATCTGCCGCATCGCGGTAGCGGCGATCGCGAGGAAATGCTCACGATCGTTCGGCGCGTCACTCGCAGCGACCAATCGAAGATACGCCTCGTGCGCGAGCGCGGTCGCTTGCAAGGTGTGCTCAGGGCGTCCCCGGATGTACACCCCAGCGAGTGCCCGCAGTCGGTCATACACCAGCGGAAAGAGTTGTTCGGCTGCCAGGGGGTCGCCAGCCGCAGCGCGCTGGAGAAGTATTGTCGCTTCGTCCGGGTCAGGCGTGATAGCGCGATTCGGCTCAGGAGGCGTCATGGGATGGTGATGATGGATATCAGGGCGAACGCTTTGGTGCGCGCTCGCGCTCGAGGTGGTTGTACGACATCGATAAAGTAACGACGCCCCGGCCAGTGAGCACGAGGCGTCGCAGAATGCGCGGATGTTGAGCTGACGCACGCGTTAGCCGCCTGTCCACGCGCCTCGGAGGATCGCCAAGTCGCCACCGCCGGTGGTTCCATCGCCGTCGAGGTCGGTCGGTCCGCCCGGTGTGCCCCATGCGCCGAGAAGGAAAGCTAGATCCGGTCCAGCCACCGTGCCGTCTCCATCGATGTCGCCAGTCAGACCGCAACCGAGGTTGCCAGCCCCCGGCGTGTCGGCGCTCCCCGGCAACGAGGCCTGCCCGATGCGCCACGTTCCGCTCGGAATACAGCGATAGACGTGGGGGGGCAGGGATCCATTCGCCTGCGGCCCCACGGTCATCCCGCAGTCGGGTGCGATGGGATTTGGAATCGCGTCCACGAGGCGCACGCAATCGATGACGCAGTCCCAAGGGACGATGTCGAGTATGCCGTCGTCGTTCGTGTCGAGATCGCCCCCCGGTGGGATCGTCACCCCGCCACAGCCGCAGACAAGCATGTGCGTGCGCTCGCCCGCGTCGAGGAAGTTCAGATCATCGACGAGGTTTGGAACGACACCCCAAAACGGAAGAGGTGATGTCTGCCCGCAGAGGAACCTTCCGGTCGGTGACGTCGTGTGGCCGGAGAGATTGACGAGGTCGTCGACCACGCCGCCGGGACCGATGACGACGCAGTAGATGCAGTTGAGTGAGATTCCCGGAGTTCCGCCGATCTCAAAGTACTCGTTGAGTTACGGCGGTCCGCCTGGATGCGCGATGCGACTCCCGTCGATGCGAAGTCCACTGGTGCAGCAACTGGGCGGCGGCGTCGTCGCGGCAACGACGAGCGTCACGCAAGCAGCAGATGTCATGTCGTCGGAGTCGGTAGCTTCGACGCACATCTCGTGCGACCCGACGGACAAACCCGGCACGTAGAGCGTCCGCCCGCTTCCGAGTGGACCGTCGAGACTCGAGCTCCACTGAACTGCCGCTCCATCAAGACTTCCTGCGTCCTCGATGTCGACCGCAGCCGCGGTGAGAATGAAGCCAACGCCTTCGCGCCAGGTCTGATCATCGCGTGGCGAAAGAATAGCAACTTCCGACGCCTTCTTATTTGGCAGCGAGAGGTTAGCCACTTGGACGTCCGTGGTATGGAAGCCGTCTGACGCCTTGAGCAGCAAACGTCCCGCTTTGGGCGCACTGCCGGGCATAGCCGACGTATCGAGGAGTACCGACGACGCCTCGCCGCGCCCGACGTCGATTGGCACCCAAGTCACACCATTGTCCCACGAGTAGAAGAGGAGCGTGTCTAGCTGGCCCCTGTCCTGATCGCTCACGGCCCACGTGACTTGCAGGCCGTTTGTGAGCGTCGCGCCCGGCTGTACGTTGGTAAACGTCCCGCTAGGAACGTTGAGTGACGCGATGCGCTCGGCAAGCACCACGCCGCTCTGCGCGTCGACGACTTGGATGCGGTCGGCGATGAGTGCACCTATGGCAACAACCCATGATGCGACGAACTGTGACGCGCTCGCCTCGCCGCCGTCACCGAGCAGCATCGGAATCTGTGCAACTTGATCGATCATTTGCGCGCCATCGAGCGAACGAATGATCAGCGTGGCGCCAGCGTGATCAACGGAGGGTACTCCGCCAATGTGCTCGAATACGTCATCGATGGTGACGACGCCGCGATCGACGCGGCCCACGACATCCTTGATGATATAAATTGCGAATTCGCGCCCGTCGTCGGCGTCACATGCAATTCGCTCGTGATTGAGGGCATGCAAGTACTCATCGGCACTCACGAACGCGTCTTCGATGAGCAGTCCTGGCCAAATGATGCCAGCGAGGAACTGATCTTGAATGATCGAACGATCGAGCAGTCGTCGAACGTCAGTTCCGTACTAACCTAAGAACTCTTCGGCATGGTGCAGCCCGTAGTTGTGACCTAACTCATGCGCGATCGTGCGCTTGAAACGGGTGAATTCGGTGTTGCCGAACGCGATGCGACCTAGGCCCGTTGCCATTCAAGTCGCCAAGGAGCCATGCGTAGTAGTTGTCGGCGAAAGATGCCCTCTAGACGGCGGAGAGCGCGTTCCTCGTCGACCGCACCAGCTTCATCCGCCCGAGCAGCTTCGATGCGTCGTCGTCGCTTGTTCCGGTTGGATTATCGACAGAGTGCTTTACGCGGAGCGATGGCCACTCGAGATAGTTGATGTCGGGCATGGGATAGATCGCGCGAACGAACAACTCGCCGCTGCCCGGTCCGACCATGCTTGCGTCAGACTTTCCTTCCGACAAGTAGTTGATCCGCGTGTACGCGATCGTGACATCGCTGCGACATTCGAACGGCTCATCGAACGTCAGCGTGTTGTTCCCCTCGTTCGTCTCGTCGACGAGATCGTCCGGGTCAATCTCGACAGTGCAGTGTGCGACACTGGCGCTGACGTTGGCCCAGAAGTTCAGCGTCCGATCGAAGCTTCCAGGTCCGTCGCTCGCGTCAAGCGTTAGCGGATCGTCGTTCATCTCGTGGAAGAGCGTGCCATTGATCGTGAGCGTCGCGGAAACGTTGGGCCCGGTCGGAAAGTCGGCCTGATTCCAACTCACCTCGACGCGGACCATCGTTGGTCGGTTTTGGACTTGGACGCTGGAAGGCTCCTCGGTCTGGATCGCTTGGCTGAACTCGACCCGTTGAATCGCTAGGTCGAGTCCTCCGCCCGCGAGCGCGGATGGTGCGAAGAGGAGTGTCGCCGCGAGAGCACCAATGCTCGCTCGACGGAAAGGACACGAGAGAGCATGAGCCCTGAATTCCTCCGTTAGGTAGAAGCGACTACTGGATGCGAGCAGCGAGACCTTGGTCGGTCCGCGTAGTGCAATGGCCAGGCTGCTCGCGAATCTGCCGCGCGAAGCTCCATTCTCGCGCGGATCGCCACCGTCCATAGAGAGAGCGGATAACGATGTGTGTCCCAGGACGACTCGATCGACCGCCATCGCGCAGCTTTTTGGTCGATCGCAGCCCGAATGACTTTCGCCTCGGGCTGCTAGGGAACGAGTCGCACGAAACGGACACCTCGCACCCGGCACAGTCAGCTGCAGATACTTCGATCGTGCGGCGAAGCGACGCAATCTCTTCCGGAAGTTCCGAACGCAGCAGCTCAAGCAGCGCGCTTTCCGAGCCATGTTCGTCGAACCGGATACGACAATGCGCGCAGGAGCTCAGGTGCTTCTCCCCAGCGTCGTGAGCACACTCGGTGAGGGTGCCCACGGTCCATTGCTCAATGACGGAATCATCGAGGCATACGGATGCGACTGCTGGCTCAAGCGTGTTCATGAGAGCGGACCGACAGGACTCTACTTAGAACTGCGAGTCTAACTCCGTGCGGATGGCCTTCAACCGCGACATCACTCGACGCTTGGCGCCGTAGACTGCGTTCTCGGAGATTCCGAGCGATTCAGCTACGCGACGCGACGGCGCGCCAGCGAGTGCGAAAAGTTCGAGTGCCTCGAACGTGTCGGGGTCAACTTCGGCACGGGTTCGATTCAGCGCCGTCAGTAGGATCTCCCTGAGCCACGACGACTCCCAATGACTGGCAATCTCAGAATCCGCGAGATCACATGTGAGCTGCGCCGGCGACTTCTTGCGCCGAGCCCGTGCGATCTGGTGACGCGCGATGCCAAAGAGCTAGTCTCGCAATCGGCCTTGCTCGCGCGAGCACGTGCCTTGGCGATACGAACTGTGGAACTCAAGCAGTGTCGATTGGGCGATGTCGCGAGCCGTCTCTGAATCGATTCCGCAGCGCCGCGCGAAGCACTCGATGAGAGGTCGGTAGCGCCCCACGAAGGCACCCCATGCGCTTGCACCGGGATCGTTCAGGGCCCTCAACAACTCAGTACTGGTGGCGGTGATGACCGTAGGCGGCATGGTTGGAGCATCCGGCATGGTGCCAGCGAGTCTGAGGCCGCGCGTCAGACTTCCCCCACGCATGCTCTGGCCAGCGAAACTATGGTAATGCTTCGTGCGCGGGAAGCCAGCGCGAAGCGTGGTTGCCGCTGAAGACCGCAACCGGCGATCAATCGCAGTTGTTGGCGAGTACTGATCCAAGTGCGGCTGACTGCATGGACGGAGTGGTTAGACAGCGCGCGGAGGGGGCTGCCCGACCGAGGGAGCTTGGGCTCGACCCGATGCCAGAGCGATCAAAACCAAAGCCGCCCGCCGATCTCAATCGGCGGGCGGCACGAGGTAACAATTCGTGCGGGGGGGACTACGCGAACGTTAGCAAGGTCCCCACGCACCGAGCACTATTGCGAGATCGGAACCATTCACGACGCCGTCGCCGTTGATATCAGCGATACCGCCGCCTCCCCAGCCGCCGAGGACGATCGCGAGATCGGCACCATTCACGACGCCGTCGCCGTTCAAGTCGGCCACACATGCGGGCTGGGCGACCTGTTTGAATCCGATGGACGAGAGCGGCTCAAACTGTCCGTCGCCGTCGAGATCGGCCGAGAAGACGAGGTCGTACCAGCGGAACGAATCAGGCACGAGGTACTGGACCGAGAACGTGACGGGGTTCTGGCCCTGCTGAAGGCTGAGGTTGGCGATGTAGCGCGTGCCCGGGGGCAGGCCGTTGAGCCGAACGGCTTCGTTCTCCGATTCCATGTCGGACGGCATGACCTTTACTTTTACCGGCACGCTCTGAGCGATGGGGCTCATCACGTTGAAGACGAGGTCGGTGGGGATGCCGCCCGGTACGTATTCAACCGGCTCGTTCGGATTCACCACGATGCCGCAGATGTCGAGGTACATCATGCCCATCGAGGTGCAGACCTGACCGTTCGTGGTGTTGATGAACGTCACGTTGAAGCAGGCCGGCCCAAGACTCGACGCACCGCTGATGTTTGCGGAAATCGGAATTGTCACGCAGCCGCCCGGCGGAACGGTCGTCGTTCCCGTCGATGGCGAATAGGTCACGCCAGTCACCGGGCAGAGGCCCGATGGTGCGACGAACCACGTGTAATTCTGCGAGGTGCTGCCGTCATTGCAGATCGTGATGTCGGCTGGAGCAGTTGCCGCGAAGTTGGTGCACACCTGACGATCCCAACTTGCATGGCAGTGCTGCTTGCACTTGCCGCTTGAGCCAGCATTCCAGATCTCGTAGATCTCGTAGTCGAGCAGTTCACGGCAGAAGATCTCGATCTCGTCCATCGCGCCGTGATAAGGCGCCACAAACCAGACCGCACCGCCGATGATCACCGGTGCCTGTACCGGCTGGTTAGACAGATCGCAGCACGCGATGCCCGACCCGGCCAGCACACCATCCACGTAGAACTGAACGGCACGGTTCGGTGCGGTGAAGCACGACTGGCTGCAATCGCACCCTGACACGGAGATGGCTACGTGCGTCCACACGTTCACGGGAACCACGCCCGTCGAGAACGCGATGCAACGCAGACAGTTGCTTTCACTCAGCAGTTCGAGGAAGCCAGTCGACTCGTCGATGCCGAAAACCCAGCCGCCGGAGGTGCTGCCATAGTTGCCGACGAGGTTGACGAATCCGGCACCCGGGCCGGGAGCAGCCCGCTTCACCCACATGTCGATCGAGAAGGGCTTGCAGCCAAAGTCGAGCGAGGGCGACGGCGGAACCTTGATGAAGTCGCCTTGTCCGTTGAAGAGGTAGCCACCGCCCACGACGCCAGGCACTGACAGTGGTCCGCCCGTCTGCTGCGGTCCGTAGACGCCGTCATTCTGAAGCGTCGTGATGTCGTCCGAGATCGTGCCAGTGGTCGGCTCAAGTGGGTACCACGCGACCATGCCCCACGGTGGCGTTGTGCACGGACCGACGCAGTTCACTTCGGCACAGTTGAAGGCCGGGCCCCACCACGTTCCGCCATTGAATTCACACTGAGTCTGCGTGAGATCGGCACAGTGCCACGTACCGCCCGGAACTTCTGCGGGCAAGCAGCACGCACCAACCGGTTCCGAACTGCCGCAGTCACACGAGTGGACATCGAGGAAAACGAAGTCAACCCCGGTGTCGTCTTGCAGGTAGATATCGAGCGAGCCGTCGAGCATTTCGGACAGCACTGATCGCGTGCCGTCGGCGCTCGGCGGGAGATTGCCGAGGTCGAGTGAGATCACTGAGAGCTGTCCACTTGCGAGCGGCGGCGAGATGTAGCCCAGCGTGTTGAGTGCGGCGAGCGACTTGCTCCACTTGAAGGTCTTGCCGCATTCGTTCACGACTTCGAACGCGAGGCCGTCGGTCCACCAAAGCGAATCAGGCCGCACGCCCATGGTGAAGTTTGCACCCATGATGCACGACGGGAGTCCGTTGATTGTCTCGACGAAGCACTGGTCGAGCGCCTGCACGTCGTACTGCTGGAGTGCGCCTGAACCGCACGTCACAGTTGCGACGAGCGCCGCGCTCGGCGTCGTCGGCGTCGGTGTCGTGAAGTTGTCGGCGTTGTCGCGTGAGAAGGGAATGCGAATGCCCTGATCGCACGGGCAGACGAACACAGTGAGCTTCGCGTAGTCGACGCGCGTGTCGTCTTGCACAAGGAGGCCAAGTTCGCCGTCGCAGAGCGACGCGAGCGCGCCGCTCGACATCGGCACTTGAATAGTGTTAGGTATCGGATTCGGTCCGAGATTGAGAACGACTGTTTTGTCGCTGTTCAGAGGCCATCCCGGCAGTCCGACCAGCGTGCCGATGTTCGACGCCCACACCAGGCTGCCGCCATCGTAGAGGCCGATCGAGTCGTTGCTGGCGAGTCCGCCTAGCGACTTCATGCGCACAGCGAGCGTCGCGCCGACGATCGTGCCGCAGCCAGGCTGAGGGCAATCGGGACCGCAGCTCGGCCAGCAACCAGTGAAGGTGTGTGCGATGCAGTGATCGGGAACGTTGAGATCGAAGTCACCGAACGCGCCGCAATTGAGACCGGCGGCCAGCGCGGCGCTCGGTGTCGCGGGCTCGGTCGGGGCGGCGAATGCATCCGGGCACCCGGCGCGGCACTCGAACGCGGTGAGACCCTGGCACGGCGGCGGTTGCAGCGTGCACTCCGGGAACAGCATCGCTTCCTGAACGCAGAGGAGGTCCCACGCGATCTGGCAGCACACTGGATCGATGATCGAGCACAAGAGTTGGCAGCAGTTGGCGTCGTCGCAGTTCGGCGTCGTATGCGGGACGAAGCAACTGCCGGCGTTCGACGAGCCGCAGGTGAGCACTGGATCAACCGGGTCGCCAGTTGGATTGATGATGATGTTGGTCTGCGGGAAACCGAGTGCGGCAACGTTCACAAACTGGTCGATGCCGCAGTCGAGGGCGCGGATGTACGACGGAGCTGTCTGGCCTGCCGCGTTTGATCCGAAGAAGAGGAAGCCGCCGTCACCGTCCGGGAGCGCAGGATCGCGCGACGCCGCGAACACTTCGACGACGAACTTCGTGCCAGCGGGAATGACCGGTCCCGGCGCGTCGAGGACGACAGTTCGGAGCGCAGGCCCAGAGTTCGCTGGGATTTCAACGAAGCCGCTTCCGACGAGCGCGAGCGCTGTGAAGGGTCCGTTAACGTCGCCGGTATAGACGTGGACTTCTACAGGCCACGCCGGGCCGCTGTTGAATTCAGTCGCAAAGGTCACGCAGTTGATCTGCACCGTGCTGGGCGCCGCGAACGATCGCGCATACCCGTTCCCTAGGGTGCAAACATTTTGAATGATGCAGTGCGGCGTGTTGAGCGAGGTGATCGTCGACGAGTCGACGTTTTGACTCAGCGTCGTGCCATCGCAGGCACCCGCCACGCCGCCTTGAGCGCTCTTGAGGAACGGCCGGTTGCGAGGGCCGTCGGTCGTGAAGGCGTGTGCGGCTTTCCGAGGTGGCGCGAGGGCTGGGGACGCTGCGGCGGCGGCGCCAACAGTGGTTCCCAGAGTCACGGCGACCATCGCGGCAGCAAGGAGTGGGGTCCAAATCCGTGTGCGTATTTTCATTTCCTGAGTCCTCGTGAGGCGCTATGCCCGCTCTGAGCCAGCGCGGCGCTCCGCGAGGACTGCGATCGAGTGGTCCCGATCTAACAGTCTTTGGTCGAAATTGGCTGGAAGGTCGCCTGTCGAAGGTCCGCGCAGCGCTGTTCGCCGCGATAACGACCGGGAACGTCAGCGGGGGGGCGAGCGTGCCCATCACAGCGATTCGGGCTGGTTCGCGGGCGCTACTCGTTCTCTACTCGAACTCGCCCCTCCGACATTACCCTGAGTACGCGTTTACGTGAGGACAACTGCGGCTCGACACGGGAAGGCCTCGGCGTATGCGAACGAACCAGCTCCTCGTGATCGCGCTGAGCACGCTCGTCATAGCTTTGAGCGCGGTAGCGAGCGAGGTGATATCGCACATCGCGGGCCCAGCGGCAACGTTCAACGTCGTGATCAAGGATCTCGGCGGTGCGGAGTACACGCTCAGCAACCTTGTCGGCCCGCAGGCGACAGTGGTTGCCTACACCAGTGGCTCGTGTCCCTTGAGCCGGAAGCTGGTGCCGGAACTCAATCGTATCGAACAGGAGTTCGCACCGCGCGGAGTCGCTTTCGTGCGGGTGGCCACCAGAGACGAGGACATCGACGCGCTTCGCTAGCTCTTCGATGGACGTCGTTGCCTCATCGATGACGCTGATGCGTTAGCGCGTCTGATCCGACCCGCGAGCACTACGGAGGTGTTTATCTTCGACGGCGATCATCGCTTGCAGTATCGCGGTGCCATCAACGACCAATACGGATTGACATACGCGCGCCCCTATCCCCGAAGTAACTACCTGCGCTCCGTGTTAGACGCCGTGCTTCGCGGCGACGAGCCGCTCGTCTCTTCGACGGTGGTGCCGGGTTGCGCCATCGCGATGCGGACGATTCCAAGTGCTACGCCGACGTCCACGTATCACGAGCACATCGCGCCGCTGGTCGCGCAGCACTGCCTTGAGTGCCATTGGAGGGGCGGACCAGCGCCTTTTCGGCTCGAGACGTATGAGCAGGTCGCAGCGAAGGCCGCGATGATTCGGCAGGTCGTCGCTGACGGGCTCATGCCGCCGTGGTCAGCCGCGCGTCCACCGGACGGCCAACGTTTGATCTTCGCCAACGATCGGTCGTTAGACGATGCCGAGCGTGCGCGATTCATTCGCTGGGTCGACGAAGGTACGGCACAGGGTGACATCGCGAAGGCGACGCCGTATCCCCGACCGAAGCCGATTGACGGCTGGCAGATTGGAACGCCCGACCTCGCGTTGCAGATCCCCGAAGCCAAGCTCATTCCCGCTGAGGGCGCATTGCCGTACGTGATGCCGAGCGCCAACGCAACATCGATCGGGCGAAAGAGCCGCGCGAGGCTCCTGTCGACCCTAGAAGTGTCGGTCGCGCAGAGAACCGGGCGCTCGGAATTGATGGGTCGCGCAGCTATTTCGCAGCGTACGCGCCTAGAAATGCGGCGGTGCGCTATCCCGATGGAATGGATCGAGGGCAAGGTCGATGGAGCAGACCTCGCGATTGTGCTCGGCGGATGGGGAACAGCTCTGGTGCCGCGGTGAAACGAAACGAGTGGCGCCGTGCTACGGAAACTGTGTCGGCTCGTTGGCGCGCTTCACCAGCCGCTCAGTGACTAGGCGGCTGACTTCGAAGACTGCTTCCGCTCGACGCGGATCGGCCGCGCTCGCACCGTCGGTACCTAGCGACGACCAGCGCCGAGAGAGTCGCGCAGATTGAAGGGGTTTGGGCATCGACCAGCCTGACGCGGTGCGGGCAGCGGTGCGCACTCGTCCCAGGAGTGAGTCGTGCGCGACGCGCACCGGCGCTTGCGCTGCGTGCCCGCGGCCTAGAAGTGCGCGAGCGAGCGAGATCGCGCGAAGCGCGAGTAGGTGAATGGTGCTGTCGTCCGCTCGTAGCTCGGTTTCGCCGCGCGCGCGCCGAAGCCAGCGCCGACCGTGACCGCGCGCCGTCTCAAACAGGGCACCGACTCCAGCACCGGTCGCAGCGGCGGCACCGAGCGTCATGCCGCCGACGAGCGCGTCGATCGCGAGACCAGCCATCGCACCAACTGCGGCGCCGCGCCCGGTCGCCGCGCCGAACTGTTTCACCGCTGCCGGGTGAAAGAGGTCGAGTCCCCACCGACCATCGACGCCGGGTAGGTCGTCGTCAATACGATCCTCGCCGCGGAAGCGGTGGAGCGCCATGAGTTGTTCGGCGCAGCGTTGCTCGCGGGCCCGGAGCGCCGTCCGAAGTGTTTCGACGCCGTGGCGCAGCGACTCTTCGTTTTTGGGATCGACGTGCAAGACGCATGCGGCTGCATCGATGAGCATGTCGGCGATGAGCAACGCAGACGCTCGGACGAGCTCGACGCGCTGGCGAGATCGCCCGAGCATGAACCCGTCGAACGTCGCTTCGTGTTTTGGAACAAGTGTGCGTAGCACCTCAAGCAGTTGCCGTTCGCTCGACTCTTCGACAATCACTGTGTCGAAAGCGACGACCGCGTGAAGGCCAAGTCGCGCGAGCTGATCGCGCCACGACGGAACGTCGACCTCGGCCGACGCGACAAAGTTGAGAACTGGCACGAGCGGACGAGCGCACCACGAGAGCACCGTGAGTTCATCGCGATGGCGGCCGAGCATGCGCTCGCGGGCATCAATCACATAGATCGCGACGTCGCACTCAAGCACTTGCCGTACCGCTTTCGCTTCTTGCGAAAAATGCCCTTGGTGATCGGCCAGCCAACGGACGATGCGCTCGTGCTGATCGCCGCCCTGTTCGAGCGTGATTGACTCGAGATATTCCAGCAAGCCGCTCGAGTCTTCGAGTCCCGGTGTGTCGGTGAGAATGAGCGACGACGACTCGACGCTGAGTTCCGCGGCCTCAGAGTGTCGCGTCGTCGCTGGTCGATCCGAAACGTCGCCAAATGCGGCATCGCGAAGGAGCGTGCGCAGCAGCGACGTTTTGCCGGTGTTCGTGTGGCCGACGACAGCGATTCTCGGCGGCGTTCGAGGTGGCGGCGTCTTCATGCGCCGCCTTCCTGCGCGATGGCCTGATGAGCGCGGTGTCGCACGCCAGCGAGCCAGGTGGCGACCGCTGCGGGGTCACTGAGTTCACGATCGGTTGCGGCAATGAAGGTGCGATCAAGAATGCGCGTAATGGCCGATTCGTCGCGACCTTGGAGTTCGAGCACCAACGCGAAGAGCGCGGCCGCCCGTACCGTTTCCCCGCGTTCAAGTTCGTCGCTCGAAGCGTCCGGAGTGTGCTTCGTCGTGCGCGGTGTTGCGGCCGTGGTCGCGCGAAGTCCGGCGGACACCGCGGCGCCAACGCCCGACCACACTGGCAACATCCCGAGCGCGGCTGGCGTGACGACTGTCGCAACCGCGATGCAACCGAGCGCACCAGCGACAGCACCGGCTGCAAGCCAGCGCGGGTCGAGTCCGAGTCGCGCGGGTAGCACGCTGCTCACTCGAACGGCAGCGTGGCGCAACTGCTCATGCAAGTTCGTCGCGCCGAGCGGCATGTGCGTACCGAGCCACCGCGCGAGAAGCGTCGACTCGCTGCGGTAGAGCGCCGCGATCGACTGAAGGAGCCGCGCTCGCGCTTCGGGAGTAGCGGCGCAGGCTCGATCGCGCGCGTGCGAGGCGATGAGTATGAACGCGTCATCGAGGCGCGACGCGACGGCACGCGCACTTGGAGATTCGGATGGCCCGATGCGCGCGGCGAGCATTGCACTTGAGTGAGCCGTGACATGCTGAAGATCGATTTCGATGACATCGCCGCCGATGAATCCCGCACTGGCGAGCACGCTGCGCCAAAGATCGATGCGGGCCTCGACCGCGCCGGGGTCGCCGGGTGAGCGATCGCGAAGTGCCTGGCCGTCACTCAAGAGGACCACCGTCCGGCCCTCCGCGGTCTCGCGAAGCGAAGCGAGAAGTGCAAGCTCGCCGCGGTCGGGCGTGTTGAGCAAACTGCACGCAATGACGAGACATCGTGGATGCGGCGACAGCGTTCGGAGTCGTCGTAGCGCGTCATCACGCCCATGTCGATCGTCAATCACGCCGAGGTCGCGCCACGCGATACTTGCGATGGCGGGGGGCCAAGGCGTCCACAAGTGCGGCGGTTCGATCGCGACGATAGCTGGCGATCCCGTGTGCCGAGCGTCGAATTGCGGGTGCGGCAACGTGATCGTCGTCGTCGCTGTCGCAATCGCTGTCGTGAGCGACGATTGATCGAGTTCGGCGTCTGGATCGACGATATGCCGCGAGGGCGGAGGAGTGAGTCGGGCGCGAAGCGCGGGCATCGCTGGATAGGCGAGACGAGCGGCTCCGCCAGCTTGACGGCGCAGTTGCGGCGCAAGACAAGCGAGAGTCAGCAGTAGACGCGGTAGCAGGGCGTAGGAGACGAGTGCGCCGACGACAAGCCCCGCCCAGGCTGTCCGCGCGGCGTCGAGCGCTGCGCGGCTCGCGCCAGCGCCCTCGGTGCTCGCGACCTGTTCCGGCGTCGGCACCGCGAATCCGAGCATGCTTGGAAGCGCGCCGGCGATGGTCGTCATCGACGCGTAGTGCCGTGCCGACAGAATCGTGGTTTCCCAGTGGAATCGGTGCTCTTGCGTGCTCAGCAAGAGGAGCAGCGTTGCCACGCATCCGACATTGAACATCGACCATGCTGCGTTCGAAACCGCGCCGAAACGCCAGCGAGGCGAAAGTCGACTCGTCATGTCGTTCCACTTGATCGTTAGTGCTGCCTGTGCGATCGGCTGGCGACTGCGGCCAAGCATGAAGCGGCTTCGCAGTACCGCGAGCATCGCGCCGCCGACAGACGCGAGAGGCACGCTGCGCGGCCGCACGATCATGAAAGTAAGCCATGCGAGTAGCACGAGCGACTGCACGCCCAGAAGCGCGACGATGAGCCGAACGACGTTGATAGAAGCCTCATTGTCCCCCGCGAGTGCCGCTCGCGCTGCCACGGCACCGGTGAACAGAAAGAGGACGAGGACGGCCGCCGTCAACCACCCGAGTGTTGCCACGATGTGATGCAACGATCGTTGCGCGCTCGCCGAGTCGCGATGGGTTGAGGCCCAGCACGTCAAACGGGCTTGGCATTCGGCATTCGCATCAACTCCGGGGACGACCGGCAGCGCTCGGGCTCGTCTTTCGGCCTCGATGTCGCGGTCAAGTCCAGCCAGCTCGGCCGCTGCGAGGGTCGCGACGAGCAGAGCGTCCGAGGGAGAAGACGTCGGAGAAATGGGTACGTGGGGCATCGGGCGAAGGAGCGGTCACGATAACCCGATCGACTCACTGACGGGCCCGCAAGGAAAGGTCCCCGGTGGCGTCGGCTCTTCTTGCGGTGCGAAGGGTCGTCGTTTCTTCGACATTGTGTGCCGCTCATTTCCGCACCTCCGTCGCCGTTCGCCGTGAGAAACGCCGAAAGAGAGTGACACGTGTTCGCCCGAACGACCCATATCACGCTTCTTGAGCGCATCGCCGACGGCAAGGACGTCGAAGCGTGGCAGGAGTTGCTCGAACGCTACGGCGACCTCATTCGCGGCTTCGGGCGCCGACGCGGACTTTCGCAGACTGACTGCGACGACGTCGTTCAGGACGTGCTCACGAATCTCGTGTCGGCGATGCCGACGTTTCGTCACGACCCCGCAAAGGGTCGGTTCCGTGGCTACCTGAAGACAATCGCGGTTCGCTCGATTCTGCGCCGATTCTTTTAGAAGAACCCAACAACCGCGCTACAGGATCTCGACGCTGCGGCCATCGACGAATCGGCGCAAGCGTCGACCGACGAACAATGGGAGTCTGAATGGCGCCACTACCACCTTCGCATGGCGATGGTCACGATCGACCACGAGTTCGGCTCTTCCGATCGCGCCGCGTTTCAACGCTACGCGGTCGATGGTGCCAGCGCCAAGGAGACAGCCGAGGCGATTGGACTGAGCGTCGACCAGGTGTACCAAGCGAAGTCGCGCATCCTGCGCCGACTTGGCGAGCTCATTCAAGTGCAGATCGACGATGAAGGCTGACAGCTGGTACCTCGAAGCTGAGTCGCTCCTCGGCGCGATGCGCTCCGCGCGGGAAGCACGCGCGCCGATGCCGTCGATCGAAGGCTACGAGTTTATCGCCGAAATCGCCCGTGGCGGTCAAGGCGTTGTCTACCTTGCGTCACAGCGGGCGGCGCGTAAGAGATTCGAACGCGAAGTCGAAGTCGTCGCTGGGCTTGACCACGTCGGCATCGTTCGCGTCTTCGACGGCGGTGTGAGCGACGACGGACAGCCCTATCTCGTCATGGAACACGTCGATGGCGTGCCGCTCGACCGGTATCTCGCGGGGAAGAACTCGGATCCCAAGGTCACTGCCGAGATCGTGAGCGTTGTGTGCGACGCCCTCCATGCGGCGCACATGAAGGGCGTCATTCACCGCGACATCAAGCCGAGTAACGTGTTGATAGATGCGCAAGGGCGCCCGTGCATCGTCGACTTCGGATTAGCGCGGATCACGCTGACCGGTGGACGCGCCCGCACTGAACTGAGCGTACGCGGTCAGTTCCTCGGATCGTTGTCGTGGGCGAGTCCAGAACAGGCGGCGGGCCATCCCCATTTGATCGACACACGGAGCGACGTCTACAGCACCGGTGTCCTTCTGTTCCAGGCGCTGACCGGCGCGTTTCCCTATCCCGTGGACGGGACGCTGTCGCAGGCGTTGCACGCGATCAGCACGCAGGAATCGCGACGCCCGAGTTCCATTCGCCGCGAGATCCCGCGCGACCTCGACGCCATCGTCTTGGCGGCGCTCGAAAAGTCGCCAGCGGCGCGCGATCAGTCGGCGGCCGAGTTCGCTCGCGATCTGCGCGCGTTCATCGGGGGTGAACCCATTCAAGCGCGCCGCGAAGGCGCAGTCGCGACGATGACGCGGACGCTGGTTCGATACCGGCGCATGACGATTGTCGCGTCGCTGTTCTCGGTGGCGCTCGTCGCGGTGACGCTGTTCGCGCTCTCTCAAACGAGTGCGGCCCGAGTCGCGCGGGAACGCGCCGAGCGTCGGCTCATTCAAGTCCGATCGATCGCCGGTGGTTTTCTGTTCGACTTGCACGAGGATCTCGTGAAGTTAGAGGGATCGCGCCCGGCGCGCGAGCGACTCGTGACGAACGCGCTTGCGTATCTCCGCGACCTCCAGAGCGATGCTGGCGATGATCCCGCGTTTCTCGCCGAATTGAGCGAAGCTTGGGAGAAAGTCGGTGATATTCAAGGCAACCCAACGTTGCCGAATTTGGGCCAGCACATGGACGCCATGGTGTCGTATCGAGAGGCCTTGGCGCTGCGCGAGCGCATCGTCCGCCTCACGCCGAACGACATCAAGGCAGAGTGGCAGGTCGGACATGTCCTCAATGCCATTGGATTCGCGCAGCTTCATCACGGCGACAATGACGCAGCACTCTCGTCGCTCAACGACGCCGGACGGCGCTTCGAAGCGGCTGCCGTACGAGCGCCCAATGACATGGACCTCACGTCCGAACGGATGTCGAACCGCGATCGGCGTGCAGATGTGTTGACGATCTTGCGGCAGTACGACGAGGCGATCGCATCGTTGCGCGAGGCGCAGCAGATGTGGGTGAAGGTGATGGCGAGCGGAACAGACAAAGCGCGCGGTGCCAGCAACGGTGCGATTCTGCACGGAAAGATTGCGTTCGCGCTCCTTGATCGCGGTCAACCCAAGGAAGCGCTTGAGGACACGAACGTGGGAGTCCGCTTGACCCGTGAAGCGACCGCCGCCAGTCCAGGCGATACCCGCTATCGGCGAGCACTGAACGTCGATCTCAATGGGCTAGCGGCGATCCACACAGCGCTCGGCAACTTCGAAGAAGCAAAGTCGGCAATCGACGAGTCGTTGGCTGTCATCCGATCGCTCAGCGCCGCCGATCCGACCGATCCGCTCTTGCAAAGCGATCTTGCCTACACGATCAATAAATTAGGCGAGCTTCTCGTCGGCCACGATGATGGCGTACTCGTCGACGAGGGGATCGCTCGAATGCGTGACGCGCTGGCGCTGCGTCGAGCGCTGCGCGAACACGAGCCAGCGAATGCCCTCGCGCGAAGGAGTGAGTTCGTGGCGCTCTACCTCGTCGCCGATAGCGAGGAGAAGCGAGCACACATGACGGGAGTTGCGCCAGAGTTGCGGCGCGAGCTCTTGCAGTCGTCACGTGCAGGGTTCTTAGAGGCGATCGAGCGAATCGAGTCGATGCGCACGGACGGCGTGCTGTACCACGGGGACGAAGCCGTTCCCGACGAGTTCCGCGCTCGTGTCGCAAAGCTCGACGCTGCCATTGCGGTGGTCAGCAGCCGGGCGGTCGGTGCCGGGAACTAAGCGGCTTCGCCAACGCGGAAAGCTCTCGTCCCGCCGGCGTCTCACACTCCAAACTCAGCGCCGTCGCCTAACTCTTCGGCGATACGGAGCAGTTGGTTGTACTTGGCGTTACGGTCGCTGCGACACGGGGCACCTGTCTTGATCTGTCCACAGTTCAGCGCGACCGCGAGGTCGGCGATCGCTGCATCTTCCGTTTCGCCGGAGCGGTGACTCATGACGGTGCGGTAGCCAGCGCGGTGCGCGACGCTGACGGTCTCGATCGTCTCCGTGAGCGTGCCGATTTGGTTCACCTTCACGAGCACGGCGTTGGCGCAGCCCTTCGCGATCCCCTCGGCCAAGAGCTCAGTGTTCGTACAGAAGAGATCGTCGCCCACGAGCTGCATGGACTTCCCTAAGCGATCTGTCAGCTTCTTCCAGCCCGACCAGTCGTGTTCGGCCAACCCGTCTTCAAGGGAGCGAATCGGCCACTTCTTCGCCCAGCGCTCCCAGAGTTCGATCATGTCGTCACTGGACACGATCTTCTTCGGATCGCTCTTGAAGTAGCAGTAGCCGACCTCACCCTTCTTCAGCTTCGCCTTGAGCTTCGTCGCCTCGTTCGCGAGTTCGCTCGTCGCGGGGTCGAGCGCAATGTGGACTTGGCGACCGAGGTCGTAACCCGCCTTCTCGACGGCCTTGGCGATGAGTTCGCACGCCTCTTCGTTCGTCTTGAGGTCGGGAGCGAAGCCGCCTTCATCGCCGACGGTGGTCGACAGGTGCTTGTCGTGCAGCGTGCTTCGGAGCGAGTGATAGATCTCGACGCCAGCGCGGAGCGCGTCTTCAAAGTTCGTGAAGCCGGTGGGCTGCACCATGAACTCCTGGAAGTCGACCGTGTTCGACGCGTGCTTGCCGCCGTTCAGAATGTTGAGCATCGGTGCGGGCAGGCGTCGTGCGGCCACACCGCCGACGTAGCGAAAAAGTGGTTGGCTGGTCGCATTCGCCGCAGCTTGCGCCACAGCCAGCGACACCGCGAGCGTTGCGTTCGCGCCGAGCTTCGACTTATTCTTGGTCCCATCGAGTGCGATCATCACTTGATCGATCGAGAGCTGGTCGCGTGCGTCCATGCTGAACAGTTCGCTGGCGATTTTGTCGTTGACATTCGCGACTGCTTTGCTCACGCCCTTACCCATCCAGCGTTTCTTGTCGCCGTCGCGCAGTTCGGCAGCTTCGCGCTCGCCTGTACTCGCACCGCTCGGTACCGCAGCGCGTCCGGAGGCGCCGCCGGTGAGCATGACCTCACACTCGAGTGTGGGATTGCCGCGAGAATCAAGGATCTGACGCGCGTGGATGTACTCGATGTCGAACATGGTTTCGATAAGTTAGCAGAGCGCGGGGAGGAAGAGTGCACCGAGAACGGCCAGAGTCCCGGAGTTCTACTCGGCAGAGCCTGCGAGCGCCGCCACGACGTCGCGCACGACCCAGCTCATGTTGTTCATCGCTGTCTGCGTACGACTCGCGAGATGTGGAAAGAGGTGAGCGTTGTCAAGACCGAGCACCGGATTGTCGGCCGTGATTGGCTCGGGATCGTGTACGTCGAGGAGCGCCATTCCAGCGGGGTTCGCGCGGAGCCACACGCCGAGCGCGTCGTGGTCGATCACCATGCCGCGGCTGGTATTGACGAGGATCGCGTCAGTCTTCATGAGTGCAAGTAGCCGCTCGCCCACAAAGTGTCGATTCGATGATCGGCCGTCAACGTGAATGGTGATGACGTCGCTCGTTGCGAAGAGCGTCCGAAGATCAACCGGCACAGATCCGTGGTGTTGGTCGTCCGGTATGCCGAGCAAGTCGTGGAAGCGAACGTCGAAACCGATCGCTCGCGCGACTTGGGCGACACGGCGACCAATCCGGCCAAATCCCAGAATGCCGAGCGTGAGCTCGTTCATCTGCCAGAGTGCGACTAAGTCCTCGTCGCGCAGGCGATCCCACTCCGCTTTCGCCAGCGGCTCAACCAGCGGTACGCGCGGTCGCAGCGCATCGCACAACATGCACGTCACGTACTCGACGACGGCCTGGGTATTGGCGTCGGGAGTCGAGACAACGCAGATGCTGCGGCGTGCGCAGGCGTCGAGATCGATGTTGTCGAGACCGACACCGCCGCGTCCGACCACTCGGAGTTTCGGCAGCCGAGCGAGCAAGGCGTCGTCGACGCGGGTGTACGTCCGAACGACGAGGGCATCGACGCGCTCAGCCACTTGAGTGAACCTTGGTTCCGACGGCGCGGCGCGGATCACGTCGCAGCGCTCCGCAAGCCACTCAAACGCCTCGTCGGCGAGCTGTTCAGTGACGATGACGAGGGGACGTTCAGACATTCTGGTTGACCGCGCCGGGTCGCGGCGAAGCGTAACCGGACCTGAACGCGCAGGTCCTACGCATCGCGGCATCCGCATTGTCGATCGAACCGCTTCAGACGCCACCGTTAGCGGTCGATGTTCTCGGCGTCTCCCGCAGTTCTCAGCCGGGAGAAGGTCCGCGCATCGATTCCGCATCCGGTTGCGCCGCTAGGAGCCAGTTCGATGGACAAAGCCAGCCTCATCGGGTCAATCATCGGCGTCATGGCATGCGGCTGGGTCGCGTACCGGGCGTCACACGGCCACTTTGAGATCTTCTATTCGGAGAAGGGGCTGGTGATGGTGGCGGGCGGCACAATCTCGGTGCTGTTCATGGCAATGCCGATGGAGAAGCTCAAGTGCATCCCCGGCTACTGCAAACGCTTCATGTCCGAATCCGGCATGTCGGGTGTCGAGACCGTCAAGCTCATGAGCACGCTCGCTGACAAGGCGCGGCGGGATGGCATCTTGGCGCTCGAAAGCGAGATCGAGAAGATCAAGGACCCGTTCCTTGTGCAGGGTTTGAAGATGGCGGTGGACGGCACCGACGAGGCGACGATTGAAGCGACGTTGCGCCTCGAGGTGATGGCGATGCAGGAGCGCCATAAGGCGGGCAAGAAGTTCTTCGATCTCATCAAGACGTATTCACCGGGCTACGGACTGGTCGCGACGCTCATTGGACAGATCGGTATGTTCGGTTCGCTCGGTGGCGATATCGAAACCCTCGGTCACATGCTCGCGGTTGCAGTCGTCGCGACGATGTACGGCACAGTGCTTGCCAATGCGATCGCTGGTCCGATGGGTGACAAGCTTGCACTGCGATCGGGCGAGGAGATTCTCTCGAAAGAGATGATGCTCCAAGGAATCATGTCCATCCAGGCAGGCGACAATCCGCGCGCGACCCAAGAAAAGATGCTCGCGTTCATCCCGCAAACGATCCGCGCCACGCTGAAGGCGGCGGCGTGACCTTTGAGGTCATCCTTCTGCTTCCTCTGCTTTTACCCGAGTGTTAGTCGACGCGGGCAGGAGACAAAATCATGGCCGAACACGCTGCGCATGAAGAAGGACACCCGAAGAAAAAGCACTCTGGTGGGCATAGGGGCGGTCATGGGGGCGGTCACGAAGAAGCCCACGAGGGTGCGCCAGAGTGGCTGATCTCGTTCGCCGACATGGTCATGCTCATGATGGGCTTCTTTGTCATTATGTTCGCGCTCAACGTGCAGCCGAAGGGTGGTAACGCGGGCGGCGGTGGCGAGCAAACTGAAGGCGTTGCGAACCAGCCCGACATGATCGACTTCGCGATCTCCGTGCGAAACGCATTTCACAATCCAGTCGACATCAACTCCACCGATCCGAACGACGCGAAGCTCGTTGAGAGGATGCGCGAAGCGGGCGCTGGTGACAGCCGCGAAGATGGAACGAAGGGCAAGGAACGCGACGTCAAGAGCGTCCGGCCGAGCGACTACTTCGGCAAAGGAACAGCGGTGTCGTTCGCGCTCCGATCCACCATGCTCGACGAAGATGCAGGGCGCACCGTCGCCGAGTTTGCGGCGAAGCACCGCGGCATGAAGTCGGTGCTCGACGTTCGCGGACACGTCTCTCAGACCGAAGCATTCCGCAAGCCGGAGGAAGCCATGGTGCTTTCTAGCGATCGCGCAATGGCCGTTGCCCGCACGCTCGCAGCCGCAGGAATCGACTGGTGGCGGTTGCGTGTGATCGGCTGCGCCGATCACGAACGCATCGTGGCGAATCCGGCGGAAGACACGGATATCCGGAACGCGCGAGTCGAGATTCTCGTCACCGACCACGTCGCGTCCCCACCGACCCCGGTGCAGCCGCCAACCGCGGCTGGCGATGAGGGGGCGGCGAAGTCCCCGCAGTAAGCCAGCACTCGGGTCCGGGCAAGCAGCAAGGTTCGGTGAATTGGTGAAACTGGGGATTGTGTCCATTCGGTGGCGTGATAGGGTGCTCTGGAAGACATCGCGCACGGTGAGCCCGTCCGGGAACCGCGCGACCGTTGTTGGAACACCCTTCATGCGAATCAATGCCTGTCTAACGGATCGCGTTCAGTGTGGTATCGCGTCGGCTTCGCTGATGAGCGTCTTCGTAGCCGCACCGGCGCTCGCTGACGTGTTTGACGATGTTGGTTACACGGCGCTCGTTGCTCGCCTCGGCGCGGGCAACGTGCCCACCGGGGCTGGCTATGGCGTCGGACAAGTTGAGGCTGACGAGACCGCAGGCAACTACGGGCCAGATGTCAACAACGGCGACTTCGCCAGAACAGTCTTTTCGGCGCAAAGCGGTCCGTTCGGCTTGAGCAATCACGCGACGACCGTCGGACTCGCGCTGTACGGGAACACGCAGAGCATTGCCCCCGGCATCACGAATGTCTTCGTATGGTCCGCGAGCGCCTGGGCGACGACGAGCTACTTGAAGACAGGTCAAGGTGCCACGCCTCCAGCGTTTCCACCAGCCGGACTGCGCATCTTCAATCACTCGTGGATTGGTTCATTCGGTAGTTCGTTCTCCGACAACGACGGACTGCGCCGACTCGACTTCGCGATCCAGCGCGACAACCTCGTCATTGTTTGCGGTACGAATAACGGTGCCGGTAGCCCGGCGTCGGCGCTCCTCGGCTACGGCTTCAATGCCATGACCGTCGGACTCGCGAATGGAAACCACTGCAATGCGACGACACCAGCCGGGCTCGATGGCCCGAATCGTCGCAAGCCCGAGATCGTCGCACCAGCATCGTTCACGAGCTTCTCGACCCCGATCATCGGCGCTGCCGCAGCGCTCCTCCTCAGCACGACTGACGTTGATGCAGGGCTCGCTGCGAATCCGAATGCCGACAAGAGCATTGTCATCAAGAGCGTATTGCTCTCGGGGGCGAACCATCGCACGGGTTGGAGCAATGGAGCTGCGACGAGTGGCCCGACGCGCGGCACGACCAACACGCCGCTTGATCCGCTCTACGGTGCCGACCTCCTGAACATCGATCGCAGTCACCTCGTCCTCACGGGGCAGGAACAGAACGGTGTCTCGACCGTCCCGGCAGCTCCGACGATCGACGAGAGCGGCTGGGACTATCTCACGACGGTCGGCTCGAACTCGAGTGTGTTCTACCGATTTCGGCTCTTCGAATCAGTGCCCGAGATCTCTATTCTCGCGACGTGGAACCGCTCGGTGGCGGCCAATTTCGGTAGCTTCAACATGATGGATTTGGATCTCACGCTGTGGAGCGTGAGTGGTACGTCGCTCGTTTCGCTGATCGGCGATGCGGGGGTGTCAGTCTTTGGTGCGGGGAACGTCACGAGCACATCGACCATCGACAACATCGAGCATCTGTACCTGAAGGAAGTGCAACCCGGCGACTATGTCATCGAACTCAAGCGCAAAGTGGGGGCCCAGACCTCGCTGCCGGTCGCGCTGTCGTGGTACATCCCGAAGACAACGAAGTACGGTGATCTGAATGACGACGATGTCGTCGATGCTGCCGACCTCGCGCTTCTCCTCGGTGCGGGGGGCACGTCGGGGCCAGGCGACCTCGACGGGGACGGCATTGTGAGCGCGTCGGACCTCGCCATCCTCTTGGGCGCGTGGGGTTGACCGGCGGTTAGCCGTTCCTTCGATACGATCGCCGTTTCATGCGACGGAACGCTGGCTCTTATCTGGTGCTTGGGTGCCTCTTTGCGTTTCTCGGCGCATTCCTCGTCTATCCAATTTGGCTAACACTCCGCGGCGCTGTCATCGACGAGAGCGGGCGCTTCGTGTCGTACGCGGTCCTCGAGGTCTTCCGTGACCCAACGTGGCGCGGTGGTCTCATCAACGCCACGCTTATCGCGATATGTACGACGACGTTAGCGACGCTCATCGCGTTTCCGCTCGCGCTCGTTGCGAGCCGTGCGGAATGGCGCGGTAAAGTGATTGTCAGCTCGCTCCTTCTCTGTCCGATGATCTTGCCGCCGTTTGTTGGTGCGATCGGCATCCGGCTCCTCTTCGGGCGTGGAGGCGGGGTCAACGCGCTGCTCGTCGATCTTGGCGTTCTTTCGGAACCGTTCGATTTTCTTGGCCGCGGCGGCTTTCTCGCGGTCGTGCTGCTTGAGGCGTTCTCGCTCTACCCGATCATCTACCTCAACCTCGTTGCTGCACTGTCGAACCTCGATCCGGCTCTCGAAGATGCCGCGACCAATCTCGGCGCATCCCCGTGGACGCGTTTTCGCCGGATCGTCCTACCGCTGGTGCGCCCCGGTCTCTTTGCGGGGGCGACGATCGTCTTTATCTGGAGCTTCACCGAACTCGGCACGCCGCTCCTGCTTGAGTTTCAACAGGTGACGCCGGTTCAGATCTTCAATGGCATCAAAGAAATGGAATCGTCGCGCCAGCCCTATGCGCTGGTAGCGGTAATGCTCGTCTCAGCGATCGCCTTTTACGCACTCGGAAAGCACTTTCTCGGGCGGGGTAGCTTCGCGATGTACTCCAAGGCGTCGACCGCGTCGCGCGAGCGGCAACTTACGGGGAAGAAGGCATTCGGAGCGAACGCGCTCTTTATCGCGATAGGACTGATCGCGGTGCTGCCTCATCTGGGCGTCATTCTCGCAAGCCTTTCGGCGAGCGGGCAGTGGTATCAAACCATTTTGCCGTCGTCATACACGCTCGGCCACTTTCGCGCGGCACTCACGCATCCACTTTCAGTCGGCGCGATTCGTAACAGTTTGATGCTGGCAGGGATCGCAGTCGTACTGGATGTCATCTTGGGTGTCTTGATCGCGCGGATTCTCGTGCGCACCAAACTCAAGGGTCGCGCGATTCTCGACGCACTCGTCATGCTGCCGCTTGCGGTGCCTGGGCTGGTGATGGCGTTTGGATTTGTCGCGATGACGCTGCGCTGGCCCTTCTCGGGCGCGATGCCGGGGTGGGCGACGTCAGCGCTGTCGTGGCTACCGAGTTCCACGTTGCACTGGTTAAACGACTCACCACTCAGACCGTTCGCCGACATCTTGGGTGCCGATCCGAATCCGTTTCCGTTGCTCATATTGGCGTACGCGATTCGGCGCTTGCCGTATGTGGTGCGTTCCGCAGCCGCTGGACTTGAGCAGACCTCGGTGGAATTGGAAGAAGCGGCGCTGAACACGGGTGCGTCGAAATGGATGATGACGCGGCGCATCGTGTTACCCCTGATCGTCGCGAACATCGTTGCTGGCGCGCTGCTCGCGTTCGCCTTCGCGATGCTTGAGGTCAGCGACTCACTGATTCTCGCGCAGCGTGAAGCGCACTTTCCCATTACTAAGGCGATCTACTCGATGGCCGACCGACTCGGCGACGGTCCGTATGTGGCGAGCGCGCTCGGCGTCTGGAGCATGGCGCTTCTTGCGGTGTGCATTGTCGGAGCCAGCATGGTGTTAGGCAAAAAGATGGGGGCGCTGTTCAGGGCCTGAGCCTGCAATGGGCTCCCGCGTCAACGCTCGTTAGCCTGGCTGCGCTGCCTCTGCCTTCTTCGTTTCAATCCATCGCCGCACGTTGGCTTCGAGGACGTTGAGGGGCAAAGCTCCCTCGCCGAGCACCACATCGTGGAACCAGCGCAGCGAGAAGCTCGCGCCAAGTTCCTTCTCGGCTTCGGCCCGCAACGTGCGAATCGTGAGTTCGCCCAGCTTGTACGCGCACGCTTGGCCCGGCCAACTGATGTAGCGGTCCACTTCGTTCTTGATGTTCAACTCGCTGAGCGCCGTGTTCTTGGTCATGAATGCAATCGCTTCGTCGCGCGACATGCCGAGCGCGTGCATGCCGGTGTCGACGACGAGACGGCATGAGCGCCACATCTCGTACAGCAGCCTTCCAAAGTCGTCGTACGGATTTTCGTACAAGCCCATCTCGATGCCGAGCCGCTCGGAGTAGAGACCCCAGCCTTCGACGAACGCGGTGAAATCGCTGTTGCGCCTGAACTCGCGCACGCCTTCGAGCTCCTGCGCGATCGCGATTTGAAGGTGGTGGCCAGGAACCGCCTCGTGGAGTGCGAGCGGAATCATCTCGTACTTGGGACGCTGCTCCAGCGCGTACGTGTTCGCGAAGAACCAACCGGGGTCGCCGTTGGGGATGCTGCCGTCTTGGTAATACGCGGTCGTTTGCGTTGGTGCCATGAACCGCGGAATCGCTCGGACGCCGTAGGGCAAGCGCGGCAGACGTCCGAACAGGCGCGGTATTTCTGGGTCGACGCGCTTGCAAATCGCGCGATAGGCGTTCAGGAGCGCATCTGCGTCGTCGAAGTAGAAGCGTTTGTCTGTCCGCAGGTACGCGACGAAGCGCGCGAAGAGAGCGTCTTCGCTGAGCGCCGCGTTCGCCGGATCGACCGTGCCGTTCGGCAGGTACCAATCGGTCTTCCGAATCACCGCGAGCATTTCTGCGCGAATTCGCGCGACCTCATCGAGTCCGAGCTGATGGATCGCTTCGGGGGTGAGATCGGTTGTTGTCTCTACCCGCAGCCGATGCGCGTACCACGCCTTCCCGTTCTGTTGGTCGCTGGCTGCGATCGAGTCGCCGCACTTTGGGATGTAGACGGTCGTGACGAAACGGGCGAGATCCTCCATCGCCTCTTGGATCGCGGGCAAACGCTCGGTCGTGAACTCGGTCGTGAGTTCAGCCTGTCGCTCGGGGGGAATCGACGTTGGGAACTTGCGAAACGGATCGCCGAGCGCGTCGAGCCCCGTTGCCAGCACAGCGTTGATTTGCGCCGGAACGCCCGCCAAGATGATCTTCGGTGGTGTGCGCCCGCGTTCGAGTCCGAGCGTGAGCACGTCGATCGTCGCCCGGAGATTAGCCGGCACCCATGTGAGGCGTTTGAGGTAGTTGACGTAGTCCTCGTCACGCTCGAACCGGACGCGCTCCGCGAGTTGCGGAATGTCTTGGTGCGGTCCCGAGACCGGTCCAATCTTCACGAGCCACCCGTCGAGTGAGAATCCCTCAATCGATTGGCTCAGTCCGGTGCGAAAGAGGTCGTAGTCCAAGCGATCGCGCGGCGACAGCGACGAAGGGTCAATCGCGTCAAGATCTTCAAGAAACAATTTGCGCTGTTCGTTCCGTTGCAACTCGGGAGCGATGCCCTCTGCCGTCAGGCGGTCGACGCCGACTGGGATACCGCGCGCGCGGGCTTGCTCGGGAAATGCCGCGAACCGCCAAGCGTCGTACTCGCGGAACAGTGCGTCGAGCTTGCCGGCGGGAGATTCGGGAACGGTCGCCGACACGGGCGGATCGTCGGTACCGGCGAATGTCGGCGCCATGCAGGTGAGCGAGACGAGGAGTACGAGCGCGGAGAGCATTGTCGCAACGTACCAGCCGCATTCGCCTGCGTTCGACCCGCTACAGTGCCAAGCGATGAGTCAAGCGATGCCGCCGAACACGGAACAGGGGTACGCGCCGCCGAGGGTGCGTCAGTTCAGCGTGTTTCTTGATAACCGCGTCGGTAAGTTGCTCGACCTCGTACAGCTTTTTGACGACAACACCGAAGTCAGCCTGCGTGCGTTCAGCGTGCACGACTCGAGCGATCACGCCGTCGTACGCCTCATCTTCGACAACGCCGATGCAGCGCGGCACCTGATGCGCCGCAAGCAATTCGCGTTCAGCGAGACGGATCTTCTCGTCGTTGAACTCGGCGCGGATCACACCGACAAGCACACGCTGAGACATGTATGCATGTACCTCTTGAGTGCCGAGCTCAATATTCGCTTCGCCTATCCGGTGCTGATGGTGCCGGACGGGAGTCCGACGATCGCCCTTGCCGTCGATGACAGCACGCTCGCGGGGCAGATCCTCAGACGGAGGGGCTTTCGGCTTCTCGGCGAAGAAGACCTTGTCTAACAGTCTGGCGAGTCGAGTGGGACGTCGTCGAGCTAACGCGGTTGCGGTGTCACTGGAATTGGCGCTGGTGGCTTCGGTCGTTGGGGGGTGCCGCCTGCACCCGAGGGCGGCAGGGTCGCGGGGTTCATCGCCGCTCCGGCCGGGGGACGCAGCGGTTGCGAGGGGACAGACATCTCCATCGCCATCGGGAGTTCTGGTTCTCGCACCGATTTGTATTCGTGCGATCCCTTGCGTACGACGGTCGCGGCGATCACTTCATCGCCAGCTTCGAGCGCGACGACGGTTTCCCACCCATCGATGATGCGACCGAAGATTGTGAATCCAGCCAAGTCGTCGTGCAAGAATTCGGCAGGCTGGAGCAAGAAGAAAAACTGGCTTCCCGCGCTCTTCGGAACGAATGCGCCCGTGGGGGTGCCGTCCAGTGCTTTGCAGAGTCCGATCGTGCCGCCGAATGCCTGACGTCGATCGCTTCGTTTGTTCTCGTCGGGAATGCGCCAGCCGATCGTGCCGAATCCCGGACGTGCGCCTCGTTGCGCGGTTGGTCCAACCTTGGTATTCGCGTCGCCGCCCAGCACCGCGAAGCTCGGGATGCGACGGTGAAATTGCGTGCCGTCGTAGAAGTGACTGTCGACGAGTTCGACGAAGCTCTGGGTCGTCGCGGGCGCCTCGCGCTCGAACAGTTCAAGAAGGACAGTTCCCTTCGTTGTCACGAGCTGCACTCGGGCGTTCTCGGTCTTTCCGTCTTCGGTGGCGCGGATCGCTTTCTCACCAGCCCAGAGTGGCGCAAGCGATTCAGCGCGCTGCCGTACGTTTTTCACCTTCATTGCGAGCTCAGGGCGAGCGGCCGTCGCGACGGAGCACTGGTCGAGCAGTTTTATCGCGTCGTCGAAGCGATTCGCGGCGACGAGAACTTCGGCGACCGCGACAGCGACGCGCGGTGCGACTGTCAGGTCGGGAAACCGCTGGTTCGCGAATTCGATGGCGTCTTCGTACTGCGCGCGGTGCGCCATCGCCTCGATCCACTGCGACGCAGCGACCTCGTTGCTCGGCTGCAGCTCAAGTAGACGCAGATACGCGGAACGTTGCGCTTGAACGTCGTCGATCCACCCCGCGAGCTGTGCTTGCATCGCAAGTACGACCGGGTCGGTCGAACCGCGCTCTGCCTCCACCTTCACTTTCGCCAGCAGCGCGATGATCGCCGCGCGGTCATCGACCGAGATCGAACCCTTGCGAGCTATGAACCTCTTGAGCGTGTCGTATTGGCCACGCAGCGAGTCCGGTGCCGCGGGCGGCTGTGGGGTCGGTGGTGCTTGGGCGAGCGCAGCTCCACATGGCATCGAGCCGACGGCGAGGGCGAGGAGTGACGAACGAGCGAGCGCGATCAAGATCGAACTAGAACGCATGGTGTTTCCCGTCGTATGAGGTCCTACCGACGTGGAGTTAGCTGGGATAGGTGCACGAGGTCTTTTCTGTCTCCCAGACCGTCACTCGTCGCAAGGCACCGCCAGCGGCGTCGAGTGGCTTCACTAGGAGATCATGGCAGACCTTGGCAATATGCTCGACACTCGGATTGACCAAGGCAAACTCCGGACAATCGCTGTTCAAGTGTTTGTGATCGAAGCGCCGGATGACGGTGGCGTCGACGATGGCTTCGAGCTGCGGCAGACCAAGCGCGCTCGGATTTGGCGCTCGACCGACCTCGCCGAGCGGAACGGCGACGGCGACTTCCACGCGGTAGTTATGCCCGTGTCCGTTCGGGTTGTTGCACTTTCCAAAGATTCGGCGATTCGTGTCGTCGTCGTACTCGGTGCAGTGCAGTCGGTGCGACGCGGAGAATTCGAAGCTTTGGCGCAGTTCGACGAGGTTAGGCATGGAGGTCTCGAACGTCACGGAATGGAGTGGAGTGAGTTGCCAGCCGAGCGAGCGGACTCGCACCGGTAGCGCCGCGCTCATGCGACGCGTGACTTCTGGCAGGAGGGTTGCTGGCTCGATTGCGCCGCCAATCGCAAACTGCTCTGCATAGCGCTCGTGCATCCACGGCAGCGCGAGCTCCCGCACTGCGCGATCGATCTCAGTGATGTTGACGAGGTAGCCGGAGTGTGGGTCGGGCTCACCCTCAACCTCAACATGGAGTTCGCCGTAGACCGAAATGCCCGAGGACGCGGGCCACCCTGCGAACGCGTTGTGTTTCGGGCGCGACCAGACATCGCTGCCTCCGGCGGCGAGCGGACGACCGGTTGGCGGCAGCGAAAAGCGGACGGTACGGCGGAGCGAGACCACAGCTTGCGGGTTGTAGCAGTTGCGCGAGAGGCGCGGCGCTCGACCGCTCCCAAGGCGAGCGAATCATCACGAACGCCTTGCTCGCTCTCCACTGGTTCGTACGGTCAAGTATCGCGTGAGGGGCATCGACGCTCACTCCGCGACGCGACGACTCAGTCGCTCACATTGCCCCCGGAAGGGCCCGGCGCGAGGTTTACCTCCGTCGGGCCTTTTTACTTTTTTTGGTCGATCAGGAGAATCGTCGGCCATCCGTCGCCACCGCGCGAACCGATTCTCGTCCCTCGCGGTCTAATCGTGCGGCCGCACTGGAGGACCGTGTGATTGTGAACGAGTGTCGCGATCTCGCCGCACGCGAGCGCCGACGCGCGGCGCGCGAGGCGATCAACGTCGCGGTTACTTCCCTTCCCGACCGACAGCGCGAAGTGGTACTCCTCTGCTACCACGCCGAACTAACCCCCGCGCAGGCGGCAGAGATTCTCATGATCCCGTAAGAGGAGCAACTCGCGCGTCTCGTCGCGCAATCGCCATGGGTGTTTCGTACGCTCTCAACCATGTGGACGAAGCGTCGGAGCATGATGCGCGCGCTAGCAGCCTGTAACGTCGGATGTTCGATCGCCGTCCTCGTGAGTGCGTGCGCCGCGCCTCCTGCGACGCAACAATCGATCGAGCCAGGAGCGCCGACGGTCATCGCAGCTGAAGCAGAGCCAACTCCTATCGCGTCTCCAGAACCGTCACCGCAGTCGGTCGTTCGTCTCGCGGGTGGCATCGAAGTCGATCGGGCAGAAGGCGAAGTGCGGGTTCCCGCGACCGTTGCATCGACGCGAGGGTGGCTCGAGCAGGTCGTGTGCCTGGTCGAAACGCGCGAGCACGAGTCGCTTCTCGTTGTCGAAGTGAAACCCAGCCAGATACACGCGGCCCTCTTGCTCCTTGGTCTTGAGGCAGGCGAACCGGGGCGCTGGCGTTACGAGAATGGGCAGGTGGAAGTCGATCCGTCGCACGGACCGGAAGTCGTGCCGCTCGTTCGTTGGCGCGAGGGCGAGACCGAACAGACGACTGCGCTCGCCGATTGGATCCGCGGCGCTGATGGCCGCGCCTTTCCAGCGAAATGGGTCTTTGCGGGCTCGCACATTCGGCCGAATCCGCCGTCTTGGGGAGCGGGTGAGCACTACCAGGCTGATTTTTCAGGGTCTGTCGTCGGGCTCGTCACCTTTGGCGACGAGACCGTAGCCGCGAGCACGGTGATCTCCGACGAGACGGCGCTGGAGTCGGCGAACTGGGAGTCGTGGACCGAGCGCATGCCGAGCGAGGGCACGCGCGCGACGTTGATACTTCAGCTCCCTCGGAGCCTCCGTCCGAGCCTCTCTCCGGCGGCAACGCGGTGACGCGCGGAGATTGACGGGTACCATGGAGGGCACCATGGCCCGAAAAGGGACGCAGCCAGCACTCTATGAACTGATTCGGTCGAAGTCCGGCCAGCGCGAGCTTCCTGCTTCACACCCGGGTGGTGCCGGAGGTGTTAGTCCGAGTGGAAGCGTGATGGCACCTGCGGCTGCTGCCGGGCCCAGTGCCGGGTCAAGTGCCGGGCCCAGTGCCGGGCCCAGTGCCGGG
>JAWXCC010000240.1:0-20798 GCA_034440475.1 Phycisphaerae bacterium | reverse complement strand
GGCGTGGCGCGACATCGTCGCAGGCCGATGGCTTAGTGGGAAATCGGTGTCGGCGCACCGGTCGCCCGTCCGTCGCGGTAAGCGATGCCGCAGTCAGGGCATCGCCGGTCATACACCATCGCGCAAGCGCAGAGTTCGCAACGAGCGGACTCAGCCACTGCGAGCCGCAGCGTACCGAGCGAGCGGCTCGCTTCCTCAAACAGTTTCGGATCTGTGAAGAAAACGTTGCCGACGACTCCGCCTTCACAGGTCGTGCACCAGCGCGGCTCGGCCGAGTTCGATGCAGCCGCCGCAAGTCGGCACGAGCTGCACAACGCCAGCTCGTCAGTGACGCGTTGACCTTTCGCCAAGAGCCACGTCAGACGCGTCATGTACGCGAGCCCTCGCTGCCAACCAATGTGTGACGCGTCGCAGTAACCGTCGCTTACGATCGCGTCGCGACACGTCGGGCACGTCACCGACTCGTGGCCGATGTCGTGGCCGTGCGGATCGAGGGTTTCAAAGAGTTGCGCCGAACGAACGCGGACTCCGGCCACCCATCCTGCTGCGTGAAACTCGCACCAGCCGTCGACGAGCTTCGCCGCAGGGCAGGTACACATGGCCGGATCGCCCATCCCCGGATGCTGCGAGGGTTCCCCAGACGAGGTCGCATGTCCCTGACTTCGATGCAGATGAACTCGAGCCGAAAAATCGTCGTCGACGCTGGTTGACGCTGGTACGCGAGCCGCGAGCGCTCGGACGCTTCGGGCCTCAGTCGGTGCCGCCCGTTGTCGCGTGGGCTCGTCCGCACCACAGCCAACGACCATGCCGACGACCAAGCCAAACACGACGCAGCGCATGCGGCAAAGTGTCGCACATCGGCTTTGCCCGATCCGCAGAAATGTCCGACGCCCCGATCGCTGCAACTTCCTCTACTCTATTTTCCCCAGCCCTACGCCCAACGCCTCCCCACACCGGCTTCCTCATGGCCCGACTCTCGGAACACGACGGCAAGCGTCTTCTCGCCCTCCATGGGGTGGCGGTCCCGCGCGGACTGGTCGCGCGGACGGCAGACGAGGCTGAGCGCGCGGCTAGCACGATCGGCTGTCCCGTTGTCGTGAAGATCCAAGCGTGGACGACCGGGCGCGCCGCCATCGGCGGTGTCGCGTTCGCGAACTCCCCTGCCGAAGCTGCGACGCATGCGAGGCGAATGCTCACGCTAGTGGTTGGTCAGTTTCCCGTCGAATCAATCTTGATCGAAGAGAAGATAGAAATCGCGCGCGAACTCTTCGTCTCTCTTGCAATCGACGACCGCGATCGTGCGCCCGTCCTCTTGTTCTCGCCTGTCGGTGGCTCGGGTGTCGAGGAGCGCGCCGCGTCAACGTCCCGAATTGCTTGCAACGTCTTGACCGGCCCAGACGAAGTTGCACTCGCAGCCGCAGTAGAGGCGGCGGGTGGCGCGTCTCTTCCAGCGATCATGTCCGCGATCCGCGCGATCTTCACGGTCGCCAAATCGGCCGAAGCACGAAGCGTCGAGATCAATCCACTGGTCGTGACCCGCGACGGGCGCGTCGTCGCAGCCGATTGCCGCGTCACGATTGACGACTACGCAGTGTTTAGGCATCCCGAACTCGGCATCGAGATCGCGCGCGAGTTCGATCATCCACCGACCGCGCTCGAGCGTGTGGCCTACGCCGTCGAGCAGGCCGACCACCGCGGAACGTTCTACTTCGCGCAACTCGCGACGACGGCACCTGCTGGCTCGCGTGGTCTCGTTGGCTTCCACGGCGCGGGCGGTGGCGGATCGATGATGGCGATGGACGCAATCACCTCGGAAGGCTTCACCGTCGCCGACTTCACCGACACGTCGGGCAACCCGTCGAGCGCGAAGGTCTACCGCGCCGCCCGAATCATCTTGAGTCAACCAGGGCTCGTCGGATACTTCGGTTCTGGTTCCGGCGTCGCGAGTCAAGAGCAATTCTGGTCGGCATACGGACTCGCGAAAGCGTTCTGGGAGCTCGAGCTCGACATCCCCGCAGTCATTCGACTGGGCGGCAACACGGAGGATCGCGCGGTGGACATTCTCGCGTCGGCACGCCGCGATCTGCGGGCTCCGGTCGAGGGCTATTGCAAGACCGACTCGCCCGCGTTGATCGCGCGCCGCTTCGCCGAACTCGTCGCAGCCGCTGGCGGTCGCACCTGGGCACCTCGGTCGCGACGCGTGCCGCCGTACGTCGGCGCCGCCTCGTCGTTGTCAATGCCCATCAAAGGCGGCTGCGTCTGGATCGATGCCGCCCGCTGGTCCGACGTTCGCCCGATTGTCGTTGCCAATTCCACTGGACTCGTGCGCGACGACAACGGCAAGCCAGCGTTCACGTTGCCCGCCGCCGAACTCGCTCACAAAGACAGCGAGTTCATCGCTTGCGAAGTCGAATGCCGACGTGCGGGCGACGGCGCGCTCTTCGTCGATCTCGACATCCCTGGACTCGCAGCGATCTCGTCAGCGAAGGAGGTGCGCTAGCCCATGGCGATCCTCGTCGACGAAACGAAACGGGTCATCGTGCAAGGCATCACCGGCCGCGAAGGCATGGCGCGCACGCGCCTGATGCTCGACTACGGCACCTGCGTCGTCGGTGGTTGCACGCCGGGCAAGGGTGGAACGCAGGTGCTCGGACTGCCAGTGTTCGACACAGCCCGGGCCGCAACCGCCGCGCTCGGCGTGATCGACATCTCGGTTCTCTTCGTGCCAGCACCAATGGTCAAGCATGCAGCAATTGAAGCGATCGAAGCTGGCGTCAAGTTCGTCGTACTCGTCGCGGATCGCGTGCCGGTGTGGGACGCCATGGAGATCGCCGCCTGCGCTCGCTCGAACAGGGCAGAGTTCCTTGGTCCGAACACCTTGGGCATCATCAGTCCGGGCAAAGCAGTCGTCGGCATGATCGGTGGTCGCGCTGAGTCGGCCCGTGCATGGTTCAAACCGGGACGCCCCGGTGGAGTCGGCGTCATCTCGCGATCGGGCGGCATGGCGTCGAGTACTGGCTACTACCTTGGGCAGGCGGGCGTGCGTCTGAGCACGATCGTGCACATCGGTGGTGATGCGGTGTTAGGTCTGCGCATCCCCGACATTGCGCTTCGTTTCGAAGCAGACACCGCGACCGACGCAATCGTCGTATTCGGTGAGATCGGTTCGTCGCAGGAAGAAGAGCTGGCAGACCTCATCACGACGGGTCGCGTCAAGAAGCCCGTCATCGCGTACGTCGGCGGTAAAGCCGCAAAGGAAGGCACTCGCTTTAGCCACGCGGGAGCGATCATTGAGGGGAACCGAGGGACGCATGCGGGCAAGGTCGCAGCGCTGCGCGGGGCCGGTGCGACCGTCGTCGACTCGTTTGGCGACCTTCCAGCCGCGACCGTCGATGTGCTGCGCCACGTCGCGGATAACACCTCGTTGATGACCGAAGCCGAGAAGATCGCTGTCTGGACCAGCGCTGTCACGAAGATTGTTCCGAATCGCGTCGCCGTGCGCGGTTACGACATCGCGGAACTCATGGGGCGCCTCAGCTTCGGAGCAGCGGTGCACCTCATCTTGAAGGGCGAACTGCCCGACGAGCGCACTGGTCGATTGATGGATGCAATTCTCGTCTCCAGCATCGACCACGGATGCACGCCCCCGAGCACGCTCGCCGCCCGCACCGTGGCGAGTACCGGGGCGTCGCTGTCGTCGTCGGTCGCTGCGGGCATCTCGTCGATCAATCGCCATCACGGCGGCGCCATCGAAGATTGCGCACGTCTGCTCGCGACGCTCATCGAAAACTCGCAGCGCGACCACGTGACTCACGATGCGGCGGCCACCGCTCTCGTCGCGGAGGTGAAATCGACTGGGTCACGGATATCGGGCTTCGGTCACCGAATTCACACGAAGGATCCGCGAACTCCCCGCCTGCTTGAGCTTGCCCGTGAGGCTGGACTCGACGGCGATCGCGCTCCGCACATCGCTGCTGCGCTGGCAGTGCAGCGAGCCTTCGTCGCAACCGGCAAGCCGCTTCCCATCAACGTCGACGGCGCCATCGGTGCGATCTTGGCCGACCTCGGTCTCGACCCGCGCCTCTTCAACGGCATCTTCATGATCGCGCGAACACCCGGTCTGGTCGCACATGTCGTCGAAGAGCAGACTCGCGAACGTCCCATGCGCCGCATCGATCCCGAGCGCCACGCCTACGACGGCCCGCTTGACCGCCACTTGGACCGCCACCTTCCGCCGAGAAAACCACAGTGACTTATTCGCTTGCTCAGATTGCCGAATTGTTTCCCGACATCATGCATATCAAGGATACTTCGCTCCGCGAGCGCGTCGCCGCCATCTGGAGTGAGGCGCTCACCACCGGTTGCGGCGGCAAGGGCTGGACCTTCGCTGAGATTCGCGCGATTCCCTTCACGTTGCTCGCTGGCAAGATCGACTTGCGGTTCGTCGAGCACCTGAACTCGTGCTGCAAGCAATGCATCGCGATCACCAAGGTGTTGCGCGAAGTCTTCGGTGATCGTGTGCCGGTGAACCTTGACTATCTCATCGCTGGTTCGCTGCTCGCCGACGTCGGAAAGATGCTTGAGTTCGACAAGGACGCGAGCGGCGGTGTGATCAAAGGGCGTTACGGCGACCTCTTGCGACACCCGTTCAGTGGCGTCGCACTCGCCTTCAAGCACGGCGTGCCACCCGAAGTCATGCACATCGTTGCGACGCACAGTCACGAAGGTGACAAGACCGAGCGCACGATCGAGAGCTGGATCTTCCATCACGCTGACTTCATTGACTTCGACATCGCGAAGGTGCTAGGAAAGACGAAGGCGTAAGGCGATCAATCGAGACACCGCAATCATGAACCTCACCCTCGTTGAAAAAATTGCGAATCGGCACGCTGAAGGTCTTCGGACCGGCGACGTCGTGCGCTCGGGCGACTTCGTGTCGATTCGCCCCAAGCACGTGATGACGCACGACAACACCGGGGCTGTCATTCCAAAGTTTCGCGAGATCTTCAAGGCGGTCGGCACTGCCCCACGCGTCTTCGATGCCCATCAACCCGTGTTCGCCATCGACCACGACATTCAGAATCTCACCTCGGAGAATTTAGGCAAGTACGCGAAGATTGAGCAGTTTGCCCGCGAACATGGCGTCGATTTCTTCCCCGCAGGCACGGGCATCGCTCACCAGATCATGGTGGAGCAAGGCTACGTCGTGCCCGGTTCGATGGTCGTTGGCAGCGACTCCCACTCGAACCTGTATGGTGCTATCGCGTGTCTTGGCACGCCGGTGGTGCGCACCGACGCTGCGAGCATTTGGGCCACCGGCGCGACGTGGTGGCAAGTACCCGCGGTCGCGCGCGTCACACTGCGCGGCCGCCTGCGCCCAGGCGTGACGGGGAAAGACGTGATCGTCGCCCTGTGCGGAGTCTTCTCGCACGACGAGGTGTTGAATCACGCGGTGGAGTTTCGTGAGCCACCCAAGGATTTATCGCGGAGCGGCGGCGAGGGTGGCATCACTGCAATGACGATGGATCAGCGCATGTCGATTTCGAACATGACAACTGAATGGGGCGCGCTTGCTGGGTTATTCCCGTTCGATGAGACCCTTCGTGCGTACCTCGACAGCCGCGCCGATGTGTTCGCGTCGGGATCGCGGCCCGGTACGGTGCGCGATGGTTCGCGCGGCGGCTACACCCGAGCTGATGTCGCGCGCTGGTGGGCCGACCGCGCGTCATCGACTGCGGATCCCGACGCGAGCTACGCCACGGAACTCGAACTCGATCTCTCGACCATCGTGCCGCACGTCTCCGGGCCAAACGACGTCAAGACGATGCACTCACTTCCCGCGATCGAGGCGCGGCGCGTCAAGATCAACAAGGCGTGGCTCATGAGTTGCGTCAACGCTCGCTACGAGGATCTCGCCGAAGCCGCCACCATCGTGCGCGGGAAGCGGGTCGCCGAAGGGGTTGAGTTCTATCTCGCCGCCGCGAGCGCCGAGGTACAAGCGAGGGCGATGCGCGACGGACATTGGCAGGCGCTTCTCGACGCTGGCGCGATCGAACTGCCGCCGGGTTGCGGCACCTGCATCGGCCTCGGTCGCGGCACGATCAAGGCCGGCGAGACCGGTATCTCCGCGACGAACCGCAACTTTGAAGGTCGTATGGGTGACCGCGCTGGACAGGTCTATCTCGGTTCGCCCGCGGTCGTCGCCGCAAGCGCGCTCGCGGGATACATCGCATCGCCGACGCGATTTGCGGACGAGAAGCCAAGATCCTCACTCTCCGTGCGGCCGGTCACCATGACAGCACCATCGAGCGTGGAAGTCATTGACGGCTTCCCAGCACTCGTGCGTGGACGGCTCCTCTTCCTCGACAAAGACAATCTGAATACCGACGGCATCTACGCGGGCAAGCACACCTACAACGACGCGATCACGCCGACAGAAATGGCTGGTTACGTTTTCGAAAACTACGACCCGGCGTTCAAGAGCGTCGCGAACTCAGGCGACATCATTGTCGGGGGACTGAACTTTGGCACTGGCTCGTCGCGCGAGCAGGCTGCGACGGCGCTCAAGTATCTCGGAATCCCCTGCGTCATCGCTGCAAGCTTCAGCGAAACCTACAAGCGCAATGCGTTCAACAACGGCTTCGTCGTCTTCGAGTGCCCGGAACTCGTGAAGGCGCTGCGAGCGTCACAGAGCGGCGGAAAAACGACGCTCGCTGGCGACATCGCGATCGACTATCGCCGGTCGACGCTCACCGCGCTCGGTCGAACTTTTGTGTTTCCGGCGCTCAGCCCTGTCGCTCAGCGACTCGTCGTGGCAGGCGGCGCGGAATCGCTGGTGGCTGCGAGAATCAGTCAAGGCGCTCACGCCAAGCCTGCGTAGATCCATTCGAGAAGAACCCAAACAACCGGGATCGACTTCAGTATAAGACCTTTCCCAAGGACCGCATCGAAATGACTAAGTACTCAATCGCTTGGATGCCCGGAGACGGCATCGGCAACGACGTGATGGACGCGACCCGAATTGTGCTTGACACGATGAAACTCGATGCCGAGTACGTGCCCTGCGACATCGGCTGGGAGTTCTGGTGCAAGGAAGGCAACGCGCTGCCCGATCGCACGGTGAAGGCGCTTCACGGGACGACGTGCGGACTGTTCGGCGCTATTACAAGCAAGCCTCAGGACGACGCGAAAGAAGAACTCGCGCCGGAACTCAAGAGCAAGGGGCTCGTGTACTTCAGCCCGATCGTGAAGCTGCGGCAGATGTTCAATCTGCACACCAACATGCGGCCATGTAAGAGCTATCCCGGCAACCCACTGAATTATCGCGGCACCGCGCTCGCGAATCCGTCGAGTGGCGAATTGCTCATCGATCAAGTCATCTTCCGCGAGAACACGGAAGGCATGTACGGCGGCGTCGAGTTCTACCCGCTTCCCGAGAGCGTCTACACCGCGCTCTGCGCAAATCCAAAGATGAAGCCCTGGAAGGACAAGGGTCTCGAAAACGTTGCGCTTTCGACGCGCATCATGAGTAAGCAGGGTTGCGCCAGCATCTGTCGACACGCATTCGAATACGCGAAGAAGACTGGCCGTAAGCGCGTCACGCTTATCGAAAAGCCTAACGTGTTACGCGAAACCGGCGGATTGATGATGCGCATCTTCCGTGCGATGTCGGCCGAGTACCCAGGCATTTGGGCCGACGACGCCAACATCGATGCGATCTGCATGTGGATGTTCAAGAACCCGCAGGATTACTCGGTGCTCGTCGCCGAGAACATGTTCGGAGACATCGTGAGCGACCTCTGCGCCGGACTCGTCGGCGGCCTCGGCTTCGCGCCGAGCGCGAATCTCGGTGACAAATACGCTGTCTTCGAGCCGACGCATGGCAGTGCGCCGAAGTACGCCGGCCAGTACAAGGTCAATCCGATTGCGATGCTCTTGACCGCGCGGATGATGCTCGATTGGCTCGGCGAGACAGATCGCGCAGCGCGGCTTGAAGCAGCGATTGCTCGCGTGATCAAGGAAGGCAAGGTCCGCACCTTCGACCTCGGCGGCACTGCATCGACACTTGACGTTGCGAAGGCGGTTGCCGCGTACGCGGCTGGTTGATGTACTACCTTCTCGAGTTTTCCTATGTCCCACGCTCCCACAACTCCCGGCAAGGTCTGGCTCTCGCACACGCTCTCGGATTGGGCGTGCGCGCTGCGGTACGAACACCTCAGCGCTGACGCCATCCGCGCCGCCAAGCTCTTCTGGTTCGACTCGATCGGTTGCGGCCTCGGCGGCAGCGAACAAGAGGACGCACATATCTTGCTGGCGCACCAACGTGATATGCAGAGTGTGCCGACTGGAACGGGCTCGGGTCCGTGCACGTGCTTCGTCTCTGGGCTGCGTACTAATCCAGTCGACGCCGCATTCCTGAACTCGCACATGGTGCGAGCGATGGACTACAACGACATCTACTGGAAGGCCGATCCGTGCCATCCATCGGACATCATTTGCGGTCCACTTGCACTATGCGAAGCGCGCGGCGCATCGGGTAAAGATCTCATCTTGGCGACCGTTATTGCGTATGAGATTGAGCAGCGACTTTGCGAGTTCGGCGTGCCCGGTGTGCGCGAGTACGGATGGCACCACGCGACACTCACTGCGTTTGCGGCGCCGATCGCAGCCGGACGCGTGATCGGCCTCAGCGTCGATCAAATGGTGCAAGCAATTGGCATCTCTGCGGCGCGCACGTTTTCGCCCGGCGCCGTGACCGCTGGCAAACTCACGAACATGAAGAACACGGTCGATCCGTGGGCCACGCGCATGGGGGTTGAGTCGGCGCTACTCGCAGCGCGCGGCTACACCGGCCCGGAGCACATGTTCGACGGCAAGGAGGGCCTTTTCGCAGTGTTCGGGCACGTGCAATACAAGGGCTCGCCTGCGAAGTTCGACACTGCGATGCTGCTCGACAAGTTACCCCGCGCGAACACTGATCGCTACCGCATCAACGAGTGCGGCATGAAGAGTTTCCCCGTCGAAGCGCTCAGTCACGCCCCGCTCACGGCCATGCTCAAATGCGTTCAAGAGAACAGCATCAGCGCCAGCAGCGTGACCGAGATCAAGGTCGAGGTCATCGCTCGAGCCGCCGACATCTTGGGCGATCCAGCGAAGTACCGACCTAACTCGAAAGAGACCGCTGATCACTCACTGCCCTATTGCATGGCGGCTGGCCTCGTCGACGGTATGGTGACACCGCTTCAATTCCGTGAAGAGCGGGTGCTCGACAAGGCGCTCATTCCGGTCATGGACAAAGTGAAGGTCGTCGCCAACGACGAGTTCGAAGCGCTCTTCCCTAAGTTCCAACCGAGTCGCGTGACGATTACGACAACCGGCGGTAAGAGCTTCACCAAGCGCGTCGACGTTCCAAAGGGCGACCCGCGCGATCCGATGACTGAGGCCGAGATCGGCGTCAAATTCCACGCGCTCGGCGACGGCGTCATCGGTCGCGACCGGTGTACGAAACTTGCGGAGGCGATTCTGAAACTCGACGAGTGCAAGGATGTTCGGACGTTGCTGCCGTTGACGCTGGCCGGGTGAACGAGAACAAAGGGACGACATGAGAACAGTTGAATTCTTGCCGCTCAGACGGGCGGTTCCACAGATCGGTTTGGGTTGCGGCGCACTGGTCGGCCGCGAGAGCCAGCGTCGGTCATCGCGCGTCATAGAGGCGGCTCTCGACCTCGGCATCCGGTACTTCGATGTCGCGCCGAGCTATGGGATGGGGACGGCGGAAGAGTTGCTCGGCGACGTGCTTGGAACAGTCCCCGACGTGATCATCACGACAAAGATTGGTCCCCCGCGGCCAGCGTATTCTGCCCGCGCTGACCGAATCCGCCGCCTACGGAAACCGATCCTCGATCGGACTCCGTTTCTGAAAGCGATTGCCCTGCGCGCGTTAGGGCGCGATGGGACCAAGAAGGTTGAAGATCGGATGCAGCGCACGCGCTATGACTTCTCCGAGTCGGCGCTTCGGAGCTCGCTTGAAGGAAGCCTGAAGCGTCTGAAGCGCGACCGGGTCGACGGCTTCTTGCTGCACGAGCCGCACCCGGCCGACCTGTGCCCTGAGATCGAATTGCGCATGCAGCGATTCGTCGACGAGAACCTCATTCGAGCATTTGGGGCTGGCGTCTACTTGCGCGAGGACGCGTGGTCCAAGTTCGGCTCGATCTGGCAGTGCGGATGGTTGGGTGCGGACGCTGCGACCCGCGGCGACAGTGTCGCGCGCATCTTCCATGGCATTGTCAAGCAGGCCGAGAAGACCTGGTCGGGGGCCACCGTCGTCCCGCCGAGCCAGCTCCTGCGGAACGCAGCTGCCGCCGCGCCGAAGAGTCTGCTCATAGTTTCTGCGTCGACGCCGCGCCGATTGCGTGATCTACTTCGCGACGTCTGAGCGATGTAAAAGACGGCTCCCCGCGGATCGCGTCCAGTTCTTGCGGATGTGAAACTCGTTCCACTCCACAAACTAAACACTGGAGAAAAGGCATGCACTAACATGCTCGGTGTGAACCGCACTCTCCGCGCCGTCATCGCTTGCACCCTAGCAGTTCTCGTAGTCGGCTTGGTGACGTGCTCTGAAGCACCGTCGGCGCACTCCGACGATCGCCGCGTCGTCCTCGTCATGATCGATGGCCTGCGCTGGCAAGAGGTTTTCCGCGGCGCGACCGACGAGCACTTCTCGAAGGAGAGCGGACTGATTGACGATGCGACCGTGATTCGCGCTCGATTCGGGCAGGACACTCCGTCGGCGCGTCGGGCCGCGCTCATGCCGTTCTTCTGGTCGACGGTCGCGCGCGAAGGCGCTCTTTGGGGCAATCGCGATCTCGCATCGCACGGCGAAGCAGACAATGGCGTCTACGTGTCGTATCCCGGCTATAGCAACACGATTTGCGGATTCGCCGATCCAACGATCGATAGCAACAAGAAGATAGTCAACCCGAACACCAGCGTGTTCGAGTGGCTGAACTCGCTCGATGAGTTCAAAGGTCGCGTGTGCGCGTTCGGTTGCTGGGACGTGTTCCCATTCATCTTCGCCGTGCCACGATCAGGGGTGCCGGTTGACGACAGCATCGGGCCATTCAATCCGGTCGGACGTGAACTCACGCCGACAATGGCACTCGTGAATCGACTCCGCGCTGAGGTGCCTAAACGTTGGCCGGGCGGACATTTTGACGCGATGATCTTTCCGCTTGCTCTTGAGTGGATGCGGGTCGCCGATCCGCGCGTGATGTTCATCGGATTCGGTGAAACCGATGAGTGGGCGCACGAAGGCAGATACGCCGACTATCTCGACGCTGCGCATCGATGCGACGGATTTCTAGCCGAGCTCTGGACCACGCTCCAATCGCTGCCGGCGTATCGCGGTAAGACGACGCTGATCATTACAACCGACCACGGCCGCGGCGACGGACGACGCGAACCGCGCGATTGGAACAATCACGGTCCGAAGTGGCCAGGCTCTGACGAGATGTGGTGCGCGGTTATCGGGCCGAACACGAAGCCGGGCGGCGAACTCTCCGGGGTCAACTTCGTGCAGGGCTCCATGGCGGCCACGCTCGCGGCAGCGGTCGGGCGCGACTGGCCAACTGTCGAGCCCCGCGCGAAGCCCGCGCTTCAGGGGGCAATCACACCGTCGACGAGCGAGGCCGCGCGATGATGCTGTCCACCACCATCGCAGCGGCCATGCTTCTGCGCGGCGCACTCCTCTCCGACGCACCACATTTTGTTGAGTCGTCGACTGCGCTCGGACTCGATGTCGCATCGACGGGACGTGTCTGTGTTGCCGACTTGAACGGCGACGATCGACCCGATGTGATCGCGAGCCGCGCAAAGGTGTTCCTCAATCAACGCGACGTGAGCTCCCCTCTCGCGTTCCGATTCCAATCGATCGACGCCAGGCTCCTACCTCCAGGCGACGATGGCGTCTCTATTTTCGTCGACATGGATGGCGACCGGGTGCCCGACGCAGTGTCGTTTCGATCGCTCGATATCAAGAAGGTCAAAGAGCGAGCGGACAAGAACGACACGTCGCCGCACGCGTGGTGGCAACGCGGCCGAGGCGATGGCACCTTCGATCCACCGATCACGATCGACGCGACGACACCGAAGACCGCGTGCGCCATTGCGGCCGGAGATGTCGATCGCGATGGCCGAACCGATCTACTCATCGGTAACTGGTACTCGCGGTACGGCGAGAGCAACGAGGCCTACACCGCCGACCTCCTGCTGAACAAGCGCGGCGACGATGGCGCCCCGCGCTTCGAGCGATCACGATTGCCCGAGGACAGCGCGATTTTCGAAGACGATCACGACATTGCCGGTCGACCGATCTACGGTGCCTTGATCACGGAGTTGTTACCGCGCGAAGTGAGCGTGCCGCCACAACTCGTCGAACTAGCGTACGGCCGCCGCTGGAATCGTTTCTATGCGCGGGGCTTGGACGGCGTTTGGAGCGATGTCGCGCCCGAGCTCGGCTTCGATGGTGACGCCGATCGCAGTAGTCCCTACCCGGTGATCCCTGGCAGTACAACAGTTCGCACGAACGAGAAGCCCTTCCGCTCCAACGGCAACACGTTCGACGCCGCAGTAGGCGACGTGAACAACGATGGTCGCTTTGATCTGTTTATCGCAGAGATAACACACTTCTGGGCAGGCGCTTCGTCGGATCGCTCGCGCTTCTTGATCGCTGAATCGACGAGCGGCGCGCAGCGCACGCGCTTCACTTCGCCCGCCTCATATTGCGTAGATCGCTTTGACGCGAGCGCTGGCCTGGAGAATCGCTGGAACCAAGGCGATCTCTTTGCTGAGCTTGTCGACACCGACCACGACGGACGTCTCGATCTCTTTCTGGCGAGCGGCGACTATCCCGATCCCCCGCCCTTCGACGAGCGTTTGCGGCTCTTCCATCAGCGTTCCGCGCCGAGCGACGACGGCCGTCTCTTCGTCGACGCCACGCTCGCGGCTGGCATCGATCATGTCGGTTGCGGGCAGATCGCACTCGCTGACTTCGATTGCGACGGACGCATGGACATCGTTGCGGGACAATCGTTCAACCGATTCACACCGGAGATGATCGCCGCCGCCGGTGGCGCTCCCAAGGTGCGACTGTGGCTCAACCGCACGGGCGGCGCAACTGGGCCGCCGTCGATCGAGCTGCTGCTACGGGGCGATCCCGCGCACGGCATCGCCGCGCAGCCGTTCGGTGCCATCGTGCACGTAAAGGACGGCGACCGCACACTCATCCGTCAACTCATGGGACCGGGTGGACACGCGGGGAAAGAAAGCGAGGCGATCGTGCACGCGCCCGTCGTCGGAGGCGCGAAGTGTCGCGTGGATATCACGTGGCCCTGCACGCCGCCGAGAACGACAAGTCACGAACTCGCGCCGGGAAGGCACGTCATCGACGCGCGTGAGCGAAGCCCTTGAGAAGGGGGCGAAATCCGACATGGTCCGCGCATCGTTGAGAATTCTTCAACTTCCTTCTTGCAGATGAGTCTCGTGGCACCGACGATGAAGTTGTTAGCTCGTTTCACGTTGCTCTCGCATTTCTCACGCTGATCGGCTGGCGCGTTTCGCTTCTTGCCCCAAGAGGGCTGGCCCAGTTGGGCTGAAAGAAATCATGAGTCGACTACGACGAGACCTCGCGCTCGTTGCTGTTCTTACGGTCTCCCACTCTGCGCTTCCGCTCGCCCACGCGACCGATTCGTCGTGGCTCGCGCGCATGGAGGCCAGCTTCGGCGATCCGCGGCGCTGATCGGCGGGCGTGCCGAGCAACGGGAGCAATGTCACCTTCGGAGTCGCTGGGGGAGAGCGACCGTTTGTGGAGACGATGGACGTGCCGCGATTCTTCTATTCACTTCAGGCACCGAATCAGTCGCCGACGATTGACCTGAATCAGCTCGTAGGAGAATCCGCCTCCGGTTGGCTCGCAACAGATCTTCGTTCGCGATCTCGTGACGAATGATCTGACGCCGGTGACCCGACTTGCGGACGGCACATGGTCCGTCGGTGTCTCGCGCGGTGTCGCGATCAGCGCGAACGGTCGATACGTGAGCTTCGCAGCCACCGCGACGAACCTCGTCGCACCACCACTTGAGACTGACTCGCGCCAGTTGTGGCGCTTCGATCGTGCGACCGGCGCGATCGAGCTGGCGTCGATCGGAGCGACTGGGCTGCTCGAAGGCTTGATGGGGCGCTGGACGTCGCTCTCCGCCGACGGCAGATGGCTTGTGTTCGTGACAGACGCGCCGAACCTCGTCGCCTTTAACACGAACGGTCTCCACGACGTCCTGGTGCGAACGTACGGATCGAGCGTCAGCGGCGACGTGAACTCCGACGGCGTGACCGACGCGACGGATCTCGCAGCACTCATCGGGGCCTGGGGCACGATCGACCAAGCTGCCGATCTCGACGGCGACGGCACCGTGGGGCCACTCGATCTGGGCATCTTGCTCGGCGGCTGGACCGGATCATGACGGCAACATGCGCGTGAGGACGTCGAGCGTAGCTTCCTCGGGCGACTGCGACACATCGACAGTCAGCAACGCCTCTGCTCCTACATCGTCAAGCGGCTCACGCTCAGCTCGCTTCAGTTCATAGATCTGCCATGTCGCGTCGGAGACTTCAGCGCGATCGCTGGCGCGACCGGTCAGGCGGTGCCGGATCATCGACGCGTCGGCGGTTGTCTCTACGACGACGACGCGGATGTGTTGTGCGTGACCGAGCGACGTAAATAGTTCGCGCTGCCAGCGGAAAAGGTTTGCGGCGTCGATCACGACGGACTGTCGCTGTGCAAGACGCTCGCTCGCTGCGACGACTGCGGCTGCGTAGGTCCGTCGCGTGTGTTCGTCTCGGTATAACGACGCGTCGCCGCGTTCTGTCGGGTCGAGGCCGGTGAGTCGCTTGCGAATCTCGTCGGTTCGCACAATCTCGGCGCGAAGCGGCTTCGCGATCGAGCGGGCGATCGTGCTTTTCCCCGTCGCCGGAAGACCCGTCATGATCACGAGCGCTGGCTCGACCGCATAACCCGCAGCCAGCGTCGCGTAGTCGCGCACCATCACTCGTATCGGTGCCCGTTCGACCTCGGGCAGCGTCGGATCGGCGAGTCGGATCGAATCGACCATCGCGCGGATGATCGCGTAGTGCATGCGGAAGAATCGTTCGACGTGACGCACGCCGTGATCGCCGCTCGCTGCCTCATAGCGCGCGATGAAGTGCTCGGCAAGATCACGGCGCCCGCGCGCGTCGAAATCCATAGCGAGAAATCCAACGTCACTCGCGACGTCGGAACACCGGTACGCAGCCGAGAACTCGAGGCAGTCGTACGCGACGATCCGGTCATCGACGACACAGAGATTCCGCGCGTGCAAGTCACCGTGGCCTTCGCGCACTCGACCGTGCGAGCAACGAGCTTCGAGTGTCTCAGCAATACGCGAAAGCCACGCGAGCGTCGCGCAACGAAGTCGGCGCGTGAACTCCGCGTCGAGCGGCGCATGCAACGCGAGGCGTTCCAGATTGTCGCGGACGCGGCGTTCAACTCGGTGAATCGCACCGTGTTCGTCGACACCAAGACCGGTTGCAGCGCCCGCGTGGAATGCAGCCAAGTCTTCGGCGAACCGCTCGACAAGCTCGACGCGCGGTCCGCCCGACGCGAGCACGCGGTCGAGCATTCCGTCGGCCGGTAAACGACGCATCTCGACCGCCCAGTCGATAACCGTCGCGCCGGACGAGGCTGTTCGCACCAGCCGAGTGCCCGCGTCATCCGTAACGATCGGCCACACGCCGAGGTACATGTCGGGCACCATGCGCCGGTTCAGGCGCACTTCGTTCTCGCAGTCGCGGTGCCGTGCCTCAACGGACGTGAAGTCGAGGAATCCAAGGTTCACCCGCTTCTTCAGCTTCCACGCTCGCTCCGCAGTGAGGAGGACGATCGATGCATGGGTTTCGATGCATGCCTCGACTGGGCCGCTGCCTTCAGGTAGCGCCCCCGGTCGTCGTAACTCCTCGGTGAGGCTCGCTTCGATCATTCTTTCCGGCAGAGTAGCGGCGAGTCGGGTTTCAAAACACAACTCGGTGATGATAGTTGTCGGGCGGTCCGGTACATTGGAGCAGAGCTGGTGCTCCGTGTGTCTTGGTGCCGCTCCGAAGACTGAGATACCCTGCGATCCGACAACCAATGAACTCATCACCGACAATGACAGCCACCTCAGCGCCTCAGCTTGATCGCACTGGTCCAGTCGTTGACTCTATCCTCGAGACGTGCTTTCAAACGCCAGTCGTGCGCCTCGGAAGCATCCGACCCGAAGGCGGCGGATCGATCATGCTCAAGCTCGAGTTTTTCAACCCGATGTCGAGCGTGAAGGACCGCATTGCGAGCGCGATGATCAACGATGCGGAAGCCCGTGGCGTACTCAAGAAAGAAACGCCGATCATCGAACCGACCAGCGGGAATACCGGCATCGCGCTCGCGTTCGTGTGCGCTGCCCGCGGCTACGACCTAACACTCGTGATGCCGGAGTCGATGAGCTTCGAGCGGCGCAAGGTGCTCCGTGCCCTCGGCGCCAAACTCATTCTCACCGCCGCTGCCGACGGCATGCGTGGTGCCATCACGAGAGCCAGCGCGGTCGCGGCAGCGACGCCGGACTCGTGGATGCCGCAACAGTTTGATAATCCGGCCAATCCGGCGATTCACGAGGCGACCACTGGTCCTGAGATCTGGAAGGCGACGAACGGCAAGATCGACGCGATCGTGGCTGGCGTCGGCACCGGCGGAACCATCACTGGAGTGACGCGCTTCATGCGACGGCATCGCAAGGATTTCAAGGCAATCGCCGTCGAACCGAGTGATTCGCCCGTACTTTCCGGCGGCAAGCCCGGTCCGCACAAGATTCAGGGCATCGGCGCGGGGTTTATTCCGAAGAATTGCGACACGACGTTGATCGATGGCGTCGAATGCGTCACGAACGAAGATGCCTATCTTTGGGCGCGACGTCTCGCGCGTGAAGAGGGCATCTTCGGTGGCGTGTCCACCGGCGCCAACGTTTGTGCAGCGTTACGAGTCGCAGCGCGACCAGAGTTTCGCGGCAAGGAAATCCTCACGATCGCATGTAGCTTCGGCGAACGGTATCTATCAACACCGTTGTGGGAATCCGAAGAGATACCCGTCATCTGACCAGTGGGGCGACCGGACCCGTTTGGCGCGCCGATTGTTTTGACGCGCCAGATTGGGACGTCCCGCCGCGCACGCTCGCGTGAGTTCGTGTCCGTCAGAGAGTCTCGTGGTGGGGAGCGGGGCGGGAGACCATGACTGGCCTCTCACCCTTTTCTTGAGAAACAACCGGACGCCGCGGGTGCGGTCGAAGTCAAGTTTAAACGTGGAACTACTCGCATGCGTCACTCCCTTGTCTTCACGGTTCTAGCAGTCCGTGACGAAAGTCATTCGGGCTACGAACGAGAATGTTAGCCCCCAATATTGGGTGGCTCCGGCGTCGCCGCGACTTGCCGTATCTTGCGGATAAAGCTGTGTCGCGGACCCCACTCTACAGTTGGGCATCTGAACCAACATCCTCGTTCTCGCGACCGAAGCACTTTCGCCACGGACTGCTAGCGCTCTGTCTCCTTGCCGCGCCGACCACGCTGGCGCGCTCGCAGGCAACGGTCGGTGTCGACGATCGCGTCGAGCTGCTCACGATCGTTGCACGGCTCGCGGGCAGTCCCGAGTTCGCGATGGACAACTCGCGTTCGCCGTATGCCGACCGCGTCATGGCTCACTTTGGTGCTTCGGTCAACCATCCGGCGATCCAGGCGTTTGCCGCCCTCCGGAGCGAGCACGGGGTGAGTTTCGACGCTGTACCCAGTCTCGCGCTCCACCTCGATGGAGTACCTTCGCGCGTCGGGCGCATTCCGTTTGATCAGCGCCCGAAGAGATTGGACGAGCGCTGGGCGCTCGAGCCGACGCGTGATTTGCTCATGAAACTCAGGGATTTCGCGTCGGTCACGAAAGCGGCCGAGTTTTTTGCGGGCGAGCGCGAGTTCTACGCCAAGGTCGACGTGCGACTCGGCGCATTCGTCGCGGGGGCCAACTCCGTGCCCTGGTTTGATACGTTCCTCGGCGCGAAGGCGACTGCGACATATGGAGTCATTCCCGGACTTCTCTGCGGTAGTGGAAACTTCGGTGTCGGCGTCGTGTTCAACGACGGTGCCCCAGAAGAGCTTCGACCAGTGCTCGGCTGCTGGTCGTGGGACGCAGAAGGCCTTCCAGTCTTTGATCGCGACACCTACCTCCCCACATACGTGCACGAGCTGTGTCACTCGTACACGAATCCGATCGTCGATCGCCACCTTGCCGAACTCGAGCCCGCAGCGAATCGCATGTACCCAGCGATCGACCGTGTCATGCGGCGCATGGCGTACACGACGGGGGAGATCGTGCTCGACGAGTCGCTCGTTCGCGCGTGCATCATTCGCTATCTCGCAGATGTGGAAGGCTCGCCAGCGGCCACTCGCGAGGCCGAGGCCGAGGCCCAAGTGCATGCGGGTTTCACATGGGTCCCCGATCTCGCGACGCTGTTCGAGCGGTACGCAAAGGACCGCCGCAGCTATCCAGATCTCGCCGCGTTCGTTCCTGAGATCGCTCGTTTCTTCGAGGCACGAGCGAACGCGCTGGTAGACGCCGCAAAGAGCCGCGACGGCGCTCGCCCCGCGACTCGTGTCCATGACGCCACAGAGCGGAGCACAAGACGTCGACCCAGCGCTCGACACGCTCACGCTCACCTTTGACCGACCGATGAAGCCCGGAGCGTGGTCGTTCGTAGGTGCCAAGCCCGTCGAGGTCAGTTTCAGCGTCAAAGGCTTCTGAAACACGTTCGAGCACCACAACTTCGCCGCCAATCTCCGACGAATTCGACACCGCGCGGCATCGTTGCGGTAGCCTGCGTGCAGCCTTGCTCACCTTCTCCGGAGCGCCCCTCATGCCATCGATTCGACCAAGCCTCATCGCTGCAATTCTGCTCTTCGCCGCCCCCACCACCCTCGTTGCCGCGCCGCCAACCGAGACCGAAGCGCAGCAGAAGGTGCAAGAGTTCTACAAGGGCTACGACGCTTTCAAGATGGACGGTCAGCCGACGCCGGAGCAGATCAAGGCCATGCAACTGGCGATGGGCGAGCGCGCGGAGAAGTTGCTCGAAGGGATCGAAGTCGCTGAGCTTTCCGACGACGGTCGCAAGGGCCTCCAGCCGCTCCTCTCCGCGTCACCAAAGCACCGCGCGATGGTGGACCAGATGCTCGCGACGAAAGCCGCATCGAAAGACGCCGCGGGATTTACCGCTGCGTGCGAGCGGATCAACTATGTCCTCTCTGATGGTGCCGGACCTTCGCCCGCGATGACTGAGCGCGTCCTTGCGGCAATTGATCACCCCGCTGCTGTTGATGCTGCGAAGTCAGGCCAGCTCGGTGAGTTGATGTGGTACGTCGGACAAGTTCCGAAAGAGCAGATGGGCGCGCGAGGCCAGCGACTTGCCGACATGGCGACCGCGCTCGTGACATCAGACGCCCCCGATGCAGCCATGATGGCACCGTCGTTCTATGCCTCGCTCTCGACCGCAATTCCGCGCGACACATTTGAGCCATCCCGTGTCATCGCCGTCGATGCGCTGAAGAAGAGACTTGCCACTGAGACAGACGAGAAAAAGAAGAAATCGCTCACGCGCGGCGTCAAGGTGCTTGAAGGCGCGGCAATGCGCGGCGAACTCGTCGATCACCCAGTGCCTAACATGACGTTCCTCAAAGTGTTCGGTGCTGACTCAAGCGGCGCGCAAGTAGACGCGGCACCGTGGAAGTCGCTGGCCGACCTCAAGGGCAAGGTCGTCGTCCTCGACTTCTGGGCGACGTGGTGCGGGCCATGCGTTGGCAGCTTCCCGAAGGTGAAGGAACTGCGCAGCCAGTATCCCGCGAGCGACCTCGAAATCGTCGGCGTCACCAGCCTTCAGGGTTTCGTCGTCTCGCCCGACCATGAGAAGATTGACTGCAAGGGGGACGCAGCGAAGGAACAGGCCGAACTCGCGAAGTTCCTGAACGCAATGGGCGTGACATGGACGGTCGGATTGTCCGAGCAAGACGTCTTCAATCCCGACTTCGGCATTCAGGGCATTCCACATATTGCGATCATTGATCAGAACGGCGTGGTGCGAAAGACCGGACTGCATCCGATGAATCACGACGAGATCGTGAAGACGATCGACGAACTGCTCAAGAAGACGCCGAGCGAGACCAAGAAGACGACATCTACGCAGACGACGAGGTAAGTCGTGATGCGGTTCTCGCGACGTGCTTCCTTCGGATCATTGTGAGGCAGATGCGCGAGTGCAGTCGCGCCCTCGATCAACGTCGTTCCGCCTGGCGCCACTGGTCTTGTCATTCTTTAGCTTCGGTCTCACAACCGACCGCGCACCAGCGAATCGCACGGCGACGCTCAAACTCTTCCGTTCAGCGATGGCGACGTGAATAGCCCCGATCTCTCGATCCTGCTTGGCGCGTGGGGCAAGTGCAGCAGTTGCCTTTCGGACCTCAGCAACGACGGCGTCGTTGGAAGCGCTGCTCTCGCGATGTTGCTGGGGGCGTGGAACTGAGCGATTTCGCGCTCCTCGTAGCACTCTCACATCGGCTCTACCGCGCCGTCCACGCTCCAAGCACCGCGCCAAGATCAAATGGCCCGACCACGCCGTCGCCGTCAACATCCGCGCGACGAACTGAGTATTCGG
>JAWXCC010000239.1:0-7505 GCA_034440475.1 Phycisphaerae bacterium | reverse complement strand
TCTGGCTTCGGTTCTGGCTTCGCGGCCGCGGCCTTCGCAGCCCCGGGCGGCACCTTTCCGCTCGCCGTCGGTCCACTCGCCGTTGGCTTCACCGGGATTCCAGCCTTTCCCGGCGCTGCTGGCTTCGCCTCGATCCACTTCGACGCAGAACCTGACTTCTTCGCTTCGGGCTTCGCGGCCTTTCGGGCGGCAGCAGCAGCCTTCTCTTCGGCGATCCTCACCACTTCCGCTTTCGCCGCCTCGATCTTGGCTGTCTCGGCTCGAATCTTGGCCGCCTTGATTTCGGCGGTGCGCGCCAGCGCTGCGCGCACCTGCTTCGCCTTCATGATGGTCTTGGAGTCGGCGTCCCACGCCGCATCGGCGAAACCGATGAGCGCCGCATGCATTCGCAAGGCTTCGTCGACTGATGTCGTCGACTTCGAGATCGCCGCGCCGAGATCGACACCAGCGATGTCGTCCTTCGTCAGCGCTTTGGCGTCTCGCAACAGATCGACGAGTTGATCGTCGGCGGGAACACCAGCCTGTCCGAAGTGGAAAAGCAACACGCGCGACGCGACAAACGGAATCATGCCATCAAGATTCTCGATGTAGTTGCGCTGGTCGCGCTTCCCGGCGGACGCGATATGTTCGAGGCTGATCTTGTGTTCGCGGCGATAGATGTCGTTCAACGAACGGCGAAGCCGGGTGGCGCGCTCTTCGGCGAACGGGTAGCGCGGACCGAGAATCGAGACGATCTCATCCGGCAGGCAGACTCGCAGTTCGTTGAAGTCGACGCACTCTTTGGCGATACGCTCGGTCCCGCCTGACGCGTGATGCGTCGAAGCCTCCCAGAGCAGAAAAGAATGCACGAGCGTCCCGATCGGATCAGTCGACGGTGGCGCTGGCGGCGGCGCGGTCGTGTGCCCGCTGGTCGGCGCTGGCGCGTGCTTCTTGACGATTGCGGCGAGTTTCGTCGCCGAGAACAACGGAGTTGATGCGTCGGTCTTCACGGGCCGTGGGACCTCATGCTGTGATGTGGAGGAGAAACGAAGGATCTAAAACAAGACTGTTAGGCGAGTCGTTCGGGGCGGTCGCCCTCGAGGTCGGTGGTCGGCTCGGCGGTCGTCGGCGGTGGTTCTTGATCCGAAGGCGCTGCGGGCGTTTCCCCGTCAGCTCCCCCCCCGGCACCTTGCGGAAACGCTCGACCAATCGCGTCGAGCACCGCACTCTCGCGCTTGAGAGAGTCGTCAAGTTCAAAGGTCAGCCGCGGAACGCGGCGTAAACGGGTCTCGGTGCGCAAGACTGACTCGAGGTGCCGCGTCGCTGAACGAAGCCCCGACAACGTGAGCCTGCCGCGATCAGCAGGCAAGACCGAGATCCGCACCCGCGCGTTGAGAAGATCCGGCGTCAGATCCACGCCAAGGACCGACACCATGCCCTGCACCCGCGGGTCGTTGATGCCGCGCATCAGCCGCTCACGCAGAACGCGCGAAACTAGTGACTCGACTTGCGCGGCGCGCGACGGCCCACCACCCGGCTCGTTGCCGGGCATGTGGGGCATCTGGAACGGTCGCTCGGGATCAGGCATCGGAAACGAAACGGGGTGAGACTACAGCGAACGCGCGATGGAGATTGTCTTGTAACACTCGAGCACGTCGCCCACCTTGATGTCGTCGTAACCGACGATCTTCATGCCGCACTCCTGGCCGGCACGAACTTCCTTGGCGTCGTCCTTGAAGCGCTTGAGCTGCTCGAGCCGGCGGTCCTTCTCGATCACGATGCCACCGCGCGTCACGCGGATTTGCGCATTGCGTTCGATCGTTCCGTCGAGCGTATAGCAGCCCGCAATCATGCCGACCTTCGAGATCTTGTAGACCTGACGGACCTCGGCATGGCCAAGAACCTCGAGCTTGATTTCCGGCGCGAGCAGGCCTGATGCTGCCTTCGTGACGTCGTCGGTGAGGTCGTAGATGACTTCGTACAGACGAATCTCGATGCCCTTCGACTCGGCGAGCGAACGAGCCTTCGCGCTCGACGTGACGTTGAAGCCGACGATGATCGACTTCGTCGCCTCGGCAAGCGAGACGTCGCTTTCATTGATGCCGCCGACGGCACAATGCTTGACGCTGACTATCACCTCGTCGGTACCGATCTTCGTGAGCACCGTGCGAAGTGTTTCGACCGAACCCTGAACGTCGCCCTTGACCACCAGCGACAGCTCCTTCTTCTGACCCTTTTGCAGGTGTTGGAAGATGTTGTCGAGGGTGACTTTCGGCGCTGCCAGTTCGCGCTCACGATCGAAGCGTCGGCGTTCCTCAGCCGCTGTCTCGGCCGCTTTGAGTGACTCAACGACGTAGATCTTGTCACCGGCGTCAGGCAGGAGATCGATGCCGGAGACAGCGACCGGCGTCGACGGTCCGGCCTCGGTGAGACGCTCGCCGCGCGTACTCACGATGTCGCGCACGCGGCCGTAGCCGCGGCCGATCACCACAAAATCGCCCTTCTTCAGCAGGCCGTCCTGAACGATCACGTTGGCAACCGGCCCGCGACCCTCTTCCATCCGCGCTTCGAGCACCGTTCCCCGCGCCGAGCCGCCGAAGTCGGCCGTGACGCCGAGCAACTCGGCTTGGTAGTCGAGGATGTCTAAGAGGTCTTGGATGCCGTCGCCCTTCGTTGCGCTCGTGCGAATGACTTCGGTCGCACCGCCCCACTCCGCCGGATTGAGCTCGTGTTCGGCGAGTTGGCCGAGGATGCGGCGGATGTTCGACTCGTTCGCTTCAGGCTTGTCGATCTTGTTCAGAGCAACAACGATCGGCACACCCGCCGCCTTCGCGTGGTTGATGCTCTCGACGGTCTGCGGCATGACGCCGTCGTCGGCCGCGATCACCAGCACCGCAATGTCGGTCACCTTGGCACCGCGGGCTCGCATGTTCGTGAACGCCTCGTGGCCGGGGGTATCGATAAAGGTGACCAGCCGATTCCGTTCGCCCGCCTTCACTGGCACTTGGAACGCGCTCGTCGCCTGCGTGATGCCGCCCGCTTCGCCCGCTGCCACGTTCGTGTTGCGGATCCGATCGAGAAGGCTCGTCTTACCATGATCGACGTGACCGAGAATCGTGACCACGGGGGCGCGGAGCCGCACATCGACGCGCTCGCGATCAGTGAACCGCGACTCGATCATCTCGGCGGCAGATTTCTGCTCTTCGACGATGAGTTCGATGTCGAAGTCCATCATGACTTCCATCGCCTGCTCGCGGTCAATCGCTGAGTTGATGTTCGCGACAACGCCTCCGAGGAAGAGACGCTTGAGAATGTCCGCGACCTTCACGCCGGTTGCGGCCGACAACTCTTTGATCGTGATCGGCTCGCTGATGCGAATCGGCTCTGGCTCTTGCGGAGAGATCGATCGCCCGCCCGGTCCACCCGGACCGGACTTCCGCATGCTGTCGCGGCGATGCGTCTTGAAGAAGCCGTCGGAACGTGAGAGCCGATCCTCGCGCTCACGAAGATCTTGTGGACGCCACGGCTCGCCCGTCGGCGTGCCCGGCGCGCGATCCGCCCGGGCAATCCGACCGGTGCGTCCCGGCGTTTCGTCGCGTCGCCCAGTCGCGCCGCGTCCGACTCGACCACGGTCGTCGCGTCCTGGTCCGCTCGCGCCGCCGGTGCCACCGGTTCGGCCAACGCGCATCGGACCGCCGGTACCGGTCGTAGCGCTGCGCGGACGCGGCGTCGGCAGTTGCTCGGGCGCTTCGATCCGAATGACCTTCGGGCCAGAGAGTTGGGTCTTGATCGGGATCTCGAGCTTCGGTCCGACCGGCTTGATGAGGTCGGGCCGCTTCGGCACGTTCATGACCGGCGGCACGTAGGGCGCGAAGTTCGGCTCGGGTGGCCCCGACGACTGCAGTCGCGGCGCGTTCAGCGGGGTGCTGCGTCCTGGTCCATCAGTTCGCGCAGCTGGACGAGCTGGCGGTGCTGCGGGAGCGGTCGGGCGCGCCGGACGAAGGAGCGACGGAGGTCGCTCTGCCAGCGGTGCCCGGACGTGCGGCTTCGCCACCACGGGTTTTACATCCGCCGCGCGGGCGGTTGGTGCCCCGCGTGAGCCACTCGATTCGGTCTCCGGCGCTCCGGACCGCGCGACAGGCGTTGTCGGATGCTCTGCGTGCTCGCGGTCGGCCCGAGGCGGCGCTGGGGTTGGCGCGTGCGCCGGGGCGTGGTCGGGCGCGGCCCCCGCGGTCCCCCGGTGGGTTGCTGGGTGGTGGGCCGGTGGTTGGTGGGCTGGAGCGTGAGTTGACGCGTGCGTCGGGGCAGGCGGCGACGCGTGAGCCGACACCTGCGGCGCCGAGTGCGACTGCGACGACACGCTCTGTCCGCGCAGCGCTGGAGCGACTGGCGACGACGCTGGAGGCGACGACGCTGCGGGAGCGGCGTCATCGCCACTCTTCCGAGCGACTTTTCGGTGTGCCTTCTGATGTTCAGCGGCGCTCGCAGCATCATAAGCGTGCGAATCAGGAGCCCGGGCGTCCGGCGCGGGTGCATGCGCTTGCGAGCGCGACCGTGGCTCGTGAGCGTCAGCATCACTCGATGTCGAGGTGTCCGCTGAGGGAAGAGCGGAGGTGCCGGACGAAGGCGGTGCCGTTGCCGTCGCAACTGCTGTTCCCCCGGCGCCGCCGCCGAACCAATCGCGGATCGTCGCCGCGAGGCCGATAGAGACTGCGGAGAGGTGGTTGTCGATGCCGTCGATCTCTTCAGTCTTGCACCGCGCAATGATGTCCTTCGAGCTCACATTGAGCTCCTTTGCGATCTGGTGCACCTTCAGAGCGGCCTTCTTTGTCGTCAAGCGAATCTCCTAGCCATTGCGTCTCCCGACGAGTCGGGTCACTGCCATACTTCAATCTGTCTGCATCTCAACCTACTTCACACCGGGCGACCGCCACCCAAGATGTTGTCGGCCCGCGCCTCGTCGGCTGCGTCCGGCTTCACCACGGGCGCACCGCCGACACCGGTTCCGCGCGGGCCACCGCCCAGAATTCCGTCCGTCGCTACACGATCCGCAGCGGCTCGCGCGTCGGAATCGACCTTGTCGCGAGCTTGCTGTTCTGCGACGTCCTTCGCGCGCTCGGCGCAGGTCGCCACGACCTGCTCGGCAACGGCGTCGGTCATCCCGAGCTCCTGCGTCAGCACCGGCACGCCAACTTCTTCAACGTCGAACACGCTGATGATGCCGAGCGCACCCATGCGATCGAGCATGCCTTCTGGAACGCCCGGCACGGAGCCGACCGTTTGCTCGAGCGTCTCAAGCCCCTTCGCAAACTCGGCAGGCGTGAGGATGTCGATATCCCAACCAGTGAGTCGTGCTGCAAGCCGCACGTTCTGGCCGCGCCGACCGATCGCCAGCGAGAGCTGGTCTTCGCGCACGATGATCGTCGAGCGCCCGAGCTCGAAGCAGAGGCTCACTTCCTCGACCTCCGCGGGCTTCAGTGCGTTGGCGATGAGCACTTGGCTCGACTCGTTCCAACGCACAATGTCGATCTTCTCACCACCGAGCTCGTCGACGATGTTCCGAATACGGCTACCGCGCACGCCAACGCACGCGCCAACCGCGTCGACTTTGGAGTCGATGCTCGCGACGGCGAGCTTGGTTCGGAACCCCGGCTCGCGTGACATCGCCTTGATCTCAATAACGCGCTCGGCGACCTCAGGTACTTCCGTCTCGAAGAGCTTGCGGATGAAGTCGGGATGGCTGCGCGACAACACGATCTTCACTTGATTGATCGCGTCGCGCACATCGAGAATGAGGCAGCGCACGCGATCTCCCGGCTGAAACTGCTCGCCGGGAATCTGCTCGGAACGCGGCATGAATCCTTCAGCGCGATCGATCTGGACGATGAGCGCGCCGCCTTCGTAACGCTGAGCGACGCCGGTCACAAGCTCACCCTGCCGCTTCGCAAACTCGTCGAGAAGGCTGTTCCGCTCGTCCTCGCGGAAGCGCTGAATCATGACTTGCTTCGCGGTCTGCGCCGGAATCCGTCCGAGCCGCTCGAGCGGGATCGTCTCTTGCCCACCCTCAGGCAGATTGCGAAACAGCATGATCCCGCCGGTGAGGCGGTCCATCTCGCAACCGAACTCTTCGGTGTCGAGCGAATTGAAGTGCTTGCGAGCGGCACTGATCATCGCCTGCTCAAGATCGCTAATGAGAAGCTCGCGATCGATGTTTCGGTCGCGTGCGATGGAGTCAAGGATGCGAAGCGTTTCAGAATTCATGGGGGGTACGGCCTGCGGTCGAGTTGTTAGGTTGTCAAAACGAAAAACCACGCGAGCGCGATTGCTGCGTGGCCTGCCGTTCGACGGACTCGTCGTTCGGGTCACCGCATGAGGCGGAGCTCCGAGGTGCGACGCGTCGCCGACGGACCATTCGCCGAGCCGGTTCGGGTCGCTCGCGTCACGATGGACGCGAAACGTCGAAACGTCTCGCAAGGCGTACCGCCATGGACGCGTAGCCGCGTCATGGCAGAACGACGTGCTGAACGGCGCGGGAATCGCGACGTTCGGCGAAACTGAGTGCGAGGTCGGTCATGACCAAGTCACGGTCCTCCGCAATCCGTGTCGAACACAGGTCGGGCCACCGAGCGCCTCGAAGCGCTGAAGCAGCAACGACCTGTCGCGACGCTCAGCCCGGACGGCGGCAAAGAGACGACAGGCAACCGGTTCTCCATCCGCCGCGCCCCGAGTGGCAACACAAACGCGAACCCGAGGTACGCCCTCGGACGGAACCGAACGGTCAGTGTACGTGGAGCCGGGTAAAGCCGTCAATACTGGACTCGAACTGGTGCAGTCTTCCTCGGGAAATGCGGGGGTCGGCGCATCGGGCGGTCGCAAATCCGGCAACAAGCGATCACGCCTGCCCGGAACACCAATCGGCACCGTCGCTCCAGATTCGGAGCTGGCGGCGGTAATCGAAGGCGTACTCTTCGTCGAGCCGGGGAGCCCGTGGGAGAGGGCTACGTGGAGACTTGCAGCGGGAAGCTGCGTGACCAGGTGTTGAACGGCGAGACGCTCTACACGCTGAAGGCGGCAAAGGTGCTGATCGAGCGCTGACGACGGCACTGCGACGAATGCCGACCGCATTCATCGTTGAGCTACCGACCGCCGGCGCCTGCCGGGTTAATGGCGGGTCACGATCCGGAGGTGAACGAGTTTCTTCGCGTGGAGCAGCCATTGATCGACGCAGTTCTGTGCACACACGCGAAGGGAAGCCCTTGCCGCGTGCACGATCAGCCCTTGAGCGCGGACATGAGCGCCGCCTTGATGTCCTTGGTCTCCTGCATGGAGGTGACCGTCGAAAGCACCTTGCGGGTCTTGGCGTCTACGAGCAGGACGAAGCCGGTCTTGCCCGCGTACTCCTTCCAGAGGTCGCCATAGCCCAAGGTCGCGAGCATGTACTCGGCCTGGCGCGAGTTCTTGTCGCTCTGATCGAGCTTGACCGTCAGGCAGGGCTGCCCCGCCGCGTCCTTCATGGCTTCGTCGAG
>JAWXCC010000238.1:0-18955 GCA_034440475.1 Phycisphaerae bacterium | reverse complement strand
GCGGCGCGGCGCGGCGTCAATGCGAGTACGGATTCAACTGAAGCGCTCGGGCGCATTCTGAATCTCGTCGAGGATCACCGGCGGCTTGACTTCGTCAACGAATGCACGCGGATCAGCGCGCACTCGAGCGAGGACGTCGGGATCCTCAAGCAGGCGGTACGTCGCACCTGGGAAAATCTCCCGCAGCAGGGTCGTCTTCCCTGAGCGTCGTGGCCCGGTAACGACAACGCCGGGGAACGCTCGGGAGGCGAGCAGGATCTCAGAAGCAAGATGTCGGGCGACGTTGGGGATTTGAGAATTCTAAAGTAGCACTTTAGAAGACTCAAGCCGCTCGCTCCGTACTCGTTGCACATTCACTCCATTCGTCCCAACGCCATCACCGCGCGACGAGCGCCGCTTCCGCGCGATGACGCGTTCCATCTGACGCGCCAATCTCAATCCCCTGCGCTCGGCAATATCGCCCGATCGCCATGATCGGAAAGTACAGCCGGTAAAGGTGATACCGCAGATAGAAGACCTTAGGGAAGCCGGTGCCTGTGAATTCGGCCTCGACCCATGAGCCAGCGGGGTCTCGATCGGGATTCTTCTTCGGATCGAGCGCGTCAGCCGCAGCCAGTTGCGTCGCACAAAGCCACGCGATCGCGCGGCGCAGGTCGGCGTCGTCAGCACCGTAAATCTCCTGCAAGATCATCGCAGCCCACGCGGTCTGACTCGCCGTTGAAATACCTTGACCCTTGAGTCGCGGATCCTCGTAGGAATTCGCGCTCTCACCGAAACTGCCGTCAGCTTTTTGCACGCTCTTGATCCAGCGACCAGCGCGCTGAATCCAGTCTTGTCGCTTGTCTTCGCCGCAGCGAATCGGACCGATGACTGCTTGCCACGTTCCGTAAATGTAATTAACGCCCCAGCGACCGAACCAGCAGCCCTCGGGCTCTTGCCGCGCTCGAATGAACGCGATCGCCTTCTGAACATTTGTTTGATCGTTTCGGATGCCGCTCCATGACAAGCATTCAAGCACGCGCCCAGTGATGTCAGGGCACGACGGATCTTGGATCGCGTTGTGGTCTGCGAAGGGCACGTATTCCAGAATGCGTCGATCCTCGCTGCGATCGAACGCGGCCCAACCACCGTCGCGATTCTGCATCGCGAAAATCCAACGAACGCCGCGGGCCGCAGCGTCGTCGTTGTCGCTCCCGCCAATGCGACGAAGGCTCATCGCGACCATCGCGGTGTCATCAACGTCGGGATAGAACGCGTTCTCGTATTCGAAGAACCATGCGCCGCCCGGTGCCTGTTGCGCGGGTGCCAGCGTGCTGAGGTCGCGGGTTGGCACGTTGTTCTTCCAATCGCCAACAAAGCGGCACTCCTTCCCCCGCAGCCACTCGGCGGCGCGCTCCGACTCGGGTGACCGCTCCAGCCCACAGTCAGCAAGTGCGTAGAGCGCGATGCCTGTGTCCCAGACCGGGGAAAAACACGGTTGCATATGCATCGTGCCGTCGGGACCCCACGCCGAACCTTCAACGAAAAACGCGTCAAGCTCGCGTTCCGCCCGCTCGACGATCGGATTGGAACGCTCGTAGCCGAGCGCATCGAGCGCCACCTGGATGTAGACCATTGGCGGAAAGATCGCGCCCAGACCATCGGTCGCCGCAGGTCCGGCATGTCCGGCTCGCGCCAGAATCCATTCAAGCGCCCTCTGAATCGCATCGTCGCGCCACGGTGTGCCTCCGTGAGCGTGCAAGAACTTGAGGAAGCGATCGGCGGTGCCAAAGAATCCCTTCCAGAATCGCGGCACGTCGTCACGCAGTTTGAGACGGTGTCGCGCGAGATGATCGACAAACAACTCGTTGATGCCCGCTGCGTCAGAGAGTTCGCGTGTCTTCCGCAACGTGGTCACGAGCGCAAGTGGCAGGATCATTGTCCGCGACCACGCGCTCATCTTGTCCATGTGGAAGTAGAACCATTTCGGCAAATAGATGAGTTCGGGCGGAATCGCGGGCACGGCGTCCCAGGAAATCTGCCCGAGCGACGCGAGATAGAAGTTCGTGAACGAGTTGCAGCGCTCGGCGCCGCCCGTCGCGCGAACAAGCTCGCGCGTGCGCGTCATCTCGGGCGATCGCGGGTCGTCGCCCGCGAGTTTTAAGCAGAAATATGCCTTCACCGTCGCCGAGAGATCCACGCCTGAGCCGGGATACTGTCCCCACCCCCCGTCCGCGCGACGCTGCCTCCGCAATTTTTCCGTGAGTTGCACGAGAATCGCCCGGCCGTCTCGACCGTCGGCGAGCGGCTGCGTTTCCTGCGCGAGCATCCACTTCATGAGGATGTACTCGCTCTGCAAAATCGAATCGCCTTCGAGTTCGGCGCACCAGTGCCCGTCGGCGCGCTGCAGCGATCGCAGCGCGTCGAGACCTCGCGACAACGAAGACGCGAACTGCTCGGATTGAGCGACGGATATCGACGTCACGCGAACTCCCGTATCGCAACTGGTCGTCGCTCCCGCGCCGAGCGAATAGCTGCCTCAAGGACACACTGCGTTCGATAGGCGTCTTCGAAATCAGGGAGCGGGACCACCGGCTTCTTTCCTGCAAGCGCGAGCACAATATCTGCGGCCATGCTCGTGAAGCCGTGCTCGTAGCCGATCAGATGCGCGGCCGGCCAATAGGCGCTCGCGTATGGGTGGTCGGCCCCCGAAGTACACATGATTCGGCTCCAACCACGCACTCCACTTTCGAGCGTGTCGTCCCACCATTGCAACTCATTCATGCGCTCGAAGTCGAACTTGATCGAACCCTTCTCGCCATTGATCTCAATCGAATTCCGATTCTGATTGCCAGTCGCAAGCCGCGATGCTTCAAAGCTCGCGACGGCGCCCGAGTCGAGGCGGGCGAGGAAGAGTACGCAATCGTCGACAGTGGACTTGCCCTTCTTCGCCGTGCGGCTTGCTTGACTCGCGCGGTCTGCGCCGCGCACCGCTCCGGTCAGCACCGCCCGCTCTCGGATAAACGTCTCCTCAATGGATCCCACAACCTCCGTCACTTCGCTGCCCGAAATGAAACGCGCCATGTCGACGATGTGGGCGTTCAGATCGCCGTGCGCGCCTGAGCCCGCCTGATCCGCTTGAAATCTCCACAAGAGCGGCGTCGACGCCTTGCCCCAATCTTGGAGATACACGGCACGAACGTGATAGATCCGCCCGAGCTTTCCCCGCGCGACCAGTTGCTGCGCGAACGCGACCGCGGGACAGCGGCGATAGTTGAACCAGCAGAACGTCTGCACGCCGGCCTTCGCCGCTTTCTTCGCCGCGACGACCATCGCCTTCGCATCGGCAAGCGTGCCTGCGAGCGGCTTCTCGCACGCAACGTGCTTGCCCGCTTCGAGTGCCGCGATCGACATCTCCGCGTGCAGATGATTCGGCGTCAAGACATCGACGAGATCAGTCGCGGGATCTTCCGCAACGCAGCGCCATTCGGCACTTGACTGCGCGACACCCCAGCGGGCAGCGAATGCCTTCGTAGCAGCCGCATCACGTCCAGCCACCGAGCGCAGCACGACCGCGCGCGGCAGGTCGAAGAAACAGCCCGCTTGCCGCCACGCGTTCGCGTGGGCGCGACCCATGAACTTCGTGCCGATGAGGCCGACGTTCAAGCCAGAGGCTTGTCCGTGACTGAGCACATCGCCGCCGCGCGAATCGACATTCTTCGGGCCGACTGCATCAATGCGCCCTGCTTCTCGTTGCGGCTGTCGTTGCTTTCGAACCGGTTTCGCTGCCACTGAATCCTCGTCAATCCGCCACGATCCAGCCACATCGGGAGTCGACGCCATCGCAGGCGGGGCTCACGCGGCTCGGGATTCGCGGCGCGACGAGTATGCTACCGCCCCGCTCTCCCGACACTTCGCCGAAGGACTCCCCATGAACGACTCCCCCGATTCGTCCATCGATCTCGTCGCCCGCATCGAACGACTTGAGCGCGAACTCGCCTCGCGGGAGGCGGTTCTTTGCGGCCGGGCCAGCGGCTTCCAGCCACTGCGACGATCGAGAATCGGGCTGCTTGCCGCCTTCGGTGGGGGCGTCGCGGTGACGGTCGGCACGCTCTTAGCTGCAGCTGCACCCGGGCCAGCGAGCGATGTGGTTCGCGCGCGACGCGTTGAAATCGTTAACGGCGCGGGCAAGGTCGTGGCACTCTTGTCAGCGGGCGCGACCGGCGGACAGTTTGACCTGTGGAACGCGGAAGGCGTGAACGCGGCGCGCATCGCGTCGACAGAGAAGGGCGGCGATCTCTCGATTTGGAACGGACGCGGCACGCCCGCAATTGGCGTTTTTTCCGGCGAATCGGGCGGCCGCTTCGAGGCGTATGACGGCGCCGGGAAGACAAACGCGCGACTCGCGTCGACTGCCGATGGTGGCGCGCTCGACATGTTCGGGCGATCGGGCAAGTCGTCGGTGACAGCCCGCGCGACGGACGCAGGGGGAAGCCTCGCTGCCTGCGACCTGCTTGGCCGACCAGTCGCTGAGCTCACCGCGACGACTGAAGGCGGATCACTCGCACTCTCTGAACGCGACGGAACGCGCGTCGCCTCACTCGCCACCGGTCCTCGTGGCGGCGAACTGCGACTCACCGACAGCGCCGGCGCGATTGCACTCTCAGCGGGTGCCGATGCGGGTGGAGGCTCGATCACCACGTACGCGGGCGACAAGAAGCCAACAGTGACCATCGGGCCTGGCGCCTCGGGCGGCGGAAACCTTTCGGTGCGAAATGCAGCGGGCAAGTCGATCGTCGAAGCAACTGCGGGCGACGACAGCGCCGGACGTCTCGTCACCTGCGCCTCCGACGGTCAACCGTCAGTCGTCGCACAGGGCTCGCCCACCGGCGGGCTCTTAGGACTGTTGCTCGGCGGAAAGAAAATACTTCTGCTGGAAGCGAACATCGGCGGAGGCCGTCTTGAGATCGCCGACGCCAACGGAGTGTCTGCTGCCGCAATCGGAGTCGACCCGACAACGAAGGCGGGCGTTCTGAGCCTTCGCACCGGCAAAGGACAGGAGTCGGTCCGCATCGGCGCTGACGAGAATGGCTTGGGCACCCTGACTGTTTACAATCGGGCTGGCACCGAGCGCAAGAGTTTCTCCGCAAAGTGAGTCGCACCAAGCGCGATGCAGCGCGCGACGACCGCTTCGCCGAGATGACGACGCTCGTTGCGGAGGCCCGCCGCATGCGTCAATCTTCGTTCGCCGTTTCGCTCTCGCTACGAACTATTACAAGCGTGATACTTACGCCACTCTTCCTGATGACGCTCGTCGCGGCGACAGCGCCGCCAGCGAAACCAGCGAAACCAGCGAAACCAGCACGTCCCGCCGCGCCAACGTCGGGCGTGCGCACCGGGAGCGAATTTCCGGCGGAGTGGTTCTGGGATATCGGCGGCGCGCTCAGCCGCTTCGCGCCGCTCCTCGGCAAGGCCCCGCCGCCGCTGACGGTGAAGGACTGGATCGGGACACCGACCAAGCCAGCAGATCATGTCGGCAAAGTCGTCGTCGTCGACTTCTGGGCCACGTGGTGCGGACCGTGCATGAAGGCACTTCCTGAGATGAACGCGCTCGCCAAGGAGCATCCGAACGATGTCGTTGTCATCGGCGTGCATGACGCGGCGCGCGGGAGCGACAAGATGGCATCGGTCGCGAAGAGTAAAGACATCGTGTACGCGATGGCGATCGACGACGGCGGAAAGAGTGCGTCCGCTTGGAAAGTGAGCTACTGGCCGACGATTGGTGTGATCGACCGCGCCGGAAACTTGCGGGCGCTTGGTGTCATTCCCGAGCACGTCAAGGCGGTTGTCGAGAAGCTGCTCAAAGAGGCCGCGCCAGCCCCGAAGCCCGCGACAAACCCCGCGACAAACCCCGCGACAAACCCAGTGCCAAGCCCAGTGCCAAGCCCAGCAACTGGTTCGAGTGACAAGCCATCGTCGACGCCGAGCGGCAAGCCAGCGGTACCGCCAGCGACCGCGCCGAAGACCCCGGCGAAGTCGGCCCTGGCGAGCCCCCCGCCTTCAGTCCCGACCGCCCCGCCGCCACAAGCCAACCCAACCAAACCCGCCGCGCCGCCTGCTATCGCGCCAGCGTCAAAGACCTTCACCGAAGGCGACCCCGCCCGGGTTAAGGCGCTCGAACCTCTGGTCGGCAAAGCGCCACCTGCGATCGAGAGCCCCGAGTGGGCAAACACAATGGCCCTCAAGCTCGACGAACTCAAGGGCAAGGTCGTACTCCTCGACTTCTGGGCCACGTGGTGCGGCCCATGTATTCAGAGCATCCCGCACAACAACGAACTCTTCGAAAAGTACAAGGACAAAGTCGTCGTCATCGGCGTCTGCCATCCGCGCGGCGGCGATCAGATGTCGAAGGTCGTGACCGACAAAGGGATCAAGTATCCCGTGTGCCGCCTGACCGACGACTCGGTCCTAAAGGCGTACATGGTTGATAGTTTTCCCGACTACTACCTCATCGATAAAAAGGGAGACCTGCGCATCGTTGACTGCGCCAACGGGCGCGTTGATGAGGCGATTGAGATGCTGGTGAAGGAGTAGGAGTGCTGCCCCGCTCAAGTGGCCGTCGAACAACAAACTAGTCAAGTGGAGTCGCAGACTCCAGCAGCCTACCCAATTGAACTAGCGGGACGTCGGCCAGCCGCTGCGAAACTCGAAAACGCTTGCCTTTCAATTGAAGCGCAGTCGAGCCTACAACATACCGAAGGCCCACCGTTTCGTCGAAGATAGTCCAACCGTCGCCGAACGTCACTGGCGCGACGTCTGCCAGCGCAATTTCTTCGAAGGCCAATCGCTCGAAGAGCCCGACCGTTGTTCGCGCCGCGTTAGTCACTTGGCGAACGACGCGCTGCGGTCGGGATCTTCCAGCGAAATCTCCCCAGCTCTCGACCCGGAATCGCAATGTGTGGGATGGCTGTCCCTCCGCACTTCTCGCGAGCACCGTCGTTTATTCAATCAACCTTGGCGTAGTCGGCGCGATGTCGAGTGTCATACTCCGAACAACTTCACCCTCTTTGCGCTCCCAACCTCGAACTCGCGCCTGCTCGGCCGCAGCGGCATCCTCCGTCGGGAGGACGAAGGAATACGTCACCTCGGTCCCATTCTGGTCCTTACGGAGTAGCTGACACGACTCGATCGCTGCGGGCCAATTGTCTGCTGTAGCGTTGTCCGGAATCATCTCCTGCTGCGCAAGCAGGAGCAACGCTCCGTCAAATGGGTCGGATGCGACACGGTCAAAGTATGCGGTACGAACTCGCGAGTTCGCGCGAAAGAACCCCTTCGGTGTGGCGACGGTGGAGACCTCGCTTCCCACTGCGGTCATTGCCCATGACGGGCTCACACTGTTGAGTAATAAGTAGGTTCCAAGATCTTGCGCTGGTGACCGCCTATCGACTTTTTCAGGTGCTTTTGCAATCCACGCAGTCCACCGAATCTCCGACCGATATGGCTGCGACGGTCCAAGGGCGCGGCGAAGCCGCTCCGCGAACTCACTTCGATCCAAGTCGCGCTGAAGGTCGAGACTTGGAGGAGCCTTGATCTCCGGTCTTGGTACCTCGATAGAAGTGCCTCGGTGCTCTAAACACAGCAGGGCAGAAACGAGAAGAAATTCCCGTAGCATAGGAGACCCTCGGCGACAGCTCGCTCCAATTAGCCCGGGCCTAATAGGCAGGTCAGACGGTGACAGCTCGCCCCATTCAGCGACGCACCGCTGCATCGCCCCAGCGCATCCACGGTGCCACATGACTTCTCCGCGCCGCAAGTCGACGCACCCTCGGTATAGGTCGTCCGAAAACAAACCTCGTTGAACTTGTGGTTGCAATCCTGCTGGCTCTGCGGCTGCGTGCAGTAGCCACAGGACTCAGAGCTGCCCGGACAGACGTCATTGTTGAGCAGATAATGGCTAAGGTCCGGACATGGGCTAATCGGAAGACACTCAGAGTCGTCAAACAATTCTTCAATCTGTGTAGCAATTGCTGATGCAGCCACGAACGAGGCTGCCGCCACGCCGAGTAACGCTCCTAACCTACCTAACCAGACGTTATTGAGTCGCATAGATCCTCCTTCAAAACAATGATTCCTAGGAAGTCGCCTACCAAGCAACTTCCTTCATTCCGAAATGTCCAGATTTCGTTGAGGTGCCGAAGCCGCCCGCAGCACAGCTGCACGTTGCATGAACGCGATTGCGCTGGTCGGCTTAGTCTTGGCTATCTCAGCTAGTTGATCTCGAAGTATCTTCGATGAAACGCCGCGCGCCCTTGCCTCGACCCAGCTTGTTTCTAGCGCGAAGGCAGCAGTTTCGAGTTCCACCAGCGCCTGCGGCGGCGCGGCGTCCCCAGCATGCACGATTTGGGATTGCGCCCACCAATGGGCGTAGTCCTCTACCAGATCCTTCCACATGAGGGTGCGTTTCGCTTGAAGTTCACTCCATGCAATCGGCAGGGATTCGCGATCCGACTTCGACCCATAAATCTCTAGGAGGGAGCGGGCTGATTCGGACGGAAGTGTAGAGGGCACGACCGAGGGGTACGCCTCGCGCAGATACTGCATTTCCCAAGCACGCACCGCAGACTGGTCAGCACCCGCGCTCACTGCAAGCCTCGAGATGTCGCGCGAATACGAATCGTTCTCGCGTGCGAGTAGACGGCGGTGCGTGGATGCTCGAAGCTTCGCCGCGCGAACATCACGGACCAGCGCCGAAGTGGGTTCGGCGGCGAGCAAGATCGAATCGCAGAAGTCTTGACGCCAGCACTGCTCCGAAACAGATCCAGCAGCTCGAAGGTATTGCGACTTACGATCCAGCCACAGGTTTGCCGTTCCCGGGTCTGAGCGAACCTGCTCACCGAGAACGCGAAGTAGGCCTCCTTCCGACATCGCGCCGTCGACGATCGCCTCCACGTCCGTTCCAGAACCGTCGGGTTCTGGCCGACGCGACGCGCCAACCCTCGCCCAATTGGCGACCAAGACGAGGAAGAGCCTACTTCGGGTGAGGGCCGGATCGATACGCTCGCCTCCGGCCTGCGCGACAAACTCCCCCGTAGCACCGATCGCGCTGCTCCCGGCGTCTCGATATGCGAGTACCGCTTCGCGAACTTCTGCGGGGGTCACTTTCGCCTGACCGAGTCCCGCCAGAGACTTCTCGGCTTGGAGCAGAGCTGGGCCTACCGCTTCAGCGTAATCTCGGAAGATCCCATCCGCTAACTCGCTATTTCTGCCAGCTAACAATCGATCGATGGAACCGCGGTCAAGCAGCGTGCGCTTCAGATCGCGAAGCGCCGCAGCGCACTGAATTTCGATCGCATTTCTATCTTCGATTGGCGGAGCAAAAGAGAGCGCCCATGGCGAAGTCACGCCAATCGCGGCCGCTGCCACCATATTTTTGAAGCCATCAGGAACCATTGGCTTTCTCCTCGCGAGGTCGCAGAATCACCACAATCTCGCCGATATCTTTGAGCGCAACCGCAAGGAGTTCGCTCGATGCGGAATCTATAGGAATCGCCAGTTCGCCTATCCACATTTTAAACGTTCCATCCAGTGTCGAATTCGGACCGCCTAGCTGGCTCCACCCGCTGAATGTCTGTTCGGCAACATTTGGGGAACACGTGATCTGGGCGGACAGTGTTTCCTCGCGATCGGTCACCGCCAAGAGCTCTCATCGCCGATGACGATCTTCGAGGCGGGGAGGGCTGAGCAGCGCGAGCGAGCACCCCGCTGTTATCTGTGCCAGAAGCCCTACTTCCAGCAACCGACCGTCCGTGAGCGAGATCCAAGCCCGTTCATACTTCGCTCCGAGTTTCTTCGGTCGAAGCGATAGCTTGACGAGCGTGGACTGCCCCGGCCGGACCTCGCGTTCGATTGGAGAGATCCCGACACACCCACAGGAGCGCCCGACATCTTCAATAAGCAGCGGGACACCCGACCGATTCTCAATCTCAACTGTAGCGTCGAGCGCTTGGTTCGGAGCATTCAGGCGATGCTCGCCAAATGCAATGGTTGCGGCGAATGCGGCGCCGGAATCAGCTTGGGGGGGGGAGGGAGAGGGCCAACGATGAACTTGACGTCCCGAGCCCCAACGGTGACCTCAACGGATGTTGTGCGCGCATCGCGCCGGTCGCCTTGCGCCCTGTGCGCTGCCCTGAAAACGATCGCTGAAGACGCATATACCAGTGAGCAGACGGCCAGCGAGACGAGAAACAACGGTTGGCGGCGAACCCACATCGAAGTCACTGTCGCCGGCGGCGACGGTGGTGTCAATTGGATTATTGGGGATTCTAAAGTTTTGGGTCTTCATCCTTTTGTGTGGTTGCGAGGATAAGGAAGACTAGTTTTCGGGCGGCTCCGCTCGGGGTCTGGCGCGCTCGTTGCGTCTGTTGGGTGTTCCACCGCCCGCGGTCGCCTTCACATCGCCGTACATCCTTCCGGCGGCGATGTGAAGGCGGCGGCAGGCTTGGTTTCACTCCAGAGCGGGTTATTCCCGCTACGCGGGATTCATCTCGACTTCGCCCGGGGACGCGGCTGTGCGCGCGATCGGAGCGGACACCGACGTCAAGCCGCCCCGAGCGGAGCAAGCCGGTCTCTGGTCCTCGCCGCGCGCGACCGAAGATCCCTGCGTCGCTACCCACACGAACGCCCGAAGCGCCAAAGTTTTCGGGCTTGATTTACTCGCCCGAGCAAGCAGGATTCTATCTCGCCTCTAGAAGTCGCAAGCAAAGCTGGAGAGCAACGTCTTGAACGCGCGTTCTTCTCGCTCATTTCACGCTGGCGTGAACGTCATCCCGCTCTCGACATACATATTCACCGTCTGACCGACCACGAAGTCGCTCGCCAACTGTCCTTCCGCGACCACGATCCACGCGGGCACTGCCATATCAATGAGCAGTCGGTTCGCCGCCGCGTCGACCGTGACGACGACGCCTTGCACGATGCGCGGGTGGCCGTCGACTGGTTCGATGAATTGGCCGCCTGCGCTCGCAGGGTGAATGCGCATCGCCTTACCGCGAATCGTGCCAGTGATGCGTTTGCCGACGACCGTCGTCACGCGGCCAGCGAGCTTGAAGTGCAGGCGGTACGCCGTGCTCGGAATTGAGAGAACGATGAGTTCGTCGGTGCCAGATGGCGTGACGGATTCCAAGACCGCGCGGCAGATGTCGGGGGCGGAGGCGACGTTCATGGGCGGGATGATACGGACTCGCGAGCCGGCGACAGATACGCCAAGAAGTTCGCCAACAGCTTCGGGCCGTCGATCGTCAGGAAGCTTTCGGGATGGAACTGCACACCTTCGAGCGGCGCTCGCTCATTGCCAGCGGCGTTCCAGCGCAATCCCATGATCTCGCCGCGCTCGGTCCACGCGCTGACCGTGAAATCCTTCGACACCGTCGAAGGTTCGACGACGAGCGAGTGGTACCGCGTCGCAACAAACGGATTCGGTAACCCGGAGAAGACGCCTATGCCGTCGTGCAGAATCGGTGAGGTTTTTCCGTGCACCGGCCTGTCGTTCCGTCGCACAGTCATTCCGTGCATGTCGCCGATGGTCTGATGACCAAGACACACACCGAGAATGGGAATCTTGCCCTTGAAGTGCGCGATGAGCGGCGCGCAGATGCCCGACTCTTTCGGGGTACATGGACCCGGCGAAATCACGAGTGCCTGCGGCGCGAGTTTCTCCGCTTGGGCGACATCGATCTCGTCGTTGCGAACGACCTTCACGTCGAGCGCGCGATCGATCTCGCCAAAGCGCTGCACAAGGTTGAACGTGAACGAGTCGTAGTTATCGATGAGAAGGAGCACAGGACGAGGAGCGTAGCAGCGTCACGCCGCCGTCCCCGCCACTCCGTCGCGCGTCACGACAAACAGATTGTTCGTGATCGGATACGGCAAACGGCGGTAGTCAGCGTCAATTCTCGATCTGAGGCGATCGACAAAATCGCCGGGGTCGCACGTCATCGCGAGGAACGTGTCGCGCGCTGGCGTGGCGACGTAGAAGTCACCCTTGAGTTCCGGCGCGAGCTTTTCGTAGAGACGGTTCAACAGCAGTCGCGCTGCGTCGTAACCGTCTTGGCGCGACACGATCGCTGCGCGACCGCCGTCCTTCGAATCAATGATCTGAATCGAAAGATCTGGCGCATAGCGACCGAGATTCTCCCGCGCGATAGATTCTAAGTCCTCTGATTGAACCCCCCACCGGATCATCTGCTCCGTCGTGATAGACACCGTCATCTGTGGAAGATCGATCACAAACACGACAACGGTGTCGTTGACAAACGGCACATGCGCTACTTGCTCGCGCTCGAGATGTTTGAAGATCGACTCCGGCTGAATGCGCGGCATGATGCGCGGTCGCGCGATCGCGAACGGCAGCGGCGAGCCTGAGACCGTGTCCCCTTCGATCAGCTTTTCCAGATAGGTCTCGACGATTTGCACGCCGTTGTCTGGATCACGCAAGACCATGCGATACAAGTTGTCGAGTCCGAGGTGGCGCCCATCGATGACGATGTCCATGGGTCCAGCGAGCTGCACCGCTCGCTCGGGGAAATGCCGCTTCAGAATCGTGACGACCTGTTCACCGAACGCTTCCGGTTCGTGCGGCATCGCTGACATGGTCTCGCCTCCTCCGTGCTGCTCGCGGCCGTAGCCTTGGCCGAGAGAAGATCCGCACGTTTCGGCGCGCGGATCCGCAGCAGGCTTGCAAATGAGAGATCGCCCCGCAACGATCGTCGCCATCCGTGACGACAGTCGTGGTCTGTTTCGGCTCGTCTCGCCCCGGCCTTTGAGACAAGCCCGCATCTCTTGCCTGTTAGACTCCGTTTGCAACGATGACGATCACTCTGCGACCGCACCGTTCCCCTGATCCGCGCGACGCGATCGCGCAGCGCCTCGACGCGTGGTTCTCGGCCCCTGCCGACCAACTCCTCGTCATCGCCGGGCCGTGCGCTCTGGAATCGGATGCGATCAACCGTCAAATCGGCGAAACCGTCCGCGACGCGTGCGTCGACCTCGGTATCCCCTACGTCTTCAAGGCGAGCTTCGACAAGGCGAATCGCTCCAGCATTCGTTCGGCGCGCGGACCCGGTGCCGATGCGGGACTAGACCGGCTGCGCCGACTGCGCGAGACCCTGGGCGTGCCGGTGACTACTGATATCCACGCCCCCGAGCAGGCCGCGCCGGCCGCTGCGGCGGTCGACATCCTTCAGATTCCGGCGTTCCTCTGCCGCCAGACAGATCTCCTCGTCGCCGCTGCCACCACCGGGGTCGCGGTCAACGTCAAGAAGGGGCAATTCATGGCCCCGGATGAGATGAGGAACGTCGTGACGAAGCTCACGGACGCGGCCCCCGCCGGTGATGCGGCCCGCATCATGCTCACCGAGCGCGGCACCTTCTTCGGCTACCACCGCCTCGTCAACGATTTCATCGGAATTGCTGACCTTTTGGCTCTCGGGCGGCCAGTCTGCTTCGATGCAACTCATTCGACGCAGCTCCCGGGCGGGGACAAGACCTCAACGGGCGGGAGACCCGAGCGTGCCCCATCGCTTGCCCGCGCCGCGATCGCCACCGGCGTTCACGCACTCTTCTTGGAATGCCACCCCGAGCCCGCTCGCGCGACCTCGGACGCAAGCACCATGCAGCCACTCGAAACGGTCCCGGCACTCCTGCGTTGTCTCGTGGCGATGCGTCGGACGCTCGCAGAGCACGGGGTCACCGCCGGTCGCTAGCGGCAAAACTACTCGACCGAAACTGGAGACTTTCTAGGACGATTCCCGATCGTCACCGCTACGCTGCCCGTGGCAACTGCGGTCCTGTGTGCGTCAGTCCGTCTGCCCTCTCGATTTCCTTTTTCTTGGGGATCCTCTGTGCCGAGCGACCGCTGCGATCACTGCGACAAGCCTGCCGTCGTGCATGAGCTCGTCATCAAGAACGGCACCACGCTTGAGGTCCACCTCTGCGAGGAGCACGCTTCGGCGCAGGGGTACGTACTCCCGTCCCATCAACCAGTGCACCAGTTGCTCACGCAGTTCGCCGTCGGCGCGCCAGCCAAGTCAGCGGCGGCCAAGCAGAAAGTGGTCAAGGCTTGCACGACGTGCGGACGCACGCTGGCTCAGATCCGAGAGACTGGGCTCCTCGGTTGCGCTGACTGCTATCGAACCTTTGAAGACGGTCTTCAGTCTCTCATAGAGCGGGCGCAGGCCGGGGCGAATTTCCACATTGGCCGTACCCCCCGCGGTGAGCGCGACGCAGCAGCGCGACACGAGTTGCGTACCCGCCTCGTTCGCGAGCTCGATGAAGCAGTGTCAGCTGAACAGTACGAACGAGCGGCAAAGCTACGCGATCGCATTCATCAGATGAAGGACGCTGGCGACTGCGAAGTGTGAAGTCTGAACTGTGAAGGCTTGAGCCGGGCCTACGTGAGCCGGGCCTAGCCGATCGGGTGAGCAACGTTCCCTTCAATACTCGCGATGCGGATTAACGAAACGAGCGTGTGGCAGAATGGGACCGGTCCCGACGGCGACGTTGTCGTTTCAAGTCGAGTGCGCCTCGCTCGCAATCTTGCCGGATTCCCCTTCGTCAATCGGGCGAGCGCTCCGCAGCGTCACGAAGTCGTCCGCATGGTGCAGGGCGCGCGGTGGCCCGATGACTTGGCTCAATCACTCGTCTGGGTGAATGTGCAGCAAGCGACAGCGATCGACCGGAACATCTTGGTCGAGCGCCACCTCATCTCGAAGCAATTTGCCGATGGCGATCTACCGAGGGCGGTCGCGATCTCGCCCGACGAGACACTCTCGGTGATGGTCAACGAGGAAGACCACCTTCGGATTCAGGTGCTTCGCGCTGGCGCCCGCCTCGGCGACTGCTTCGACGCCATCGAGGTACTCGACCGCTCGCTTGAGCAATCGCTCGACTTCGCTTTCACCTCGCGATGGGGATTCCTTACCGCGTGTCCGACCAACGTGGGCTGCGGCATTCGGCTCTCGGTGATGCTGCACTTGCCTGGGCTCAAGCTCACGAATGAGATCGAGAAGGTGCGCCGGGCTGCGAAGGACATGCACTTGGCAGTGCGTGGGTTCTACGGCGAGGGATCGGAAGTCATCGGTGACTTCTATCAAGTGTCGAACCAAATCACCTTGGGGCGGAGCGAACAAGATCTCTTTGACCACTTCGCTCAGTTCGTCGTGACCAGCCTTGTCGATTACGAACGCACAGCCCGAGGCGTCTTGGTACGTCAGAGTGGAACCCTTGTCGACGACCGCGTCCACCGGGCGCTCGGCATTCTTCGCTCCGCGCGGCTTCTCACAGCGGACGAGGCGATGAAGCTCTTGAGCCGCGTGCGACTGGGTGTCTGCCTCGGGCGCGTCAACGACGTAGACCTCGCGACAGTGCACCGCCTGTTTCTCCAGGTCCAGCCAGCCCACTTAAAGGTGCTGACGCAGACCGAAGAACAAGACGCAGAACTTCGCGAAACGCGAGCAACGCTCGTGCGCCGAGCGCTGGGCGGACGCTAACTCTTCCATACCGCGCCACTGAACCCTAGGCTCCGCCGTAGCCAGCGTCGGCGAACGCTGCGGCATCGAAGTCTTTCGCGGTGATCCCCTTCGCGTCGTGCGTCGACAGCGTCAGCGTCACCTTGTTGTAGCGAATCAAGATGTCGGGATGGTGCTGCGTGCGCTCGGCTTCCGCAGCGATCTTCTCGACGAACGCAATCGAGTGGAGGAAGTCAGCGAACGCAAAGGTCCGCTGGATGGCGTCACCGGTCTGCGACCATTCGGAGCGCGATGCGAGGCGAACATCGACCTGATCCTGCGTGAGAGCTCGAGGAGTCTTGGACATAGGCAATCACCGGTGTTTCTGCACGCCCACGGGGACGACACGCCCGTGGGGCACCCGAACCGTGTGCACTATACCGTTTGCTTCGCGATGAACATCCGCCGCACGCGACTCGCGCCCTCACCGACCGGCGCGCTGCACCTCGGTAACGCTCGCACATTCGCGTTGACCTGGGCACTCGCCCGTAACGAGGGCTGGGAAGTGCTCCTGCGCATTGAGGACCTCGACTTTGAACGCGTCAAGCCCGGCGCGATGGAAGAGACGCTGGAAATCCTCGCGTGGCTCGGCCTCGATCACGACGGCGAACTCGCCGTGCAGCGCGACGATCTTGAACCCTTTCACGTCGCCATGCAGCAACTCGCAGTTGCCGGTCACATCTTCCGCTGCGAACGGTCGCGGAAAGACGTGCGGCTTGCCACGAGTGCCCCTCACGCGGAAGACGGCGAAATCCGCTTCGAGCCATCGCTGCGGCCCAACCCTAGTTCACGAACGGCTTCCTTCACCGACGATCACGCAAACCATCGGCTGATCGTGGATCCCGGTAGCGAAGTCATCGTCGACGAACTCTCGGGCAAACACGCATTCGATCCCGGTCGCGAAGTCGGGGACTTTCTCGTGTGGATGAAGCTCGGCGTACCGAGCTATCAACTCGCTGTCGTCGTCGACGACGCACGGTACGGAATCAGCGACGTCGTGCGCGGCGATGATCTCCTTCCGAGCGCCGCGCGACAACAGATCCTTTATCGACTGCTCGGCGCCTCCGCACCGCGCTGGTGGCATCTGCCGCTCGTCTACGGCGACGACGGAGAGCGCCTCGCGAAGCGACACGACCACACGAGCCTCGCCCAGTTGCGTGCCGCTGGCGTGCGTCGCGAGCGGGTGCTCGGCCTCTTGGCTGAACGAAGTGGGCTTCTAGCCGTTCCAACAGAACTCTCGCTCGAAGACTTCCGCACGCTCGTCACCGTCGATACGCTGCGGGCAATGACCACGCGTGAACTGGCTTCCGTCGAAGCCCAGTCGCGCATTCGAAAGGACGATTTGCAATGGCTTTACGACCGCTCGGACTAACTGCGCTCGCATGCGCGATCTCGGCGACGGCTCTTGTCGCGACTGCCTGCGATCCAAGCCAAGTGGGTGCGGTCGAGAAGGTCACCATCGGTGGTACCGAGTTCACCTTGAAGACCGCCCTCGACGACGCTTCGCGCGCGAAAGGCCTCGGTAGCGTGAGCGAACTACCTGAGAACGGCGGCATGATCTTCGTGTTTCCGGACTCCGAGCCGCGTGGCTTCTGGATGAAGGACTGCCTGATGGACATTGACATCGCCTACATCAGCCCGCTCGGGATCGTGACGGCGGTTCACACAATGGCAAAGCAGCCACTGAAAGGCGAGAACGAGTCGCTCTCGGCGTACCACCAGCGGCTGAAGACATATCCGAGCGGTTCTCCGGCGCAGATCGCGATTGAGCTTCGCCCCGGCACATTCGACAAACTCGGCATCAAGCGCGGATCAAAGATCACGCTCGACTTACCGCGGTTGAAGGCCGCCGCGAAGTAAGACCTCGTACTGAATGCCGTCCCGCACTGAGCCGATGAGTCGCGGTGTCCGCGCTCAAAACGGTCATGATCGTCGGGAGGAACGGCGCGGCGGTGGCCGACGCGCTCGCGAGCGCTCGTTGGCCTGACGGCGGTCCCGCCACGACGCTCGTCGTTCACGAACGACCTAGTTCCGTGTTCGCTTCAGCGCTTGCGAATCCGTCGCTCTTCCTCATCATTGACGACGATCAGTGTGACACCGACGCGCTTCGCGCGCTTCTCGAGTACGCGAAGGTAGAAGGTGTTCCGGTGCTGCTCCTCGCGCCCGACGAGCGTTCCGCGCCAAGCGCTCGCAGTGTGTCGGACGCCCCTACCGCGCTGCGCTTCTCGTGCGACACCACACCAGGAGCGCTCGCTGCTGCAATCGCTGGCCTCCTCGTCCGGAACGATGAACTCGATCAACTGAGTGCGGAACTCGCACTCAGCGCCCGCGTCGCCGATGGCGTGCGCAGCGAGATCACCCGAATCGACGAAGAACTCCAGATGGCGGCAGTGCTGCAGCAGGAGTTCTTGCCGCGGCTTCCACCGCCCATTGAAGGCGTCGAGTTCGCAGCCCTGTGGCGTCCTGCGGGCAGTGTGTCTGGCGACGTTTACGACATCATTCGCCTTGACGAGCGCCACATTGGCGTGTTTCTGGCCGACGCAGTTGGTCACGGCGTTGCAGCGGCGCTGATGGCGATGCAGCTCTGCCGCGCGCTCGAGACCTGCGACAACCACGACCGATTTCGTCGCATCGTTCCCCCTGCGGAAGCGCTCAGCAGGCTGAACGCGCTGATGGCCGACCGACAGGGTCGCGTCGGCCGTTACGCAAGCGCGACCTACGCGGTTATCGACTGCCGGGACCGCATCGCGCGATTGGCGACTGCTGGCGGTCCAGCCCCGATCGTTGTGTCGCATTCGTCGGGTCTGCGCGCCCTTTCCGCGAGCGGCCCGCTTCTAGGCATGACGCCCGATCAAGAGTTCGAGGAGTTAGTCATCGAACTCGCCGACGAAGATCAACTCCTCATATACTCCGACGGCTTCGAGCAGGCGTTCCGCGACGACGATGGCGTGCTCCTGTTTCCCGAGATGTTGCCCCGGTATCTGAGCGAGATCGCGCGGATCCGCGAGTCGAGCGACTGCGCCGCTGCGCTCGCAGCGCTCGCGAATAAGCTCGACATCGAGCAAGGGTCGTTGCACCCCGCCGACGATTGCACGCTGCTTCTTATGCGCGCGCGAGCGAAGGCCTGCGCGCGGGCGGCGTAGGGGCGGGCGTAATGTCGTTCACTCTCTCTACGAGCGTTTCGCAGGGCGAGCCTGAATTTGCCGAAGTTTTTGAATTGCAAGATTCAAGATCGCTATCGAGGGGCACGCTCGGTGTCGGGTTTAGTTTGAAGAAGCTGAAGTCGCCAGGGAGGGTCGCATGATTCAAACTACTCGGCAGAAGACGCTGCGCCGCAGCCGAGCGACGTCGCTTGGTTGTTTGGATTCGCGTCGCTCGATGAATTCGCGCTCTGACTGGGCGATGCGCCAGCG
>JAWXCC010000237.1:0-19064 GCA_034440475.1 Phycisphaerae bacterium | reverse complement strand
TGACTTCCGGGGCGATCCGCATGGCGTCATCCCCCTGTGTGGAAGTCATACGCACAACGCAGATATAGGCTGCGGGAAATATGATTAACTACACTAGCGTTCTGAGCCAGAGATTCGCGAACATAGTTTCTCGAGCTTCCTAAAGATCGCGTCCGCCGTCGTCGTCCAGTGGAACGGCTTTGCGTTCTCGTTGTGCGCGTCGAGGTACTCCGTGATCGCGGCCTGCAGCGCCAGCACGCTGCGGTGCGCGCCGCGGCAGAGCTGCTTCGTCGTCAGCCCCGAAAAGATCCGCTCCACGAGGTTCAGCCACGACGCGCTCGTTGGCGTGAAGTGGAGGTGGTAGCGAGGATGCTTCTGCAGCCAACGCTTCACCTGCGGCGCCTTGTGCGCTCCGTAGTTGTCCATCGCCAGGTGCACCGCGACGTCGAATGCGTGCGTCTCGCGCACCGCTTCGTCGACATCGTCGAGAAACCGCATGAGGTCCTGCTGGCGATGCCGCTTCTGGCAACGGCCGATCACCTGTCCCGTCTTCACGTCGAGCGCCGCGAACAGCGACGTCGTGCCGTGGCGGACGTAGTCGTGCGAGCGCCGTTCAGGATGACCGGGACCCATCGGAAGCAGCGGCTGAGTTCGATCGAGGGCCTGCACTTGGCTCTTTTCGTCGACGCACAGGACCACGGCCCGGTCGGGTGGATTCATGTACAGCCCGACGATGTCGCGCACCTTCTCGACGAACAGCGGATCGGTCGAGAGCTTGGACGTGCTGGCCCGGTGCGGCTGGAGCCCAAAGGCTCGCCAAATCCGACCGATCGACGACGACGAGAGGCCCGCCGCCTCGGCCATCGATCGCGTGCTCCAGTGCGTGGCCCCCTTGGGCTTGCTCTCGAACGTCCTGCCGATGACCTCCTCGACCTTCTTGTCGGTGATCGTGCGATTCACACCGGGCCGAGGCTCGTCGACGAGGCCGTCGAGGCGGCTGACGCGGAACCTTTCCCGCCACTTGCCGACGGTCGACTGGCGGACCTTCAGGTCCTCGGCGACCTCCGAGTCGTCCATGCCCTTCGCGCACGCGAGCACGATGGGCGAGCGCAGGGCGAGACGCTGCGCCGACTCTGGCCGACGCGCCTATGCCTCGAGCTTCTCCTGCTCCTCTTCGGTGAGCACCAGCGGTTTTTTCGGTCGTCCCATGGCCATACGAGATCCTCCGTGAGGGTACATGGAGGACAACGCAACAGCGGATATGTTTTTACGGCTTTCTCTGGCTCAGGACACTAGGCGCCACGCCACTTCGGCCGACAGGATTCTCAAAAGGGGGGCCATGAATCCATGTGTCGCCTTGCGGATGGCTCGATCGCCCCAACCCGCGCGGAAACCGTCTCCCGCACACCAGTCCGCCGCGCAAGACGCTACCGAAGGCGCTGGTCGACCAGAGCGCGTGCCCGGCGCGAATGCCTGCGGATCGGAGCCGGCTCTGCGGGCGCAACGAGTCGCGCATGGACTGCCGAGGACACTTCGTTTGACCGGCGTACGGCAAACGCGGGCCTCGCCAGCGCGCATCGCCAGCGCGCATCGCTCGTTTGAGACTTCTAGCAGCCCGAATGACTTTCGCCACTATCCGCGCGGTGATCGTGTCGCGAGCTCCACTGTCTGAAGCCCGGCGCGTCTCTCACCCCGATGAAGATCTTCGTTCAAAGTCCCACGTCGATGGCGCAGCGCATCGATGTAACCTGCGATTTGTACCGGTGCGCGTCACGACCTCGTAGAACCACCGCGCCATTGATGTGCCGTACGCGTTTCACTCAAGGATCGCTGCTGCCAGCATCACGCCACGATCACACTAGGATCACGACCGGCGCGCCACCTGCGGCAGACTATGACGGCGTGCGATGTTAGCTTTCCTTCCTTCACGACGCCTCTGGATACTCTTTCATGCCGCCAGTTGATGCGTATCCACCACGCGCTGTGATATTTCTCTGTTCCCATGACGATGGGCGATAGGCAACCGAGATTCAATCGCTTCGAGGAAGCGTCTCTATCCCAACCCCGAACTCCAACACCGGGCGAGGCGCCTCGCATGAAGATCGCGGGCGCTTCACCCAGCAGTGCGCGCCGTGACCTTCTTCACCGGCACGAGGCTTCGCCCGATCTCCTCGAGCTTCTTGAGAATCCACGCTATCTTGACGCGCTGGTACGGCTTCTCTTCGATGCAGCGCATGATCAACACACTGAGTTCCTCGGGGATCGAGGAATCCAACTGTCGTGGCTGCTTCGGCTCACCCTTCGCGCTCAATTGATGTCCGCCACGCGACTCGCCATCGGCATTTCGCGCGACGGGCGCATGCTGGCGGAGCAAGGTCCACCACATGGTTGCGCCGAGATTGAACACGTCGGTTTGAGGCGTGATTTCGTGTCGTGCTGCTTGCTCTGGCGCTAAGAATCCTGGTGTTCCCTGCACGCGGTTTTTCACGGTTCCAATCTTGCACGCTTGGCCTAGATCAATGATCTTGGGTGTACCGTCTTCGTTGATCAAAATGTTCAGCGGCTTCATGTCGGCATGAACGAAGCCTCGGTCATGCATGTGCTGGAGTGCTTTAGTCACCTCGAGGAAGATCGAGACGCACTCGGCCATCGGTGGTCGCGGGAGCTCAGACAGCGGCGTCGCGTCGACTAACTCCATTACCAGCCCGAGGCCGTTCACCTTGAACACGCCGCTTCGCGACTTGCAGAGCTCGTACACGCCTCGGATCGTCGGGTGGTCGAGCTTGCTCGATACCTCGTACTCCTGCAGCACCTGATCGAGGAAGCGTTGATCGCGTTCGGGATCGGTGACGGTGACGTGTTTCAGCGCCCAGATCTGCTTGGTTTTAGGATGTCGCACCGCATAGACCCGGCTCGCTGCGCCGTCCCCAAGGTGCTTGAGGACGCGGTAGCCGAAGATCGATTGCTCCATCCGCCTTTGGGCGCCGCTCATGGCTCCTGTACCCACGACGGCCCATAGGGATGCCGAAACCCGAGCGCCGCAGTCATGGCAACTGGGTACGCGACGGGCCACCAGCGCGGCGAGAACGAGCTAGGAGCCGACGGGAAAGATTGACCGACAGGGCCGTTCAAAACGGCAACCCCTCCGATTTCATTCTGACGCTACTGGAACACCGTCGTAGCCACACTGCGGACCACAAACCGGCGAAAGAAATGACAAAACTGGCTTTGGCTCCACAGAATACGCGGTCAACGGCCGTATTTGGTTCTTCCTTGCGACCAATTGCACACTTCCGGATGATCCTTCAGTGCGACCGCCGGACTGAGCGAGGCAAGCTCTTCGACCATCGGGGGTGCCCGGGTCGGCAAAGATGGGAGAACGTCGGTTCAGAAATTGTGGGCGAGTGCGACTCGACTGATAAACGTGCGCTAAGCCCTCTGCGATGGCTCCGCTGAGCGACCTGCCGTGCCGATTCGCCAGCATGGAGTTCGTGGGAGTTTGTGTTGGGGTGCGTGCGAATGCGTCTCGTGTGACTCGGTGCGCTCTATGCCTGCCGCTTTCCCCAAGGACGTGCGCGTCACCAGCAGTCCGCGACAGGCTGCTAAGCCTCCGAAAGATCGCCGCCTCCGACGTAGCACCCGCGCAGCTCTTTGAGCGTCTGTCGCAGCAAGTCGTTGACCAGAGTCGATGCCCCAAAACGAAACAGCTTCGGTGTGAGCCACTCGGGACCGAGCGTCTCTTGCACCATCACGAGGTAGTGCAGCGCAGACTTTGCGGACCTGATTCCACCTGCGGGTTTCATCCCAATCTTCACGCCGGTTCTCAGCCAAGCGTCCCGGATTGCCTCCAACATCACCAGCGTCGAAGGCATCGTCGCGGCAGGTGTGACCTTTCCAGTCGACGTCTTGATGAAGACTTCGCCATCGTCGCAGCGTTCGCCGTTGGCGGGAGACGCGAGCGCCGCTTCGATCGCGAGGTCACTGGCGAAGCGGATCGCGTCGAGCGTCTCCAGCTCACCCGTCTCGAGGATGATCTTGAGGTGTGCAGGACCGCACGCCTCCTTGATTGCGCGGATCTCTCGCGCCACCTCGGAGTACCTCCCGGCAAGAAACAGACCGCGCGAGATCACCATGTCGATCTCGTCGGCACCTGCGGTTACCGCGTAGTGGACGTCGGCAAGCCGCACCGGCAACGGGAACTGACCGCTCGGAAATCCAGTCGCAACCGAGGCAACCTTCACCGAGCTTCCCGCCAAAGCGTCTTTCGCAACTTCCACCAGCATGGGATAGACGCACACCGCCGCCACAGATGGGAGCGGCGGATCAGTCGCAAAGTTCGCCGGTCGAATCGCCTTGCGGCAGATCGACCGAACTTTTTCGGCGCTGTCTTTCCCCTCAAGCGTCGTGAGGTCCAGCATGGAGAGCGCGAGGCGAAGGCCTTCAACCTTCGTTCGCTTCTTGATCGACCGCTTGGTGAACGATTCTGCTCGCTGCTGGACGCCGACCGGATCGACCGGTCGACGCGAAACAAACGCAAATCGTTCGTCGGCCACGAGCTGCTTAGCCGCCGCGGCCGGTGCGGAAGAGGTTCGGCAGCGAGGCTCCACCGCGGAGAAGCATGCGACGGTCCGCCGCATTCTCAATCGTGTAGACGAAGAGCATCTGCGTTTGGTTGTCGATGACGAAGAGAAGCTCGAATGGTTGAGTTGTTGGCCCCAATCCATCTGACGCTGTCACGAGGGTGTAGCCCCCGGTGCCGGTTGTCGCCATGCCAGCGCTCGCCGGACTTTCGGGCAGGCGTCCAGCCATGACGATGACGAGCGCGGCCAAGACGAACGCCGAAGCCCAAAGAATTGCGGAAGCAGAGATCGTTGCGTTGCGCATGTGGTTCTCACTCAGTTCCGGGTGCGGGCAATGTCGTTGATGTCGGCCGCAAGATTGCGGAATCCCATGCCAGTCATCTGTCTACGGTTGTCGTCCCACGAAACGGCGACGAGCTCCAGCGCGCTCTCATCCACGACGTAGAGAACGGGTTGTATCTGTCCTTTAATCGTGCCGGAAACCATGGTGTAGGTGCCACGAGTCCGAGTCTGCGCGACGACCTTTGGGCCGAAGGTCACGGCACCAAGCGCAACTAGCAGCGCGCCGTTCAAAAGGAGGAGTCCGGTGATCGGACGACGTGATCGAGACTGAGACTTTGATTGGAACATGAGAGCCTCGTGATGAGTGAATCCGTTAGGCGGGACCCAGAGATGGTTGTATTCCACGGAGCAGTCGACTGCCGTCAAAGGTCGGAGTGCGAGCGCTTCGACGGATAAAGACTGATCGCCAGAATGACTCCGGTCATGATTGCCATGATCGCATAGCCAATGGCCGGACTCGCAGCACTATCAAGCTTCGGTGATCGCGGACCTTGCGTATTCTGTGCGAGCGCCGAAGCAGTCACGATCATCGGTGTAGCGAGTACGAGAAGACGAAGAACGTGGCGGTTCATGCGAGACAGAATACGGATCTTTTGGAGAACGGTTCAGCCAGAGGTCGTGGAAGGGCGGTCTTCGGGAGCCGCAGGAATTGATTCGCCAGCCACCGGAACCAGAACATGGCGTGAAGGATCTGCAGGATCGCGCTCGGCGCGCACGATCGGCTGCGAGGGCTCATGATCGAGTACGAGCCGCCAGCCCTCACCCGCAGCCTCGGCCAAGAACTCCCGCTTCGAGAGCATGTTCTCGTATGGAAGTACGTCGTAGCCCATGTTTGCCGCCAAGTGCACATGGTGGCGCGTCGGAATCAGGTCGGCTGGGAAGACGGTGATCCCGCCTCGCTCGTCGCGAACGAAAACGCCGTGCTGGCCCCACGTGTGACCAACCAGAGGCCGTACAACGATTCCCGGGAGCGCCTCGGTCGGGCCATCGAGGAGGCGCACCGCTGAACGGATCGGCTCGAGGTGGGACGGGAGGTACGTCCGGGTCATCGTTGAGCGGTTGGCAATCGCGTCGTCCCACTCGCGCTGTTGAACCACGATTTCGGCGTTCGGAAACGTTCGCTCGAGGGCATCACCGGCGCCTCGGCGCGTCAAACCAGCTGCGTGATCGAAGTGGAGGTGGGTGACGATGACGTGGTCGATCGACTCCGGCTCGACTCCCTGCTCACGAAGTGCATCGGAAATCGTGCGCGGCGCGAGCTGATAGATCGCTCGCTCTTTGTCGCTCCACTTGTCGCCGTAGCCGGTCTCGACGAGCACCTTCCGTGACCCGTCGTCGAGGAGGAGGCAATTAGTCGCCAGCGCGATGCGGTTGTGTGCGTCAGGCGCAATCCACGTTTCCCAGATGGTTCGCGGAATCAGCCCGAACATCGCCCCTCCATCGAGGCGGAAGCCGCCAGCGCGAATCGGCGTGACGCGATACGGATGCTCGCTCGGGATGAGGCGTGGGTTCGTCACGGTGGCACGATAATCGCAGCAATCGCCAGAATCCGTCTGCGCCGCCATCGTGCCACGTGGCATGATTGAGTTCAATTTCGGAGGCTGGCAATCCGTGGCGAAAGTCATTCGGGCTACGAACGAGGCTGTTAGCCGCCAATATTGGGTGGCTGCGGCGTCGCCGCGACTTGCCGTATCTTGCGGATAAAGCTGCGTCGCGGCTCCCACTCTAGATCTGGGCATCTGAGCCAACATCCTCGTTCTCGCTACCAAAGCACTTTCGCCACCGACTGCCAAATCCCTTGCTGCACGCACTCACACTCGCTGTCACTGTGCTCGTCACTTCCCGCGTCATACCGATCTCGGCTGAGCGCACTCCGGTCGTCGATGAGCAACGGGCTGCATCGAGCGCGAGCCAAGACCGAACGTCTCACGTCAGTGCGCTGCTCTACCAGCTTGGCACCACAATCGTCGTTGATAGCAGTTTCATCGCCCGTGCCCGCGCCGTCGTCGGGACGATTGATGCACCGATTACGCTCGGCGACGGATCAGTGGTGACGGTACGACTGACGCCATTCCGAGTAATCGCGGACAACATCGAGGTGCGCGTTGGATCACGCGCCGTCGCGGGGCTTGCGATGACACTGCGCTCAGTCGCCCATTTGCGCGGCGAGGTGCTCGGAGAGCCCGGCTCTCTCGCGTATCTCGGCGTTGGCGCGAACGGCGCGGCGGGATTCATCGACCGTGGCCCGGGTCTGGGCCGGTACACACTTCGCACGACAACGGGCGAGAGTCGCGGGTTGCTCAGCGGGCTTGTGCGCTTCGATCCCTCGGCCGGAACGAGTCAGCCGGAGGTGCCACTCTGCGGTGCGGACGACGACGTCGCCGGTGGTGTCGCCAGTGGTGTCGCTGGTGCGGGCGATATTCCACCCGGCGTCACACCCGTCATCGAGATCGCGGTTGATACCGACTACGAGTACTGGCAGATCTTCGACGATGCGACAGCGGCAACGGAGTACGTCGCGACGCTGTACGGGGCGATCTCCGCGATCTACCGCCGCGACACCGACGCGACGCTGAGTGTGGTGTTCCTCCGACTGGCAGACAACCCCGACGACTTGTTCAACAACGCGGATCCGCTCGGACAGTTCCGTGACTATTGGCTCGCGAATATGCAAGACGTGCATCGCGACCTCGCCCAACTTCTCACTGGTCGGCGCAATCTTCCGTATGGCGGTGTCGCGTGGCTAAACGCGACGTGCGAAGACTTCGGCTACTCGGTGACGGGCTACATCATCGGTGGATTCGCTGATCCATACGTTCCAGCTCCGGGCAACTGGGATTTGATCGTCGTCGCACACGAGCTCGGGCACAATGTTGGTTCGCACCACACGCACTTCTACGGGCTCGATGCGTGTGATCAGGGTCAACTACAGCGCGGGTCGATCATGTCGTACTGTCACACCAACTCCGGCGCGACGGCGAACATCGATTTGCGCTTCCATCGCGTTTGCGCTAACTTCATCGAAGAGTTTCTCGTCTCCCAGGCGTGCATCGCAAGTGATTGTGACGGCGACGGCATTGAAGATGCCGAAGCGATCAGCGCTGGCGTTGTTCTGGACACAAACGACGACGGTATCCCGGATGGCTGCCAAGACTGCGATGGCGACGGCATCGTTGATCCTGTCGCGATCGCGAACTCAGTCGTCGCGGACACCGACGGCGACGGGCGACCCGACTCGTGCGAACCCGATTGCAATGGCAATGGCGTGCCGGATTCGCTCGATATCGCGCTGGGAACTTCGAGCGACGCATATGGCGACGGCGTACCCGACGAATGCGAGCCCGATTGCAACAACAATGGAATTGCCGACTACTCCGACATTCAAGCGAACATGTCGATCGATCTTGGACGCGATGCGCTGATCGACGCTTGCCAAGACTGTGACGGCGACGGGATTCCCGATCTTGTCGAGCTGATGGGTAGTCACAGCATTTGGGTGGGTAGCGCGAACAGCGGTGAGGTGCGCGAGCTGCATCCGCGCTCTGGTGTGGTCATCGCGGTAGTACCTTTCGGCGCGCAACCGGTGTACGACCTCGCATTCGGGCCCGACGGACTTCTCTACGGGTCAAGTGGTCGCGTCATCATGAGCGTGGATCCAGTCTCGCGCGTCGTCACACAGGTCTATCAATTCGCGTCGAGCGTCGTCGCGCGCGGCCTCGCGTTCGGACCGAGCGGAATCTTGTACGTCGCGCTCAGTACCAATCGCATCGAAAAGATCGACGTCACAAGCGGTCAGAGCCTCGGACCGCTGACGACGAACGGCGCGATCGTCGACCCGCGCGACGTGTGTGTTCGCTCGGATGGCAGGATTCTGGTGAGCTGCGGCGACGGTTGCGTGCGACAGTATCTGCCCGACGGTGCGGGTGGCCCGTTCATTGATTTTTCCGGTCATCCGAACGATTTCGTCGGTGTGATCGAGCTTCCGAATGGGGGCGACATTGTCGTTGTTAGTCGAGCCCAGAAAGCCCTCTGGCGCTTCGACGGCGTCACGGGCGGGTCCCTCGATCGGTTCGATGTGCAGGCAAGCAACCTGCTCGCGAGTCCGTGGGGCCTCGCGACGTCGGCAGATGGACGTGCCGTCGTCGCGACGAGCGCGACGAGTTCGTCCACCGTCAACGGCTACAACAACGTGACTGGCTATGTCGAGCGGACCTATCGCGTCTACGGGGCCGACGCGCCTAGCGCGACGGCCATCGCGATCGCGCCAGCTTCGTCGTCCGATGTGAACGGCAATCTTGTTCCTGACTCATGCGAAGGGCCGCTTGGCGACTTGAACGGCGACGGTCAAGTGGACGCTGCGGATCTTGCGATCGTGCTCGGCGCATGGGGTACGCCGATCGCCGACCTCAACTCGGATGGAACGACCGATGGTGCGGACATTGGCATTCTGCTTGGCAATTGGACCTAACACCACCGCGGACGGTTTTGAGCGACTTTCGACCAACGAAGCGGGCATCGCGCCAGTGTCTGGCGCGATGCCCGTTGTTCAAACTTTCAACGAATCGTGCAGTTACTTCTGGCGTGGGCCGCGAGCCGGTGGCGGTCCAGCGCCAGTACCGCCGATACCACCCGGCGGTGGGGCTGGACGCTCATCTTCTTCCGTCTGGAAGAATGAATGGCCCGTGTCTTCTTCCTTACCGAGCTTCGAGTACGCAGCTTTCGCATCGGCGGCCTTGCCGTCGAGAACCGCAATCTCCATCGCAATCGCCTGACTGATGGCGGCCAAGATCTGACGACGCATCGCGGTCTCGTATGCGACCTTGTCGGTGCCGAACTTCTCGGTCGCCTTCGCGGACATCGGCACCGTGGCGACCTGACCCTTGGCGGCGACGAGTCCGCCCTGGATCGCCTGTACCGACTCCAGATCCTTCGCCTTCGACGCGGCGTCGAACGCCGAATCCTTCAGCAGCTTGACGCCCCGACCAGCCTGTTTCATGCCGCCTTCGAAACTCTGCTGCTGGCCGCCGCGTCCGCCGCCCGGGCCCCGCTCGCCAAGGCCCGGACCCGCACCCGGAGCCTGTCCGCGACCCCAACCCTCTTGGCTCGTGAAGACGACGAGCTCTTCGCGAGTCAGAAAACCATCTTTGTTCGTGTCAGCGCGCTCGAAAATGCGCTCGGCGATGGGGGCCGGAAGCTCGGACTTGCTGAGCTTGCCGTCATGATCCGCGTCGCCTTCCATCATCCGGTCAATGAATTGGTTGGGATCGCGCGGACCGTCACCACCAGGAGGTCCACCGCCTGGGCCACCCGGGGCCGTTGGTGGTGGCGGGGGCGCCTTTGGAGGGGCCTGCGCAGCTGCGACGGCTACGACGAAAAGAGAGAGCGTCGCCGCAGCGACGTATCCGAGCTTGGTGTTCATGAGAGGACCTTCTGCTGCCCTAGGGCCTGAAAGAGGGGGGCCTGAAAGAGGTGTGGCGGTTCACGCGGCGCGAACGGCGCTTATGGAAGTTCACCGGGGCTTCCCGAACGAGTATCGGTCGAACCGATTGCTCTGCGTTCAACGGCGGGCGACCGCTCAGTATCCCGCAGTGCGATCAACGACGTTGAGCAGTGGCTCTCCGGCGTCGAAGCGTCGGAGATTCTCTCGAAAGAGCGCCCAGGCCCGCACGTCGGTCGCCTCCGCTCGCGACGCGACGTGGGGGGTTATGACGACGTTCGGGAACTTCCAGAGCGGAGAGTCTGGTGGAAGAGGCTCCGGATCGGTCACGTCGAGGCATGCGCCGCCGAGGTGTCCCGAAGCTAGTACTTCGATGAGAGCTCCGGTATCAACGACTTTTCCCCGCGCGATGTTGATCAGGTAGCTCCCGGGCTTCATCGCGTTGAACGCGTTCTGATCGAACATTCCGGTCGTCGTCGGAGTGAGCGGCACGGCGATCGCGACGACGTCCGCTTGCGGAAGCAGCGTTAAGAGATCTTCCGGCTTTCCGACGCGCTCGACGAAATCAGGCACCGGCTCCGCGCTGCGTCGCGTTGCGATGACATGCATTCCGAAGCCGTGCCCGCGCCGGGCGATCTCAGTCCCGATGCCGCCGAGCCCGACGACGAGCAGCGTCTTGTCAGTGAGGGCGTCCGGCGTGAGCACACCCGAGCCCTCACGCTGCCACTTCCCTTGGGTGCGGCCCTCAAGATGCGTCGGCAAATCGCGCGTCAACACGAGCAGCATCGCAAATGCATGATCCGCAATCGCTGGCCCGTGAACTCCTCGCATGTTGGTGAGCACGATCTCCTCGGTCGCAAGCTCGGGGATGGTGAGGTAACGATCGACACCAGCGCTCTGCGCTTGAACCCAGACAAGGTTCTTCGCCGCCTGGAGAAACTCAGGCGTGGCGTACGAGGCATCGACGCCGTTCGCTTCGGCCGCTCGGGAGAGCGCGTCCTCACGTGAAAGTCCAACGACGATGGTGAGATGCGGCGCAAGTTGCTCAACTTCTACTCGCTCTTCTGACGTCATCTCTCGCGCGAAATACGTCAATTGCGCGGGGCGTTTCGCGCGCAGGACCGCGATGCGGGCATTCCGTGACGAGCCGACTTCTTCCGTCGTTGCGAGCGTTGGCTGGGTGAGCGGAGTGGTGCGAGCCACGGTGGGACCGGGGCTCGTGCAACCGATCAGCGCGGCGGCGAGGAGCATGAGTAGTGGAGTCTTCACTCGATGAAGCGTAAACCGACGGCGCGAGATATGCGGACCCGCCACGGGGACACGTTCCACCATTCTTGGTGGATTTTCTGCGCCAGTCGCTGTCAGAGTCGCGTGGAATAAGTGTCCCGGCGCGGAGCAATGAATTTTGCTGCCGAACCGCTGGAGGCTGCCCTCTCAAGAGTTTTGGAGATGAACATGTACTTTCAATGTGGTCTTGCCGCTGGGGTCTCGCTGACCGCAGCACTCCTCGGAACCCCGGCCCTCGCGGTTGGTCCGTGCCCGTGCGTTACCGATCTCAATACTGACGGCGTCACGAACGCTGCCGACCTCGCCATACTCCTCGGAGCGTGGGGCGACACGAGCGGTGATGCCGACTTCGACGACAGCGGCTTGATTGACGCTTCCGACCTCGGCGTCTTGCTGGGCGCATGGGGACCATGTGCGCCGCCAGACAACGATTCGTGTGCTAACGCAATCGTCGTCGAAGGCGCGGTGGCACAGATTCCGTTCTGTACCGCGGCCGCGACGACGAGCGCGCCACCGCTCGGAGCAGGGACGTGTGGGCCAACGGCACCAGTCATCGGCAAGGACATCTGGTACCGCTACGTGACGCCGTACGCGGGCAAGCTCATTGTCCATACATGCCCTTCGAACTTCGACACGGTTCTTGCCGTCTACGGAAGCACCATCCCGAGCATCTGTAGTTGCCCGAGTAACGGAATCGGTATCGCAACTCTGCGTGGGTGCAATGACGACAATCCTTCCTGCGGAAACAGTTCGTTCCTTGAGATCAGTGCTGGGTCGGGCGACTGCCTCGCGATTCGCGTCGGCGGTTTCACGTCGTTTGACAACAATGCTGCGGAGGGCTTCGGAACGCTGAACTTCGACATGATCAAGGAAGGCGATCGTTGCGACATCGCGAACGTGCTGCCTTCAGTGCAACATCAGTCGGTGCTAGGCACCAACGCCGGCGATACGTGGGTGCAAACCGATATCTCAAGCTGCGCGAGCGGCGACACGATCGACGAGTGGTATCGCTTCGTGATGCCGTGCGACGGAACGCTGAAGGTCAGCACCTGTGATCCAGGAACTAACTTTGACACGACGCTTGCGGTCTACAACGGCTGCGCCGGGCTGAGCGATGAAATCGCCTGCAACGACGATTCTCCGCTCCCGGGCTGCCAGATCGGCCGACTCAATCGGAAGTCGGCGTTGAGCATCATCGCTCCCGGCGGCCAGGTGCTTTACATCCGCGTGTCCGGATTCGACGGTGCGGTCGGCAACTTCACGCTCAATCTCGACGTGAGCTGCATCGGCTGATTGCGAACGCGACCCATCATCAATCTCCCGCGCTGCCGCACGACAGCAGTGTCCCAGTGGCACCGCGGGCGCGGCGGCGGCGCTGTCTTGGTGCGGTTCGCTCACCCGATCAAGTGCGCCGGATCTTCCAACATCTTCACCACCGTGTTGAGAAATCGTGCGCCTTCCGCGCCGTCGATCACGCGGTGATCGCACGACAGCGAAAGCGGCAGCGAAAGACCAGCGTAGAACTGACCGTGCTTGACTAACACCTTCTCCTTGGCGCGACCCGCCGCCAAGATCGCGATTTCGGGATAGTTGATGATGGGCGTCGCGAACATGCCGCCGTAACTGCCAACGTTTGAAATGGTGAACGTGCCACCGGTGAGTTGTTCGCGAGCGACGGTGCGGTTCTGGCACTTCGCAGCAAGATCCTTCACCGCGTCGGCAAGCTGGATGAGGCTGTACTGATCTGCCTGGTGAATAACGGGCACCATCAAGCCGTGCTCGGTGTCGACGGCGCAGCCGAAGTTGATGACGCTCTTGATGAGAATCTCTTCGTTCGCATCGTCGACGTTGCAGTTGACAGTTGGGTGCTTGCGCAGCGCCTTGCAGCACGCGAGCATGATGAAGGGCAGGAGCGAGAGCTTCTGCCCAGTGACCGCGGAGTATTCCTTGCGCTTCTTGTCGAGCGCGGTGACGTCGGCCTCGTCAACGACCGTGAAGTGCACAGCGGTCTTCACTGAAAGATCGAGCGCCTGTGCAATCTTGCGTCGGACGCCGCGGAACGGAATGCGCTGCGCGACGCCGTCACCCGAAACGGGCGGCAGTGCGAGCGGCGCGCGACTCACCATTGCCTGTGGGACCGGCGCACGCTGCACATGACCTTCACTTGAGCCGCGTCCGTTCGTGGCGCGCTCGATGTCGCCGGCCGTCACACGGCCACCGCGACCGGTGCCAGGGACGCGCGCGATGTCGACTTTCATCTCGCGTGCGATGCGGCGCACCGCAGGCGTCGCAAGCGCCTTGCCGGACGCGACCCCCGTCTTGGCGTGCTCTGGCGCGCGACGCGCGAAGCGGTCGCCCACCGAGAGAGTGCCGCTCATGCTGCCGACAACCGTGCCTTGATCTTCCTCGTTGCTTGGCGCCTTTGGCACCGCCGCAGGTGGTGCCGCCTTCGCCGTTGTTGGCGATGGCGTACTCACCGCGGGCTTCGCTGCATTCGCTGCGCTTCCGATGTCGTAGCGCACTAGCACGTTGCCAACGATGCAGATCTCGCCTTCTTTGGCGCAGACCTCCTTGATCGTGCCGGCCCACGGTGATGGCACCTCGACGACGGCTTTGTCCGTCTCCATGTCGGCGAGGATGTCCATTTCCTTCACGAACTGGCCCGGTTTCACGCGCCACTTCAGCAACTCGGCTTCGTGAACGCCTTCGCCAAGATCGGGGAGAAGAAAGTGAGACTTGTCAGCGGGTTGTTTCAGGCCGGCCATGGAGGAATCCGTTTTGTCACGTCTTATTTAGTACGCCGCGACGTCGTCGATTGCTCGGCCGACTCGCGCTGCGTCAGGCATGTAGTCGAGTTCGAGTTTGTAGTACGGCATGATCGTGTCGAATCCGGCGACGCGCTGCACGGGGGCTTCGAGGTGGAGGAAGCACTTCTCCATAATGCGTGCCGCTATTTCGGCGCCAAATCCGCCGGTTCGCGGTGCCTCGTGCACGATCACGCAGCGACCGGTCTTCTTGACGCTCGTCTCGACGGCGTCCATGTCGAAGGGGTAGATCGTTCGTAGATCAATCAGCTCGATCGACTTGCCCGACTTCTCGATCGCTTGCATGCACTGAACGACGGACGCGCCCCACGACACGATCGTAAGCTCGGTCCCTTCGCACACCGTGCGCGCCTTGCCGATCGGAAGGACGTATTCATCTTCGGGTACTTCTTCCCGGAACGCTCGATAAATGCGCTTTGGCTCGAAGAAGATGACCGGATCAGGATCGCGAATCGCCGCGATGAGCAAACCCTTCGCGTCGTAAGGAGAACTCGGCATCACGACCTTGAGTCCGGGTGTGTGCGCGTAAATGTTCTCAGGCGAATCGCTGTGCAGCTCTGGTGCGTGAATGCCGCCGCCGACGGGCACGCGAATCGTAAGTGGCACCGTGAACGCGCCGCGCGTTCGCGTGCGCATGCGGGCTGCGTGCGAGCAAATCTGGTCGTACGCCGGACCTAGGAAGCCGTCGAACTGGATCTCGGGCACCGGTCGCAGTCCGGCCATCGCTAACCCAATGGATGTACCGATGATGCCCGACTCAGCGAGCGGCGAGTCAACGACACGCGCTGCACCAAAGCGCTTGTGCAGACCTTCAGTCACGCGGAACACGCCACCGTTTGGTCCGACGTCCTCGCCGAGGATCATGACACGATCGTCCTTCTCCATCTCTTGGACAAGGGCGAGGTTGATTGCTTGGACAAGTGTGAGGTTAGCCATGGCTTTTGGTTTGGTTCACCGAAGCGGCGAATGGATCAATGGGAATCGACAGGTTGCGCGATCTGCGCCGGGTCTTGCCCCAACGAATGCGTCTGCATCGTGTCGCGTTGCTCGCGCAGCTCGTCGGGCAATTCGGCGTACATGTAGTCAAAGAAGTCGTTTCGATTCGGCGGCGTGATGTTCTCCGCGCGCTCGACTGCGGCGGTGACGGCCTTCTCAGCCCGCTCCTTCATCGCTGCTTCTTTCGAGTCGTTCCAGAGTTTCTTCTCCTTGAGAAACTGGCGCACGCGGATGAGCGGATCGCGTTGCTTCCACATGTCGACTTCAGCTTGATCGCGGTAACGCCGAGCATCGTCAGCGGTCGTGTGATCGCCGAGTCGATAGGTGACCGCTTCGATGAAGACAGGCCGCGACTTGTCGCGGACATACTTCGCTGCGTCGCGCACGGTCTTGACGACGGCGAAGATGTCGTTGCCGTCGCACTGGAAGCAGTCCATCCCGTACGCGATCCCGCGCTGCGCGATTGTCGGCGCCGAGCACTGGATCTTTCCTGGCACCGAAATCGCCCAGAAGTTGTTCTGGCAGAAGAAGATCACGGGAATGTCGAGGTTCGCGGCGAAGTTCGCCGCTTCGTGGAAGTCGCCTTCGCTCGTCGCGCCGTCGCCGAAGAAAGTGCAGGCGATCTGCTTCTCGCCGCGGTACTTCGACGCCCACGCGAGACCGGTCGCGTGCAACATCTGTGTGCCGATCGGAATCGCCAGCGGCGTCATATAAAGTTCGCGCGGGATCGCGTTGCCACGCTCGTCGCCCATCCAGTGCAGCAGGATGTACTCCATCGGAAGGCCGCGATAGAACAGCCCGCAGTTCTCGCGGTAGCACGGCACGAGCCAGTCAGTTTTCTCCAGCGCGTATGCCGCACCGAGCGACGTGGCCTCCTGACCCATGTTCTGGGGGTAGGTACCCATGCGGCCCGAGCGCTGGAGCTTGAACGCGACCTCGTCGAGCTGTCGGCACACCGACATGTGCTCGTACAGCATGATCAGATCCTTGTCGGGAATCACGTCCTTCCCGAGCTTGGCGTCAAACTTGCCATGCTCGTTCAGGATGGAGAGATGCTGGATCTCGGTCGAGAAGACGGTCTTGAGGGGCATAGAGAACGCTCGTGCGGATAGATCGCGCGGACCGTGAGTCACAGCCGACCGCATCGACGGTCGGGCAGGATCGCAAGGATACAGGCAGCCCCGGTGCAAAATCAGGGCTGCGGCGGCCGAGAACTGGGAGGGCTGTTCGACGCTCAGGGTCGAACGCTCAGGTTCGGACGCCCAAGTTCAGATACCCAGCTTGGTCGCGTCTCCCAACGGGTTGGCTGGCCCTCGCGGGATTCATTGTCGCTCAGGAGACCTGCGTCTCGGACGCTTGCGCAGATCGGCACGTTCCCCATCGATGGGTGCGAGGACACCCCCGCCAATCGCAACGGGGTGCCCGCTGCATTTTCAGGTTGGTGCGCCAGAACAACTACGTGCGGCCGTACGCGTAGCGACAACGAGCCGCGTCCTCAGCTTCACAGCGCGACTGCCTGCCCATCAGCCCGAAGATCGCTCGCTGCGACGTAGCCATTTACCTCTTCAAGCCGCACGATCGCTTGACCTCGTCCGAACGAGACGTTGCGCGTCTCAGCGATCTTGAGTAGGTGGCCGCGCCGCCGCAGCTCTTCGTACAAATCAGGGCGGAAGCCAGGCTCGATCTCGAGCTCAAGTCCGCTCGTCACTTGCCACCGCGGCGCGTCGAGCGCAGCTTGTGGATTCCAGTGATGATCGGCCATGCGCAGCAACGTCTGCACGTGACCTTGCGGCTGCATGAAGCCACCCATGACGCCAAACGCCATCAAGCCGCGCTGCGCCTGACCCACAGTTGCATCGCTCGTGACCAGTCCGGGAATGATCGTGTGATACGGCCGCTTCCCGCCGCCGACTTCGTTCGGATGACCCTTGGCAAGCGTGAAATTCGCGCCGCGATTGTGCATGGCGACGCCGGTACCGGGCACGACAACACCCGAGCCCCAGCCTTCGTAGTTCGATTGAATGAACGACACCATGCGGCCCTCGCGATCGGCGGCGCACAACAGAATTGTGCCGCCGCGCTTCGGTGGGCCGTGGTTGAAATCCTGCGCTTTTGCTGGGTCGATGCGCTTCGCGAGTTCGTTGAGGCGAGCCTCGTCGAGCAGCGCTTCCACAGTCATCTTCATGAAGCGCGGATCGGCAACCTCGCGGTGCGCCTCCGCGAACGCCAGCTTCATCGCTTCGACCGCGAGATGAATCGCGTCGGGACAATCAGGTTCGAGTTGTCTGAGGTCGCGCGACCGGAGGATCGACAGCGCCATCAGCGCGACGATGCCTTGACCGTTCGGCGGTATCTCATGCAATCGCACGCCGTGATACGCGGTCGAAATCGGCGTCACCCAGTCCGCGTGATGCGCCGCGAGATCGCTGGCAGAGAGCAACCCGCCGTCGTTCTTCGCAGCAGTCGCAATCTTTGCCGCGATCTCGCCGCGATAAAAACTTTCACCTTCCGTGCGAGCGATTGACTCAAGCGTGAGCGCGTGATCGGGAAGTTTGATGCGCTCGCCCGCCTTGGGTGCGCGACCGTCCATTGTGAAGACCCGAGCCCATTCCGCGAAGCCGTCATAGCGCTTCTTCGTCACCGCCGATTCCCAAAGCTGAGCGGTGAGCGGCGCAACGAGATAGCCGTCGCGCGCGTAACGAATCGCGGGCTCAAGAAGCTCAGCAAACTTCAGCGTGCCGAACTTCTTCCATAGCGCAACCCAACCTGAAACCGCGCCGGGCACATTCACTGGGTCCCAACCCGTACGCGGCATCGCGTCCTTGCCAGCGAATCGTTCAGATGTTAGTTCCGCGGGCGAGTGACCACTCGCATTGAGACCATGCACGCGCTCGCCGTCCCACACCAGGGCGAATGCATCGCTGCCAATCGCGTTCGTCGTGGGCTCAAGAACCGTCATGGCCGCCGCAGTTGCGACGGCTGCGTCGGCAGCGGTGCCGCCGCGCCGCAGCATTTCAAGCCCGGCTTGTGCCGCGAGTGGTTGACTCGTTGCTACAGCACAATCGCCGAACACCGGTTGCCGCTGCGACGAGTGGGGGAGTGCGTAAGAGAAGTCAGAGAAGGAATCGCTCATGCGTGCGGCATCGTGTGAGAGTGGGTTCGGACGACTGTTGGCCCGCACCGAGTATCACACGTTTCCGGCGACGCGCAGCGCAAGCTCGCGTTTCGTCGCTCTCGGCAGCCTCGATGGCGGAGCGAACCGAGCGCAGCAACTTTGTCGACCATCCCCGGTAGCATTGGCGATGCCGTTGAGGGGCCGCCCGCGGTGATTGCAGCTACGTGGAAGGTTAGCCGAACACCTGCGACGCGCATTCACTCGCAGCATCGGATCGAAACTACGGGGAGTGTCGTAGATCCGAATCAGATCGCAGCGGGACACCTCATGCCGACTTCAGCACGATCACGCGTTCATCCGCGATCGCCGCTGCGTAGGCGATCGACGCTCGGATGTCCCCGATCCCTAACACTACAGCGCCCCTTCCGCTCAAGCCGCTGACACCCTCCAGCCGATGAACCTCGCGCCGCACTGCGGCAGGAGGCATCATGAACACAACGGAC
>JAWXCC010000236.1:0-37097 GCA_034440475.1 Phycisphaerae bacterium | reverse complement strand
GGCGACATCCGATACACGATTTCACTCGAGCGCAGAGCTGGCGGCGACGTTGCAGTCGTTCGGGCGCAGAGCGAGCATCCTGAACCACACTTTCAGCGCGTCGATGTCGTTGTCACGGTGCCGCTCCTCGGATCTGTGACCATCCGATCAAGTCGCGGTGCAGTGTGGGTTGAACAGAATCAGGGCCCGGTGGACATCGTCACCACGCGGGGCGACATCCGGGTGATGACGCCGTGGAAGATGGATGCCCCAATGACGCTGGTGACGAGCGACGGAGCGATCGACCTCCGGATCCGGGGCGAATCCTCAGGTGATTTCGACATTGAAACCGTGGGCGGCGAGGTCAAGACGGTCGTCAAGTATGGGCGATGGATCGCTCTCGACAAGAAGAACGATCGGGACTCGATCCGGGCGTCGCTCAACGGTGGCAACAATGCGATTGTGATGCGGACGTCGAACGCGGACGTGATGCTCTCGGTCGTGCCCGAGCCGGTGTCAGCCAATCCGTTCCCCGCGATTTGGTGAGACGAAGAAACTCCCCAATGGGGACCCTTCGGGCTACCAGCGGTGGGCGAAGGGTGCGGTACTCTGCGCGTTCATGCGCGACGTGCAGGATCACTTTTTCCGCTTGGCGAAGGACGAGGGCTTTCGCTCTCGGGCGGCCTACAAGCTCAAGGAAATCGATGAGCGCAAGCGCATTCTGCGCCGCGGTGATCGAGTGCTTGATGCTGGCGCTGCACCTGGATCGTGGTCGCAAGTCGCCGCGGCGCGGGTCGGACCTCGGGGCGAAGTAGTCGCTGTGGATCTCAAAGCGATCGACCCCAGCGGGTACCCACCGAACGTGCGACTGATCCAGTCTGACTTGCGCGCGGTCACTCTGGATGCCCTCGGCGGGCGACCATTCGACGCGATCATCTCGGACATGGCACCTGACACGACGGGTGACCCGTCTGGCGATCACTTCGTCTCGGCGCGGCTGTGCAACGATCTGCTCGAACTCACGGGCGGATGGCTGCGCAAGGGTGGCAACCTCGTGATGAAGGTCTACGAGGGCGCGGAATACCCAAATCTACTTCGCCGCGCCGAACGTCTCTTCGCGGAGGCGAAGGGATTCAAGCCCAAGGCATCGAGGGCGGAGTCGGTTGAGATGTTCGTCATCTGCCACGGCTTCACCGGATTGCGCTTCAAACCGCCCAACGCTGAGGAGGCGATGCTTCCGAAGCGCAAGCCTTCGAGCGGATGGAAGACGAGCGAGTAGACGCGATCGTTGCGCGTGTGTGCGCAGCTCCAGCGTGATGACACGTCGGCAAGGCCTCAGGCGGGCTCGTGGCCACTGGCACCGGGTTTGCCTTGGGGCGGCGTCTCCTTTCGAAAAGGATCAGCGCCATGAAGATCATGCCGTCCACCTCTCCGTTCCCTTCGCAGCGGTCGTCTGCGCTTGCCGCGATGTTCGCAGTCAAGAAGGGAACGCAAGCGCCCACGACCGCGCCGACCACGCCCACCGCTGACATCAACGCGACAAATCCGCCGCTCGGCGGGCCGTTGACGACCCCGGGCGGCCCTCTAGACCTCCAGCAGTTTTTCGCGGCGTGGGGAACCCCCAACGCGAAATTCGACCTCTCGAAGGACGGCACGGTCGATGCGAAGGATCTTGCCCTCTATCTGGGCAATGCGTCGGGAAAGTCTGTGCCGAAACCGCAGGTCACGGCGCAGGACGTCCTGAACTCGTGGGGACAGACTTCGGGAGCTGGGGACATCAACGGCGACGGGACGGTCGACGCAGTGGACCTCGGCCTCGCGCTTGGTGACGCGAAGCCCGCAAACAACCAAGACGCCGCAGTTGGTGTCCAGAAGAGTTGGGGCACGTCGAACCCGACGTACGACCTGAACAAGGACGGCACCGTCGATGGCACCGATCTCGGCCTCGCTCTTGGCGGAGGTAGTCAACCCTCGCCAGCATCACCGGAGTCGGTCGCGGACAAGCTGGTCAGCGCGCTCTTCACGACGCACGACGCGGATCAGGACGATCAGCTCTCTGTTGAGGAGCTCCCAGCAAGCTCGGCCAAGCTGGCTGGCAAGGCTGACACCGATCGCGATGGAGTGATCGGAAGAGAGGAGCTGAGGGCGCAGCTCACCCAAGAATTAACGCAAGTGCAAACACGGCGGCCGGACGCCGATCTCAGCCGGATCGCCGACCGTTGGATGAACGCGTTCCTCGGCAGGGCAGATCCGCAGGCCATCGCGGCCCGCGGTGCCTACGGCCGTCAATTCGCGACGAACGCGACACCGGCGGTGAACGCCCGCGCGTAGGAGTTTCACACAATCGTCTCCCCTCCCGGCTCGTCGTGTTCAGTTGCGACGGGCCGAGTTTTTTTGTTGCCTGGGAAGCACCCACTGGAGCGAGCCGATCGAGGGCGAGCACGTACAGTCTCGATCGCTTCTGAGCTGTGACCCGTTGCGTAGAACGTGCCAGCCCCTGACGCACCATTCAGGCGTGCCAGACCTGGCAGAATCAACGGCCATCTCGACACTGACCTTGAACCGGGGCAATGCCGCGCGCGGGCACGTCTCGCTCCTCGCGCGCTGGGCCGCTTGGTCGATCGGCGTCGCCTTGGTACTTCGGTTCGTGGCGATGTGGTTCGTGCCGCTCATACCGGAAGAAGCGTACTACTGGATGTACGCCCAGCACCCGGCGCTGAGCTACTTCGATCACCCACCCATGGTCGCTTGGGTCATCGGCCTCGGTACGACGTTGTTCGGCGACAGCGAGTTCGGCGTGCGGATCGTCGGTTGTCTCCTGTCCTTCGCGTCGAGCGGGTTGATGTATTGGTTCAGCCGTCGGTGGTACGGACACCGCGCTGGACTTCTCGCAGCACTCGCCCTTGTCGTCTTGCCGGTGTATTTCGCGATCGGTTTCATCGCGACGATGGATGCGGCGCAGATGTTCTTCACGCTTGTCGCATTGACCGGCATGACGATCGCGCTGAAAGACGGTCGTGCGAGCGGTTGGTATCTCGCGGGACTGGGCATCGGAGCGGCGATGCTCTGCAAATACACTGGCGCGTTCATCGGGCTCGGTGCGATCATCGCCTGCGTCGGCTGCCGACCGTGGCGACGGCAACTGCGGTCGCCGCACCCTTACCTCGCCGCGCTGCTGGCGATCGCGATTTTTTCTCCGGTTCTCATTTGGAACGCCGAGCACCAGTGGGCGAGCTTCCGCTTTCAGTTCGTCGATCGCTTCGCGACTCGTGAGTTCAGCGCGGCCAACGTCGCCGGGTTCCTCTTCATTCAACTCATCATCATGACGCCGGTCGGCCTCGTGGCGCTCGGCTGGTTGGCGTGTCGAGTCGCCCGTCATCCGCGTCGCGCTCTCACGCGGCGGCGGTGGTTCGCCTTGAGTTTCAGCGTGCCGCTCCTCGCGATGATGGCGTGGAAGTCCTTGACCTACTCAACGCACATCAACTGGACGTTGCCCGCATATCTGAGTTTGCTTCCCGCTATTGCACACATTTCTATCGCCAACGCGCGACGACTTCAGAGCCGCGGAATACGACGTGACGGATTGCGCGAAGTCCAGTGGACCGGCCTGATTTGTGCAGTGATCAGCGCGGGGATCGTGTGCTTCCTGCTCGTTGCCCAGCCGATCCTGCACACGCTCTCGGCGTTCGGTCCTTGGCGACCAGCAGCGGCGCTGGCGCAGGAGTACGCGTCGTCGATCAAGAGCGCGACCGGTCAGGACGCGCTCACCATCGCCCAAGAGCCCTACCGACTCGCGAGCATGCTTGCGTTCTATCGCAACGATACTGGCGACCGCGGCGACTTGGTAACGAGTCAGTGGTTCATTCGCGCACACGGCTTGGGATATGAGTACTGGTCCGATCCGGCACGATGGATCGGGACTGACTGCGTGTGCGTTGGCAAGACCGATGAATGGCTCGCCGAGTTGCCGGCGTCGTTCGATTCCGTCGAGGTAGTCACCGATCCGCGTCTCGCGCAGGCAAAGATCAAAATCGCAATCGGGCGGGGCTATCGCGGACCTTCTGACCGACGACCTGCGAGCGAGCCAGTCGCGCCCTAACCTTCGGCTGCGACCTTCGTCGGTGCGTCACGCACCTGCAGCGCCAGCGGTTGCGAAGCTCAACTGACCGATTCGTCGCACGACTTCTTCGACGTTGGGACGGCTGTTGAACGCAGAGATGCGGAAGAACCCCTCGCCGCATCGTCCGAAGCCAGCGCCGGGCGTGATGACCACGTTCGCTTCGGTAAGCATGAGGTCGAACAAGTCCCACGACTTCATGCGCTCGGGCGTTGCGACCCAGACGTACGGCGCGTGCTCGCCTCCCCACACGCGGAGACCGACGTTGCGGCATCCTTGGCGGAGGATCGCAGCGTTGCCCATGTAGAAATCGACGAGCTGTCGGATCTGGGCTTTGCCATCGGCGTTGTGGAGCGCGGCTGCTGCGACTTGGATCGGATACGAGACGCCATTGCTGCGAGTGTTCCAGCGACGCGACCAGAGGCCATGGAGCGAGACTTTCGTACCGGCGCGGGTGTAGGCGTTCAACGCCTTGGGCAGAACGGTGAATCCGCACCGCACGCCGGTGAATCCGCCCGACTTTGAGAACGAGTGGAACTCGATCGCACACTCCTTCGCGCCTTCAATCTCGTAGATCGAACGCGGCAGCGAAGGGTCACGGATATAGGCGTCGTACGCGCAGTCGTAGAGGATGATCGCGCGGTGCTTCAGCGCGTACTCCACCCACGCGTTGAGTCGCGCGCGATCGATCATCGCACCGGTTGGATTGTTCGGGAAGCAGAGATAGATCAAGTCGACTGGCTGCGATGGAACCTCTGCGACGAAGCCGTTCTCCGGCGTACACGGCAAGTAGACGAGGCCGTCGTAGCTTCCGTCACCGCGCGGCGCGCCGGTGTTGCCGAACATGACGTTCGAGTCGACATACACCGGGTAGACCGGATCGGTGATCGCGATGCGATTGCCCGCATCGGCGCCGAACGCAAGGATTTCGAGAATCGATCCGCAATCGCCCTTACTACCATCGGACAGGAAGATCTCCTCGTCGTCGATGGCTATGCCGCGCTCGCGAAACTCGCTGTCCGCGATCGCCTTTCGCACGAACTCGTAGCCGGTTCCTGGACCGTAGCCCTTGAATGTCTCGCGCTTCGCCAACTCATCGACGGCGCGGTGCATCGCGGTGATCGCTGCCGATGGCAGCGGCTCGGTCACGTCCCCGATGCCGCAGCGGATGATGCGCGGCGCGCGATCAGGATGGGCCGATGCATACGAGCTGACGCGCCGCTCGATCTCAGGAAAGAGGTATCCCGCTGCGAGCTTAAGGTAGTTTTCATTCACGAAGGCCATGTGGCCATCGTACGTTTCTTCGCCCGCAGTGTCCGGTCACGAGCGCGTGAGCGGTGCGGTTCGACTCGTTAGTCGGACCGCGAATGCAGGTGGCAGGTTGCCCAGCACAAACTCGCGCCGTCCAGCGTGTTTGCGCCGCAAACTCTTACCGACCGCATCGATCCGTCGGAGGCGTTGCCGACCAACCGGATCGAGGAACGGCGCTTTGATCGCGCGCACGCCGGCGTACTCGAAGTAGACGAACTCTCCGCCGGGTCGAAGTCGTTCCATCAGGCGCTTCATGATGGATCGCACGAGCGCTGGCGGGAAGTTGTTGAATGGCAGTCCGCAGACGATGTGGTCGAACTTACCGCGCAGAGGTGCATCTTCTATCGCCGCACAATGCAACTGCACAGTTGCGCCAGTGCGATTCGCGCGGTACGGACCAAGGATCTCGTTCTCAAGCTGACGACAGAACGCCTCGTTGATCTCGACGATGTGCAGTTCGTCGCCGCGCCGAAGCGCACCAAGAATGTGGCGCGTAAATGGCCCGGTTCCCGGGCCCACTTCGAGCAAGCGTTTCGGCCCGGAGGCGTGGCGAAGCGAGCGCGTCATCACCTTCGCGAGGGCTGACGACGACGGCCAGACCGACCCGGTGTGATGAACGTCTCGGATGGCCTGTCGAACGAATGAGAACATCGTGTGTGCTTGGAGTACGCGCACACCACGACGATTCGCGGCGCGTGCGGAGGCTTGTTCGGAAAGCTGCCCGCACGATAACAGCCGGCGGTAAAAGTGTTGAGATCAGAGCGTCGGTATGAAGTTGTCGGTCGGAGTGAGGCTCAGACAGAGTCCTGCGAAGACTTCAGAGAGTTGCCTGAGATCCTTCAGACTGGTCATCTCCACGGTCGTGTGCATGTAGCGAATCGGCAGGCTCAAGAGGCCGCAGGGGATTCCGCCGCGCATCAGGAAGATCGCGTCTGTATCAGTGCCGCTCGAACCCGGCGTCGCGGAGCGTTGAAGCGCGATCGATTGACTCTCTGCTGAGCGCACGAGACGGGCGACGACCTCGGGGTGCATCTCAGCGCCGATTGCGAGCTTCGGTCCGCCAGCGAGTTTGAAGAGACCGTGCTGTGGATGCGAAATGCCCGGGCTGTCCGTCGCATGCCCAACGTCGGTGACAAGACAGACATCGGGCTTGAGCGAGTCGGCGATCATCGAAGCGCCGTGCAGTCCGATTTCCTCTTGCACCGTCGACACCGCGACGACGCGCACTGTGAGTTCGCTGCGGCGTTCGCTACAGAGTCGAAGTGTTTCCGCTGCGGCGAACGTGCCCACGCGATTATCAAGCGCTCGCGCGATCACGATGTCGTCGGTGATCTTCTGGAACGAGTCGCAGAAGACGCCTGCGTCGCCAATGTTCAGTCGCTTCTTCGCGCTGTCAGCGTCGATCGCGCCGATGTCGACGAAGAGGTCGTGCAACTTGCGAACTTTGAGCTCGCCTGAGCGATCTTGCAGATGAATCGCGGTGGCACCGATGACGCCGATGACTTCGCCGATGTCGAGGACAGTCGATCGGAAACGGACGCGCTTGCCGACAATCGATCCCACGTCGATGCCGCCAATCGCGCGGCAATAGACGAATCCCTTGTCGTCAAAGTGATTCACCATCAAACCGATTTCGTCAGCGTGCCCACACACCGCTACCGTGAGCGTGGGCGTAGTCGACGCACCGTTCGGTTCGAGGGCTGCGAAACAGTTGCCGTACGCGTCGTTCCACGTTCGCGTTGAAAACGGGCGGACGTAGTCGAGCCAAAGACTCTGTCCTGCGCGCTCATGACCGGACGGACTTGGCGTATCGAGGAGGCGCGTTAGGAACGCGAGCGATTCAGGGCGCATGGAGCGCGATGATACGGAGCGCGCGGGTAAACGTTGCGGCGGCTGCCCCGAGTTCGAGTCAACTCGCCTGTCGCTGCTGGAAATCTTGGAGCGGATTTGGTGAGTCCGCACGCTTAGGCTTCGCCTTCAGTCGTTGCGGAAGCCCGGGCTGCGCTGGACGTCCGTTCGATTGGCTGGGCGACTGACCGTGGACGGGTCGCGACGGCAGGCTCGGCGCGGGACCAGAGGCTGGTTGTCGCGCGGGAGTTCCGCTGATCGAGTTGGGCAACGCATGCGGCGCGGGTGCTCTCGGAGCCTGGTTCGACTGTGATCCTACCGGCCGCGTCGGAGCGCCCGCAGCAGAACCAGTCGTCGCCGAGGGAGGTGACGAACTCAACGGATCGTTCCCTTCGCGCTTGCAACGTGCGTCGTCGATGAGGCGATCCATCTTGCCGAGGAGCGCTCGAATCTGCTCGACATTCTTTATTTGGCGACTCATGCAGATCCTCCGAACCCAGCGGATAGAACCGGACACGCGAGCTCGTACCGACCGCAGCTCCGCGATCCTGCGTTATCGGCAGGGGAGACAGGTGACTTCGGCAGAGGTTCACGATCGATGCCAAATCGGGCGCGAGAACCGCCGGTCCTTCATTGAACATCCGGCGCGAACCGCGCCCTTCGCGCAGACCGAATTCAAAATGGGTCGGTATACACTGGCCCCCCTTCGAAAGTGCCCTAAGCCCACTCAGCGCCCACCGAGCTATAAAGACGATGATTCCGACGCCGATTTCCCTCGTTCTTGCCGCAGCAATCGCATCAACGAGCGTGGGAGCGACGGTCGACCTCCCGCGATACCCCACGCTGAGCCCGGACGGCCGCGAGCTCGTGTTTTCGTGGCGCGGGGACCTTTGGCGGGCATCGACGGATGGCGGGGTCGCGGTTCGACTCACCAGCAACCCGGCTGACGACCTGAAGGCCGCGTGGAGCGCGGACGGTGCCCGCATCGCATTTGAGAGCGAGCGCGACGGCTATCGAAACCTCTTCACAATGAAGCCGGACGGCACAAACATTGTGCAGATCTCGAAGCTCGATGTACCGCAATCGCTTTCGGGATTTGGCGTCGGACCCGACGGAGCGCCGACGATTACGTTCGACGCGTCGATCGAGGGTGATCTCTTCCGCTCGCCGCGGCCGTATCAAATCGAACTCGCGCCGAGCGGACTCGCTGCGGGCATGCCGCGCCGCGTCCACGACGCGTTCGGTACGTTCGCTCAGTACTCGCGCGACGGCTCGAAGGTGCTCTTCGAGCGCGGTGGATCTGCATGGTTGCGCCGGGGATATCGCGGGCCTGACGCGCGCGACGTTTGGATGTTTGATGTCAAGAGCGGTGCGTTCACACGCTTGACGGATTGGGCAGGCAACGACGGAATGCCGCGCTGGATCAACGACGACTCGTTCGTCTTCTTGTCTGATCGTGAGAAGGACACCGTCAACCTCTATCGGCAGTCGACCGCGCCGGGAGCGCCTGCCAGTCGACTCACCGATTTTGCGGGCGAGGACGTTCACGGTGCCACCGTGTCGGCCGACGGCAAGCGTGCGGTCGTCGCGGCTTGGGACGCGCTCTATTCGGTCGATCTCACGGTCGGTTCGCCCAACGCAACCAAGCTGTCATTCACAGCAAACGACGATGGTCTCGACGACGCGCAGCGGAAGAACGTCGCGAAGGACACGACGGAAGCGGCGCTGTCGCCTGACGGACTCACCGTCGCGCTCATCGCGTACGGAGATGTGTGGGTGAAAGGAACGGCGGAAAAGAGCGTTCCGCGCCGCATCACCGATGGCGTCGGGCGCGAGCGCGACGTTGCTTGGAGTGCAGACGGACTAACGTTGTACTTCGTGAGCGATCGCGACGTTGGCGAATCGATCTATGCCGTGACCGTCGACAAGACACGTGACGAAGTGCGAAAGCGCACGGAAGAGCGCCTTCACCCGAAGCCCACCGAACCAAAGGCGGACGAACACGCAGCGCCGCATGAAGAAAAGGACGAGAAACCTGCCGACGAGAAGCAGCCAGAGAAACCCGCTGACGATAAGAAGGACAGCGAAAAGCCGAAGGATGCCGAGAAGGACAAAGAGAAGGCAAACAAGAAGAAAGATCCAACCCTCGATCCGGCGCGCTGGGCAGACGCGATCACGTTCACCGTCGTGCCATTCGTGCACGAAGCGACATTTGACTCGCGGCCGTCTCCGTCGCCCGACAACAAATCGCTGGCCTTCCGCCGCGGTAACGGCGACATCATGGTGATGGATCTTGAGACGAAAGCGATTCGCTCGCTGGCGCAGGGATTCGACGCGGACGTTGAGTTCCGCTGGAGTCCTGACTCTCAGTTGATGGCGTACGCGATGGACGATCGCAACTTCAATAGCGACATCTGGATCATGCCCGTCGACGGTAGCGCTCCGGCTGCGAACGTGACGAAGCATCCCGACTCCGATCGCTCGCCGCGCTGGTCGGCAGACGGCAAGGTGCTCGTGTTTATCTCGGAGCGCACGAATGAAGAGAACGACGTGTGGACGGTGTTTCTCGAACGTGATCTGGAGGGACTGAAGGGCAAGGATCTCGAGCAGTACTACAAAGATGCCGGCGAAGCCGCGAAGAAGCGGAAGCCACCGGAACCGAAGGATCCGAAGGCCGCTGTAACGAAGCCGGAAGCCGCGACGCCAGCTGTAAGCGCTGACGAGAAGCCAGCGCAGCCGGTCGCAACTCCCGCGCAAGATCCGGCACCGGAGCCGACCAAGCCCGAACCAGAACCAGAACCAGCACCGGAACCGAAACCAGAGTCGAAACCGGCCGAGCCCAAGCTGCCGTTCGGCGAGCTCGATCTCAATGACGCGTATCTGCGTGTACGCCGCGTCACGAACCTGCCCGGCAACGAGAGCAATCTCGAACTCCTTCCTGCTGGCGACAAGGTGATCTTCACCGGTGCCGAAGGAACGACGACGGTCCTCTACTCGATGAAGACCGACGGCACCGGTATACAGAAGATCGGCGCGACCGGATCAGTGCAAGGTCTCAACTTCGACGGAAGCCGCGTTGTCGTCGTCGCGGCTGGCGCAGCGTCGAGCTTGGCTGTCGGCGGCGGTGACATCAAGGGCTATGAGTTGCCCGAAACAGTTGACATCGATCTCGGCGTTTTCGCGAAGCAGAAGTTCATCGAAGCGGCGCGGGTGCTCGGGCAGCAGTTCTACGAACCAACGATGAAGGGACTTGATTGGCCGAAGCTCACGGAGAAGTACCTTCAAATCGCGGAACGTTCACGCACGAATGACGAGTTCGACTGGGTCGCGAATCGATTCCTCGGAGAACTGAACGCCTCGCATCTCGGCGTGCGATCGCCCGAGGTGCCGTCGCCGCTACGACAACCGCAAGGACGTCTTGGCGTGCGCACGACACCCGTAGCTGACGGCTTTGAAGTGCGCGACATCATCGAGGGAGGTCCGGGCTCTGTTGCCAAACAACCCTTCAAACTTGGTGATGTGATCACTGCGATCGACTTCGTACCGTTCGTCTTCGGTGCCGACGGCGCAACAGAGACCATCGAAGCGCGACTCGCCGGTAAGGTGGGAAAGGAAGTCGTGGTGACGGTGCGCCGAGCCGTCGATGGCGCGGAACCACTCACGCTCGACTTGCTGGTTGTGCCCGCATCAGCAGCAGAGATGGCTGGTCGCGTGTACGAGCAGAGCACGCTGCGAAATCGCAAGCTTGTCGACGAATGGTCAGGCGGCAAGCTCGGCTACATCCACATTCGCGGCATGGATCAAGCGTCGCTCGATGATTTCGAGCGCGACTTGTACGCATCTGCCGATGGGAAGAAGGGACTTTTGATCGATGTTCGAAACAACGGCGGCGGCTCGACTGCTGACTTGTTACTCGCGTCGATCATGGTGAAGCCCCATGCGTACACAATTCCGCGCGGCGGCGATCGCAACGCACGCGACGGATATCCACAAGATCGGCTGTTCATCCAGCGCTACACGATGCCAATCGACATGCTGTGCAACGAGAAGAGTTTCTCAAACGCAGAGATCACGGCACATGCATTCAAGACGCTGGAGCGCGGCACGCTCGTTGGGCAGCAGACCTATGGTGGTGTCATCTCGACCGGTGGCACGACGTTGCTCGATGGAACGACCGTGCGTCTTCCCTTCCGCGGTTGGTATCTCGAGGATGGAAGCGACATGGAGAACAACGGCGCGATGCCTGATCTCGTGGTGCTCCAAACGCCCGAGGACGAGTCAACGAATCTCGATGCGCAACTGAAGGCTGCGGTTGAAGACCTCATGAAGCGCGTTCGTTAGGGACGGTCGTGTGGACGCCCCGCTCGAGGAATCCGTCCGAGGAAACATGTCTACAAGCTTCTTTCACTGGCGACCGCATCCGTGGCATGGACTATCGCCCGGCGACAATCCACCGGCGCTCGTATGCGCGTTCATCGAGATCACGCCGTTCGACCTCGTGAAGTACGAAGTTCACAAGCCGACGGGCTACTTGAAGGTCGATCGCCCGCAGCGGACAAGTTCGACGCCGCCAGCGCTCTACGGTTTCATTCCGCGCACGTTCTGTGGCGATCGCGTTCGCGATTTGTGCCCAGGGTGTGAGCGTGGTGACGGCGATCCGCTCGACATCTGCGTGCTGAGCGAGCGTCCAATCAACCGTGGCGAAGTCCTGCTCGATGCCCGCATCGTGGGCGGTCTTCAAATGGTGGACAACGGCGAAGCTGACGACAAAGTGATCGGCGTTCTCAAGAACGATCCCGTCTGGGGGAGCGCATCAGACATCGCCGACATCCCTAGCGCGTTCGTCGAGCGCTTGCAGCATTACTTCTCGACGTACAAGCTCACGCCCGGCGAACCGCCGCATGCGGTGATTCGCGAGGTCTATCATCGCGAGCACGCATTCAAGGTGATTCGCGCTGCGCTCGCCGACTACGACGAAACGTACGGCGACGCGTTCGCGCAGCGCTGAAATGCGTCGAGACGGAGACTCGCGACGCGATGCCCGCTGTTGAACTCCTTTGTCTGACGCCCGAGATCGTTACGGAACTCGTGGAGAACCGCTTCGAGGCGGCGCACCCGTTCACGCTGGGTGAATTGCATCCGCTCGTCACTGATGTGGCAGAGCACACGGAGAGATTTCGCCGCGCGAAGGACGCGCCGCCTGCGTGGTGCGGCTATCTGGCGTTTGATGCCGAGGAGCGATTCGTCGTCGGCACCTGCGCGTTCAAAGGTGTTCCAGACGCCGAGGGCGTTGTGGAGATCGCGTACTTCACGTTTCCCATGTACGAACGAAGAGGCTACGCAACAGCGATGGCGACGGAGTTGATTCGGCGCGCCCGTCTGGAACCCGACGTCCGTCGCATGTGTGCCCATACCGCGCCCGAGACGAACGCGTCGACGCGCCTTCTCGAACGGCTCGGCTTCGTGTTTTTCGGCCCAGTCGACGATCCCGAAGACGGGCCTATCTGGCGCTGGGAACAACCGTGGTGAGCGACGTCGCTCTCTGCGATGAGCCCCGTCAGCCCGGCGTGATGGGTCGCGTCCGCTTGAACACGAACAGTCGCACACCGAGGTAGTTGAAGAGAAGTCCTGCGAGTGCGCCCGCTACTCCCGCCAACTGAAGTCCTCCAGTGACGCCGTCAAAACTGCGCGCGGTCGTAGTCGTGACGAGCCAGTTGACAACCGCGCCGAGCGAACACACCGCTGCGAACCGAAGGAACCCAGCCAAGAAACCGCGACCGCGGCGCTCGTAGAAGGTGACTGATCGATTGAGGACGTAGTTCTGGAACATCGCGATCGCAATCGAGAAAACCGTGCCTACGGAAATCCCGAACCACGGCGCGAGTACGGTCAGCGCGGTGACGTAGGTGACGAGACCAGCGCCGCCGACGGCGCAGAACAACACGATTCGCACGCGCTCGGGATACATCCACAGCGCGAGTCGCTTGAGATGCACCAAGTATTGAAGCTGCGTGCGGAGTCGAAGTTTGCTCTCGCCAGCGGTGCGATCCGCAAAGTGAATCGGAATCTCGTCGATGCGTTGAGCACGGGTCTTCACCGCGATTTCAAGCCCGATCTTGTAGCCGATTGCTTCAATCTGCGAGAACGTGTCAGGCTGCATCACCCGCGCGCGTCGAATCGCGAAGAAGCCGCTCATCGGATCGCGGAGCTTCACAAAGGGCCGGGCGAGCATCGTCGCGATGTCACTATTGAGCCGCCGGAACCACGACCACGCGCCATCAATCGACGCACCGGGCACGTAGCGCGATCCGAATGCCATGTCGGCGCCGCCGTCGAGCGCAGCGAGAAGCTCAGGGATGCGCTCGGCAGGATGACTGAGGTCCGCGTCCATCACGACGACCGTGTCGCGCGAGGAACGCTCAAAGCCTTCCATCACGGCCGGCCCGAGCCCGCGCGGACCTTCGCGCTCGACGAGATGGACCCAGTCGAGGCGAAGGCTCCGGACAACATCGGGTGTGGCGTCGCCGCCACGATCGTCCATCAGCCACAGTTCGAGCGGCTGCGCCAGCGTCGCGCGGAGTGCCGCGAGTCGCTCGACGAGACGTGGAATGTTCGCGGCCTCGTTGTACGTCGGCACAACAACCGCTATCCCAGGATCGCTCGCCACGTTCACGTGCTTCACGGTGCGCCGGTCACCCGGGTCGGCTGGCCGGTCCAGCGAGCGATCGAGAGAAGTCGAACTCACTTTGCCGCGCCTTCGCCACTTTCGGCATCGCGCAGTTTGTTGGCGGCAAGCGCGATGGAGTCGTAGATCGATGCAAGCAGCCCGACGAGCGGAAACTTGCTCGTTGGTTGCGATGACTGCTGCGGTGGCAGCGCTGGCATGCCCTTCGCCGGGGCCGCTTGAATGTGCGCAGCGCGATTTGAGTTCGCTTGAAACGGACTCGGCCCGAGCCGGCGGAGAAGCGCGTGTGGAACGTGATCGTCCTTGACGAGTTCGTCGAGTTCAGCCAGTCGCCGACCAGGACGCCAGAACTCGTGCAAACAGCGCTCGACAGGCAGCGAGGCGGATGCCGTCTCGGCGGCGGGCGGCGCGGAATGCGCCCGGGAAATGCCACGCGTTGCAATGGTTCGTGCTTCTTGAAGGCGCTCGAGCAGTCGCTGTCCGTCAAGCCCACGCAACGTGAACGACATGAGTGGATCCGCTTCGATGCGCTCCGCAATGAGCATCCACGTGACCAGGATGTGCTTGCATGCGGTCGTGGGCGTCTCCATGAACGACGTGCAGGTGCAAGTCGCACGGAGTTCATCTTCGCGCTCTGGAACTAACAATCGCCCCAGCGAGCGAAAGATGACTTCGATTGTCTGTGGCAATTCTCCAGAGAGAAGCTTCGCGCTCCAGATCGCTTCTGCCGCCATCGTTGCGACAACACGATCCCACTCGGCTGCGGAAAACTCGGCGACGGCAACTTGGATCCGATACGGGCGCGGCGCTCTGCCTTGCACGACGGCATCCACCATGCCTGGTGTCACGACGAGCGAGGCAGTCTGTCCCGCCTTCGCGTAGTCGAGGGCCTCTGAGAAAAGGTCGAGTTGCTCGCGCGTCGCGAGAAGACGCAGCCACGCTCCAGCTGGCCACGCGAAGTTGTCGGCGCCTTCCTTGCGGCGAAGGCGAACGCCGTTCTTGATGCGACGGGGACCGTCATTGCGGCGCTGCATGCGCTGCGGCGGCATGCTCGGTCCGACTGTCGCCGAAATCTCGGGGACGGGTGGCACCGCGGGCTCAGTCGGCTGCGGTACGGTCACGAGGGATCCTCCATCGACGTTCGGCGAAGTGACAAGAGATCACGCAACGCGCCGGTCGAAAGCTCGGTGAGCCACGACTCGCCGGAACCAATGATCTGCGTCGCCAGTTCGGTCTTCTGCTCAATCATCTGGTCGATGCGCTCTTCGAGGGTGCCCGCAGAAATCATCTTGTGAACGTTCACGGTGCGCAATTGTCCGATGCGGAACGCTCGGTCCGTTGCTTGGTTCTCAACCGCTGGGTTCCACCAACGGTCGTAGTGGAAGACGTGATTCGCCGATGTGAGATTGAGGCCGACGCCACCCGCCTTGAGGCTCAGGACGAAGACGGGCACCTGCGGATCGTCGGACTGGAATCGATCGATGAGCTGTTCGCGACGACCCTGAGGCGTTCCACCGTGGAGGAACATCGCCTCGGTGTCGAGCTCGCGGCGCAGCATTGAGACGAGGAGGTGTCCCATCTGACGGTACTGCGTGAAGATCAAGGCACGATGGCCCGCGGCCAGCACCTCTTCGAGCATCTCCATGAGCCGCGTTGCCTTACCGGAACGAGCTGACAACAGCGACTTGTCCGCCACTCCGCTCGCCGCAGCGGTGCCCGGCAGACCGCCTTCCACTTCGTCATTGATGTCGTCGTCGCTCGCCGGCGACTCCACGATCGGCGCTTGTGTCGCTTCCTTCAAAAAGTGCGCGGGATGGTTGCAAATCTGCTTGAGCTTCACGAGCGCCGACAACACCAGGCCACGTCGACGAATGCCTTCGGCCATGTCGACGCGCTGCAGCATGTCGTTCACGACGGAGTCGTAAAGCTGCGCCTGCTCGGGTGTCAGTGGTACGTGTTGTCTCGTCTCGATCAGCGGCGGTAGATCGGTAATGACGGTCGGATCTGTCTTCAATCGTCGCAGTACGAATGGTCGAACGAGCGAACGTAGGCGTTCCGCTTGACGCTTGTCGCGGTGGCGCTCGATCGGCACGGCGAAACGCCGACGGAAGTCCGCTTGGGTGCCGAGGTATCCGGGCGAGCAAAACTCCATGATCGACCAGAGTTCGCTGAGGCGGTTCTCGACTGGCGTACCAGTGAGCGCGATGCGGTGCGAGCAACGCAACGATCGGATCGCAGCAGTTTGTTTCGTCGGCGGATTCTTGATGTGCTGAGCCTCGTCAAGAACGACGCGGCGCCAATGCACACGGGCGAGCGTTTCTTTGTCGCGAGTGACGAGCGCGTACGTGGTGATACACACGTCGCGCGCCAGCGCGATCTGCTCGAACTGTTCGCCGCTCGGGCGGTCAAGTCCGTGATGGACGTGAGCCTTCAGCTCAGGCGCGAATCGAGACAACTCGCGGGCCCAGTTGCCAACGACCGACATCGGCGCCACGAGAAGCGTTGGGCCTGGACGATCATTACCACCCTCACGCTCGTGCTGGAGCAGCGCGATGAGCTGGATCGTCTTGCCGAGTCCCATGTCGTCGGCGAGGCATGCGCCAAGGCCAAACTTGTCGAGGAATGCCATCCACGAAAGGCCAGCCTGTTGGTACGGGCGCAGCGTGCCTCGGAAGAGAATCGGTTGATCGACGAGGATGAGCTTCTCCGAGCCAGCCGACGTGCGAAGCAAGTCGGATACCCAGCCGGTCGAATCAAGTCCAAGGATCGGCAGACTTCCAGTCGCGCCTTCGAGCCCGTGCGCCAATCGCAACGCTTCGAGGAGCGTCATCTGTCCGCCCGGGTGATCGGCGAGGAACTTGCTCGCGCCTTGGAGGTCTTCGGGACGAATCTCCACCCATCGACCGTTCACCTTGAGCAGCGGTGAACCTGACGACGCCAACTCGCGAAACGCGTCGAGCGTCATCGGTTGCTCGCCGAGTGCGATCTGCCAGGTGTAGTTCACGAGGCTGTGCAAGCCGAGTTCACTGCGCCGCGCGATCGAGCCCGTTGCAGCGCCCGGTGTGAACGCATCGGACGGTTCGCTGTCAATCAACAATCGCGCACCCAGTCGGCTCGCGACTTGCCCCCACCAGCTTGGTACGAGCACTTCGAAGCCCGCCTCAACGAGAATCGGGCGGTACTCGCGAAGGAACTGATATGCCTCAACGGTTGTGAGATCGATGCCCGCCGGCGCGCTCTCGTCAAGAGCCTTCTCAATGCGCGGCCAGATTCGACTGGCGCGACCAAGCTCTCCGAGAAGGACATCCGACGCCTCTTCGCCGTCCTTCCCAAGTCCAGCGAGGAGTCCTTTGAGTGCGCTCGCGCCTTGTTCCCACACCTGTTCTGCGTCGATGAAGACTGGTGGCTCATCAGTCGTGACGAGCTTGAAGCGCAGCCGCCATGTTGCCTTCAGCGCCGACTCCGCGGTGTCAGGGTCGGCTTCCGGCTCATTCAGTTCGAGACAGAGGCGAACGAGACGTCCTTCGCTCGCATCATCGAGCTGGGCGATCCATGCTCGAGCGCCGCGCATCAGCGCTGTGTCGCTCGGCGCGGATCCGCGAACTGCGTCCTCTTGACCAAGCAACCCACTGAGCCAGGCGACGTGTGGGTCGCCGATCGGATCGCGATCTTCGATCGCCTCTCCATAGTTTTCGCTGACGAGCACGCCGCGCACAAACGAGTCGGTCATGCGCCCGACCGCCGACTCGAGAATCGCCCATGCGCTCCCGCGGAATTCGTCGTGCATGCAGCGACACGCTGGCGGCATGCTTTCGATCAGTGACGACAGATGCGACGCGGTCTTCTGGTCCGCGAGCCACGGGGTCCACGCGGCGCGCACCGAGCCGGTGCGTTCCTGCCAGAGCGTGGGAATAAGGCGCTGGTCGGTGAGAAGGTCGGCGGCGAATCCGGCGGTCGCAGTCCAGTACGCAATGTCGTGACCGAGCGCGATGGAGCCGGTGCGTTCGTCGCGAGCCGCGACATCGAGTCGCAAGAGGAACGAGAGCGCGCGATCGTTGCGTACGACGACACACGGGATGAGCGTGGTCGCGGGATAGGCATCGAGGCGCGACTCGTCGTCGACACCTAAAAGGTTCGACGCGCGATCGCTCGGAACTGGAAGCGCGCCGACGACATCGCCGGAGACGTTCGGAATCCAGAAGGGAAGCGTCGCGGCCACCGTGTCTTCGACATCGAAGTCATCGCGCAAGGCGAGACCCGCACCGATAAGCGCGTTCGCCAGAGTTGCTGCGCTTGCGGCAAACGGATGAAGCCCTGCCGCGAGCATCGTTGCGGCTGCAGCGCCATCGCTCGCAAACGGCGCAGCATCATCAGCGTCACCGTTTGCGGCAACTGGCGCGGCCGTGAGCGCCGTGTCGGTCTCTTCGGCCCAGCAGTGGAGAGAACCCTTGGTCCAGGCGGCGTGCAGCACCAACATCAGCGGATCCGTGCCTCGCTCGGTGTCGCGTCGTACGTCGGTCCGTCGCCAAAACGTCGCGCGGCGCGCGACGCGTGGCCGACCTGGACTCGGGGCCAGTGATTGCGCCGGGACTCGAACCCGGGACCCGCGGATTAAAAGTCCGCTGCTCTACCAACTGAGCTACGCAATCGGAACAGGTCCGCTGCGGCCAATCCCGGCCAATCCGGAGACGCCGCCGATTTCCAGACCCACGAGTCTACCCGACCCCCGGGTTATCACGCGACAGTGTGTCGACGGGAAGGTGATTGGCGCGTCCGTTCGCATGCGCGCGCTCGGACTGCGCATCAGTTGCCGTCGCCGTTTCGGCTTCTTGTGAAGTCATCTCAAGCACCCCAAAAAGTCGTCCGATAAGGGCGGCGTCGTGGAGCGGTCTCTCCGCTCCGCAGCTTGTCACTTCACTCACGTGCTCGAGCGGGCGCGGTCCAACGCGTCCCATCCTTACCGAAGGGTCCCTCATGCTTCACGCAGCTCGTCGACTTGTCGTTCCGTCGTTCTCACTCGTCGCCGCCATTGCGGGCTGCTCGACCGCGCCTTCGGACCCCGGCGTCAGTGACGCGAGTTCGCCGCGCAGTTCGGCTCAGATCGGTGACGTCGGATCGAGCACGCTTCCGCCACCGGTGTTCGTGTCAGAACATCGTTTGGGCGCGCATGCAGAGAGCATGAGTGGAAGCGCGATGATCGTCGGTCTCTTCGGTGAGAACGCTTCAGGCGGTGAACCGGCTGGCCCTGCGGAAGCAGAGGCGAACCTCAAGCAGATTTCATTCGCGACCGAAGGCGGCGATTTCACGCCCGACATCGATCCCCACGGCCGCTTTGTGATCTATGCCTCGAAGCAACACAGCGAGAACTTCGACCTCTATCGCAAATCAGTGGATGGACGCACCGTGACGCAGCTCTCCAGTGATCCTGCTGACGACATGATGCCTACACTGAGTCCGGACGGCTCAAAGGTCGCATTTGTCAGTAACCGCAGCGGCAACTGGGATGTGTTCGTCATGCCGTTCGAGGGTGGACCGGCGACGCAACTGTCTTTCGAGTCCGACGATGAAGTGCAGCCGACGTGGTCTCCCGACGGACGGACGCTGGCGTTCTCGCGTAAGAACGGACGGACGGGGCGCTGGGAGATCTGGTCATCGGACGCGACCCAACCCTCGGGCGCCACCTATCTGTGCGATGGGTTTCTTCCTCGTTGGTGTCCCGACGCGAAGCAAAGCAAGCTGCTGTTCCAGCGGGCTCGCCAGCAAGGCAGCCGCCTGTACGGAATCTGGACAGTCGATCTTGTGGCTGGCGAAGCGATGCATCCAACCGAGATCGTGAGTGCGCAGAACGCTGCGATCATCCAGCCGAACTGGTCGCCCGATGGATCGCGCATCGTCTTCACCACAGTTGTCGATCCCTCAGCACAGGGAACCGACCTTCCCGAGCAGTCAGACCTGTGGATTGTGAATCTCGACGGTACCGGTCGGACGAGCCTCACCTCTGGCAAGTTCCGGAACATGCAGCCGGTCTGGGGACCCGAGGATCGCGTCTACTTTGTCAGCAACCGTGGGGGGATCGAGAACGTCTGGACCGTGAGTGCAGCAGTGGGGGCTCCGGCGGGCCAAATGACCGCGCCGCACGGCGCAGTGGCGGGCGCGCATGAAGCGGCAGCAGAAGAAACGACGGATGGCTCGGCGGCAGAAGGAGCAGGCGAGATCGCGCCTGATTCGTCGCCAGCACCGATTCCCGAGGCTCCGCGCCACAACTAGTCAGAGTTGGTTGCGGAACTGATGCCAGAGTTCGCGGTCGCGCGGAGCTGCGGCCGATAAGAAGGTAGCGCCGATCGTTCAGCATCGGCAGTGGCAGGAAGCCCATGGATACCACTAGCACACGCCCGGCGGACGCTGAGCCGTCCTTCCGATCTCAAGAGAACCGATCCGCATCGTCGCGCCGCTCGCGCCGAAGGTTCCTCGCGGCAGTCGCGGTCGGAGTCGCACTGACAGGTTGCGCGTCTGACGCGAAGCTCCAGCCTCCTGTCGCGACTCAGTCGCCATGGGATGCGGAACGAACTTGGGCGGTGCTCCCGTTCGCAAACGAGAGTGGCGTTTCCGCTGTCGACGCCATGGCGCTCGCCGACCAGTTTGCCATCGAGATCGATGCAGTCGAGCGGATGAATTGCGTTCCAGTGAATCGCGCGATCGCCGCGATGCGCGCGGCTGGTATCAACTCCATCAACTCCGAGTCTGATGCACGAACTGTCTTGGCGATACTCCAAGTCGACGCGGTGCTCCTCGGCACCGTCACGGCGTACGACTCGTACCGGCCGCTCCAACTGGGTGTCGCGGTTCGTGTGATCAGCGTCGAACGATCGGATTCTGCAACCGCTGACGCGACTGCGCTCACAATGGCAACCGGTGAGCCGCGCAACCAAACGACTCCTGGGTCGCCTCCTCCATCACTTCAGGTCTCGCGCGTCTACGACGCGAACAATCACGGCACCTTGTCGAGCGTGAAGGCGTATGCCGCTGGTCGGGAAGACCCAAAGTCCGGCCTCCGAGGCACCGCGTACCTCGTCTCGATGGAGCGTTACTCGCGATTTGTGGCGTACGACGTCGTTCGTTCGCTGCTCGCTGAGGAAGCCGCGCGACGCGCATCACGCCCCGACTTGGCTGACGCGCCGACGGAGTAGCCGTGGTTGCTGACGTCGCATCTCTCTTTCCGACAAGCAATTGAGGAAACGGGCGAGCGGCGTTCTCGTAAGAGTCAATACAACACAACCAGATCTTCACCGCTCCGTTCGTTTGAGTCCAAACGGACTCAAGCGACGGCGATACTACGGAACTCGCTGGAAAGGGCTCGATTTCCGGACCCCACCGGTCCTACGCTGAACCTCTAGGCGTCCAATAAAGGGATTCAACTTCGGAACGAGAACGACCGATAGCGAGAGGGTCTCGTTCACGATGCTCGCCCGCGTAGCAAGGTCCGGCGGGGATCTCTGCGAAGCGTCCGCACCCACTCGCCTCAATATGGGTCCGTGTTATGCACGACAACCTTCCACTCGTCGCCCAGTTCCTTTCGTACCTGATCGACGAACGACATTTCAGTCCGTACACGTCCCGTTGTTACGGGCTCGATTTGCGGCAGTACAGCGACTTCCTCGGCGCACACTTTGCGATCAAGCATGACGAGGACACCGAGAAGTCCGCGCTCGCGCGACCGACTGACAAGGCCTACGCGCACACGGTCACCGCAAAGATCCTGCTCGCCGACCTCGAGACCATTCGGGCGTTCCTCGCGAAGATGAGCGAGCAACACTACTCGGCGGCGACGATGGCACGGAAAATTGCGACGCTCCGCTCCTTCCACAAGTGGATGGAGAAACGGGGGCACGTCACGAACAACCCGATGCTGATGATCCGGACGCCGAAGCAGGCGAAGCGCCTACCGAAGGCGATCACCGTCGACCAAGTTGAACGCCTTCTCTCGGCACCGGACGACCGTGACCTTCTTGGTGCCCGCGACCGAGCGATTCTTGAAACGCTCTATTCAACTGGCATTCGCGTCAGCGAGGTAGTCGGCATCAATCGCTGCGACGTGAACGACGCCGGCGAGTCAATCATCATCCGCGGCAAGGGCAAGCGCGAGCGGATTGTTCCGCTCGGGAGCCACGCGCTCACGGCGCTCAGGCACTACGTCCGCATGCTCGATGGCGAACTCCAGAAGGCTGGTCTGGTAGCGGACGCCGACGCGCCTCTCTTCGTCAACAAGCACGGTACGCGGCTGTCGAGTCGTTCGGTGCGGCGCAAGGTCTCGAAGTACCTGATGCAAGTCGGACTCGATCCCGACATCAGCCCGCACACGATCCGTCACTCATTCGCGACGCACCTACTCGACAACGGTGCAGATCTGCGAAGTGTCCAAGAGCTGTTAGGCCATCAGTCGTTGTCCAGCACGCAGGTGTATACGCACCTCACATCGCAGCGCATGCGCGAGGCCTACGACAAGGCGCATCCGAGAGCTGAAGCGTCCTGATAGGCTCGTTTCTCGACTTCGATCAACTCTTTCTTGAGCATCGCCGACCGCGTGAGCAATCGCGCGGTCGGTTTGCTTGGGCGAGCGCTCACACGCTTTCAAGCGCCGCAGGCGAGAGTGCCGATACGCACCGCTCGTGGTTCTCGCCACATCGACTGCCACCTCAGGTGTCAACGTTCGCCTCGAGCAGGGCGACTGTCTGGGACTCTTGCGCGCCGAGGCGCCATCAAGTGTTGACTTGGTGTACGCCGATCCGCCGTTCAACACCGGGCGCGTACTGTCAGCCCGCGCCGGCGCATTCGCAGATAGGTTCGCCTCGATCACCGCCTACCTCGACTTTCTCGCGCCGCGCATCGAGGCGTGCCATTGCGTCCTGCGCGAGTCCGGCTCGATCTTAGTTCACTGCGATTGGCGGACAAGCCATCGCGTGCGCTGTCTGCTGGACGACATCTTCGGTGCCGAACGATTTGTGAACCATCTCGTGTGGGCGTATGGACTCGGTGGATCGAGTCCTCGCACATTCGCGCGAAAGCACGACGACATCCTCTTCTATGCGAAATCCGATGCTTATTACTTCGACGTGCCGCGAGTGCCGGCTACGAGTCGGCGAATGGCAGGACTGATGAAGAAGGCAACCGATGTGCTCGACGTGCCTGCGATCAACAATCTCGCTCATGAGCGCACGGGCTATCCGACACAGAAGCCAATAGCGCTGCTCTCACTCCTCGTCGAGGCCTGTTGCCCCAGCGGTGGGACCGTGCTCGATCCCTGTTGCGGCAGCGGCACAACCCTCGTTGCGGCGCTGCAATCGGGACGTCGCGCTATCGGGTTCGACAAGAATCCTCAGGCTATCGCGATCGCACAGCGTCGGTGTGGTCTCGCACCGCAAGCGACGATGAATCACGGCACCGTGGGGCCGCGCCGGCGTCAAACTTCCTCCAGCCACCTGACCCGCTCACTTCATTGTTAGGCGACTGGCACGGGGTTCGGCTCGCCCGTGAGTTCTCTGAGGTGCGCGAGTGCGTCGGCAAAATCTTCGTGCTCCGCTGCGGTGAGTGTGACGTGTCCGAGCTTTCGGCCAGGCATCGGCTCTTTTCCGTAGAGATGAAGCCGAGCCCCTGGAAGCGCGACGAGCTCGTCGATTGGGGGCACGGTGCCAATGAGATTGACCATCGCGGCAGCGCCCCGGGCACGCGTCTCGCCGAGCGGTAGATCCGTGATCGCACGCAGATGATTTTCGAACTGCGACGTAACAGCACCTTCGATCGTCCAGTGCCCCGAGTTGTGAACGCGAGGTGCCATCTCGTTGGCGACGAGCGAGCCACCAAGGACGAAGAATTCGACCGCGAGCGTCCCCACGTACCCGAGTCGCTCCGCCAGCGTGCGAACGTGCATTTCCGCTGCGCGGCCGAGCGACGCGTCGCCGTCTGGTGCAACGCTCACTCGGAGGATGCCCTCTCGATGGGCGTTGCAGGTCAGTGGATGTGCCGCAAAGGAGCCGCGGCGTCCGCGTGTCGCAACCAGTGAGACCTCGCGATCAAATGCGACAAGGGCCTCGAAGATGCACGGCACTTTGCCTAACTTCTCCCAAGCCATCTGGGCCGCAACGGCACTGTGGACGACGACTTGCCCCTTTCCGTCGTAGCCGAAGCGCCGCGTCTTGAGGACAGCCGGTGTCCCGACGTCCTCAACGGCGATCCGCAGTTCGTCGTCGCTCGATACTGCTCGGTACGGCTGCACCGGCACTCCGCACGCCTTAAAGAAGTCCTTCTCGGCGATGCGGTCCTGCGCGATTGCGAGCGAGCGCCCATTCGGCGCGAAAGCAATACGACCTTCGAGGAACTCAGCCGTCCGGAGTGGAACATTCTCGAACTCGTAGGTCGCAACGTCCGCGCCGTCGATCAGTCGCGCGAGCGCGAGTTCATCGTCGTACGCGCCTTCGATCACGTCGCCCACTGCGGACGCGGGACAGTTCCTCGACGGATCGAGAAACCGAAACGACATTCCGAGCGGGATGCCAGCGAGTCCAAGCATTCGACCCAATTGGCCGCCGCCGACCACGGCGATACGAAGTCCCCTTGAAGACGAACGGATCACCGCCGTCCGCCCTCGGAATCGGGCGCTGGTTGTGCGAGCACTTGGTCGGTTTGTGCTCGACGGAACGCTTCGTAGTTTCTGCCGATCTCGGGATGGGTGGCGGACAACAGCGATGCCGCAAAGAGTGCCGCGTTCGTCGCGCCAGCCTTCCCAATAGCGAACGTCGCCACCGGCACACCTCCCGGCATTTGAACAATGGAGAGGAGGCTGTCGACGCCGTTCAACGACTTGCTTTCGACGGGGACGCCAAGAACTGGCAGCATCGTTTTGGCGGCGGTCATGCCGGGAAGATGCGCTGCCCCGCCAGCGCCTGCGATAATCACCCTGAGGCCGCGGCTCGCGGCAGACGTGGCGTACTCGAACAACAGATCGGGCGTCCGGTGAGCGCTCACGACACGGCATTCGTGAGGGATGCCGAGTTGAGCGAGAACCTCGGTGGCGTGCCGCATCGTGTCCCAGTCACTCTGGGATCCCATGATCACGCCGACGAGGGGACAATCGGTGGTCATACTCGGTGAATCAATGGTAGCGGAGGGTACGATCTGTCGCTTTCCACATCGGAGCGAACTATGGCGTCCCTGAAGCTCAATGGCGAAGTCGTCCATCTCAAGTCGCAGCCGCTCGCCGAGTTTCAGAAGCTCGCGCAAGTTTTGTACGCGAGGCTGAAGCCCGAAGACCACATCAGGGAGTCCGTCTGCCGGCTGCTATTCGACGCCATGTCGAACTCAGTGCCACTCGACTCTGCGGTGGTACAGACCACCCTCTGGGCGTTGTCTGACTTGGGCGTTGAAGAGCTGCGAGTCGATGTCGAGAACAAGAAGGTCGATGTGGACAAGGCTGTCGAAACAGACTCAAGCCGCGGTCATTCCCGCGCACTCGCCGTCGCCGCGATCGAGTCTGGCCGCGCGTACATCGCGGCGCTCGCGAATGTCACGATGCGAGCAATTCGACTCAACGGCCAGATCGTTCGGGCCTTTCCTCAGCCAAAGCCCGAGATCGAGAAGGTCATTCAGCAGATTCAAACGAATCGGCTCGTGAACGAAGATGTCATCTTTACGGCGGCCCGTGCCGTGGGCGCGTACATGAAGGCGGGCAAGACGATCGAGGACCCAGAGTTCCGCGCGGTCGTCGAGGTCATCGCGGGACTCGGCGTTGGTGAACTCGTCGTCGACCTCGAGCAGGGCAAGCTGGCGCTCCGTTCGTTCAACGAACACAACGCAACGGCGATGGCACTCCTGCAAGGTGGCAATGCCAAGCAGGTCCAACAAGTGCGCGAGAGGATCCACAAGATGACCGAGAAGCTGGCGGAGGCGATGAAGGCCGCGGCCGACGGGTCACCGGTTGAGCCCGCACAAGCGCAGCGAGTTGCGATTCCGGCGGTCATCGGAAATCCGCGGACGCAGCGGCGCCGTAGCTGAGGATTGTTGGATTTTAGATTCGCGTTTCGTTGGGGCGTTCGCGCCGGACCTCGTTACAGCGCGCGATCAAATAGCTTCACGAGCAGCACGACGAGCGAGACGAGTCCAGCGAACACGTTGGTCACCCACACTGTGGGTTCTCGCCACGCACGTCCGACGAGTGCCCAGACTGTGCAATTGAGGATCAGGAGGATTGGCGCGAGCGGCCACTTGTTGAGAGCAGCCGCTAGTATTCCGGTCACTCCCAGAAACATCCCGCACCATTTGAGTACGACGACGAGCTCGGCATCCTTGCGCACGCGAATCCTCCAAAAGCCTTCTGGATTGACTTGGCCGTCCTCGGGCTCAACACGCTCAACATGCAATTCACGAGCAAAATCGAGGGGAAGTATACGAGCCGTTAGAATCGCGCTCGTGACGCATTCAGCGATACATCCTTCGGCGCGCACGTACGACCAGCTCTGTCGCGAAGCTCGTTCCCGAATCAACGAGATCGCGGCGAGTGCGCTGGCCACAGAGATCGAACGGTCGAGAGATTTCCCGAACGAAGAGCGTCCGATCGTGATCGACGTTCGCGAGCCTGATGAGTTCGCGGCCGCGCGTATTCCCGGCGCATCGAGTCTCCCGCGTGGCCTCGTCGAGAAGCATATCGTGGATGTCGCTCGGATCGATCAGCCTCTCATCGTCTATTGTCAAACTGGCAAGCGCAGTGCGTTAGTCGCGGACACACTTCAGGCGATGGGCTACGCCAACGTGCGGAGTCTTGCGGGTGGCATCGAAGGCTGGATGGCTGACTCGCTGCCGACCGAACGATCCGGTCGAGCGTCGGCTGCTTCAGCGGTTCCTTCGCCAGTGGATCCGAACGACTGGTCTTCGGTGCGTGCAGATTTTGGCATCACGGGCCGGATGGTGCGCTGTGCCGACGGACTTGAGAAATCTCTCGTCTACCTCGATCACGCCGCGAGCACGCATCCACCGTCGACGGTCGTCGCGGCGTACGCGCACTTTCTCGAACGGGAATACGCCAACGTGCACCGAGCGACCTATGCGCTCGCGCGGGAGGCGACCGATCGTTTCGACAAGGCGTTCGGCACGTGCGCCCAGTTTGTCCGCGGCAATCTTGAGACGGGTTGCGTCGTGTTCACCTCGAACACAACGCATGGTTGCGATCTCGTTGCCCACGTCGTCGCGCATTTGCCTGGCAAGGTGATGGTGACCGACCTAGAGCACCACTCGAATGATCTCCCGTTTCGCAAGCGTGGCGACGTCGTTCGTGCGCGGGTGACGCGAGAAGGCCGCCTTGATCTCGACCATGTCGCGGAGCTCTTCCGCCGCGAGCGAATCAAGCTTTTGACGGTGTGCGGAGCGACCAACGTTACCGGTTGGATGCCGCCGATTCGACAGCTCGCACGAATGGCGCACGAACACGGCGCGATGTTTGCCGTCGATGGAGCCCAGCTCGTCGCGCACGTTCCGATCGACGTTCGTGCGGACGACGACGCCGAGTCGATTGACTTCCTGATTACGGCGGGCCACAAGGCGTATGCACCGTTCGGTATCGGCTTTGTGTACGGAAAGCGGCATTTGCTCGATGCGTCTCCGCCGCACGTCCCCGGCGGCGGGACCGCAGTTGCGGTCACCGACTCGTCCGCGGAATACATGCTGAGCCCCGACCGCCACCAAGGCGGTACACCTAACATTGCTGGGGCGATCGCGTATGCAGAAATGCTGCGGTATCTCAGCGCGATCGGCATGCCGCGCGTGCGCGAGCACGAGCTCGAGCTCATGCGTCGCGCGTGGCCAGCATTGAAAGAGATGGGTGGTGTCACGCTCTACGGCCCTGACGCTCTGGAAGAACGCGTCGGGATCATTACGTTCAATGTCGAAGGTGTGAACGACATGCTCGCGGCGGCAGTGTTAGGCGAGGAGTACGGCGTCGCGGTGCGCAATGGCCGGTTCTGCGCCCACGTGCACGCGGCCAACTTGCTGCGGAATCAGGGCGGACACACGCCGCTGGGCGACGCGCCGCCAAGCGCTGTGCGCGCGAGCTTCGGCCTGTACAACAACCTCGGCGATGTCGAACGGCTTCTCGATGGTGTGCGAGCCCTTCGTGAGCGGCGGTGGAAGGGCGAGTATCAGATGAAGGCGGGTGGACTCGTGAATGACCAGTCAAAGCAGGGCTGGGCTGGCGGACGCTGCGCGGACGCGTGGATGGAAGGGCGCGGCTGAGGGTCGCTAGAAATCTGTCGCGACGACTCAAGCTCAGCTTCCAACGAACGCCGATGTACTGCTGGCGTCGCGCGCCTAGGAGTGTGTGGTGAACTTCATCCTGCCAAGTATTTTGGGAGTCATTGGCACGATCTTCCTCGTGGTGAGTGTTTGGCAATGGCTTCGGGCGGGGACGAAGCGATTGTGTCCCGGTCCGGTTCTGAGCTTGAGCCAGCGTCTACTCGGTGTTTGGATTGCCTACCGACCTCGTTGCGGGTACGAGCTGTCTGGCCACGTGCCTGGACCTCGCGGCAGAGTTGTATGTCCGGAGTGTGGACGTCAGGTTCGACCTCAACACATGGTGCGCTCGGCGCGGGCATTGCGGCCCGCTGGCGTCGCGTTCGTTGCCATTGTGTTTGGGTATGTCATCTATCGCCATCCGCCGATCGCTGGATCGACGGTCGTCGCCATGACGCCGACAAACATCCTTCTCCGCGGTGAGAGCGTCTTCGGTGCCGGCACGCCCCTCGAAGTGCGCGATGAGGTTCGTCGCCGGGCAATGAATCTAGAACTCGACGATGACCAGATATCCCGCCTCGTTGCATTGCTCGTCCGTGACCTGCGCGACGACAATCTCATCGGTAACGCGAGAGAGGCGTTGCAGCTACTTGCGATCTTTGGGAACTTTGATGAGCGGCCGCTGATCGATGCACTCTCCTCCGATGACCGCCAGCAGCGTCGACTCGCCGCCGAAGTGCTTCGCTCACTTTCTCGCGATGGCGACGTCCCGAAGGCGCTTCTCCGGGCGTCGATCGAAGACCTTCGTTCAGACGGTATCGGCTGGAACGCGCTCGAGGCGCGTGGGTATTTGGCTGGTCATCTTGAAGAAGCGACGGCGCTGCTCGCCGAAGCGCTGATGAGCGATGACGACCAACAGCGCGACGCGGCGAAGGACCTCCTCCGGGAGACGTCTGCGACGGGGGACGTTTTCGCGAGGATTCTTCGCTTGAGCCTCGATGACCTGGGCAGTGGCCATGGCCAGTCGCGGACTCGTGATAGTTTCAAGTACCTGATCGAGCACGCTGCGGCCGCCGAGGAGTTGCTCGAAAAGGGCATTGGCGGCAACGATCAACGGCAGCGCCTGCTGTGCGCAGCCATCGCGGGCTGCGCCGGGCGTTCGAGGTTGATGGACCGAGCAACGCCGATCCTCGTCAGTCATCTCGCTGAGAATGGGGTCGAGAACGATGCGGTCCTTGCAGCTCGCGCACTGGCAGGATTTGGAGCGGCCGTCGCGCAGCCACTCGAACCGTGGCGGCAACAGGGAGATGAACAGCAGCGGCAGTCCGTCGAATACATCGTGCGCCGTCTAACGACCGACGAGTCGCCGATTCGGTTGCAGCGCAGGCTACCGTTGGCGCGCCTCACCGTTCGCCAACGTGATGCGCTGGAGATTTCCATCGACGAATTGCGCATGCCGCGGTTCTGAGTTCGAGCGTCCTGCGCATCCGCGACTGGTCTGTGCTCAGCGGCGTCACGCGCTCGAGGGAGCTCGCCACGCTTCGATGCACTCCTTCTTCTTCTTTGGAGTCAGGCTGGTGAACTGATTTGCGTCCGCGAGCGATGCAAAGCCAATGATGACTTCCTCGTTGACGTCTGAGTACAGGACTGGTGCGGCCGCAGCAGTCAGCGTGTCGCCGGTGAGCGGGCACGTCGAGTTCTTGATCCGCTTCTGCGGAAGCACCTGCGCAACGGCGAGCTTCGCGCGCTTCTCCTTCGGCAGCGCGGCGAACTGTCGCGCGTTCTCGACGGACGAGCAGTACACCGGATAAACGCCGTACCACGCGTGCGGGCTCTCGATCGTCACAATTTCACCGCTGATCGGGCAGAGGATTTCGCCGTCGATCGAGGCGGGCTCGGTGACATACGCCCTGTTCACCGTTGGCGCGGATGGGGCACTCTTGGAGCCGTCAGTCGCACAGGCGGCGATCGGGAGCGAGAGTGCGATGCAGACGAAGAAAGAGGACGAGCGAGCAGTCATGAAGGGACTCCGAGAAGAGTGGACGCGGCAGGATGGCGTATCCGCGCGGCGCAACAAGCGTCGTGGAGGTCTCCATGTCGTTCGTCAGCGCAATCTTCACCCCACACACACAATCGAACCGGCATGTAAAGGAACTCATGCCATGAATCATGTTTGTATTGCGTTCAGAAAATGCGAACGTCCGGTTGTCGATCGATGCAAGTGAAGTGCTTTCAGCATCTTACGCCTATCGCGTGGTCGGCTGTCATGTTCAGACTTTTGGAGCAGCTTGGCCCGCGAGTCGGAACGCTCTCGAATCGGCAATCCATTCTTATTCTTCGCTCCGCTCGATTCGTGTGGCTGTTCGGCCGCGCACCAGAGCGAAGGAGACCGTGCATGCCACAATTCGGATTGTTAGTCGCGGGCGCAGTGGCGATCTCGCTTGCGAGTGTTGGGACCGCCGCCGATTCTGCTCCCGATCGCTCAGGCAACGACGAGGTACTGCGGCAGATCGACGAGCTTCGGCAACAGAACGCGCAACTTGCGAAGAAGGTGCAGCAGCTTGAGCAAGTCGCGACTGACGAAGGAGCTTGGTTGACTGAAGCGAGAGCAACCCAAATCCGCTCGCTCGTGACCGATGTTCTCAGCGACGCCGCCGCGCGGTCCAGCCTCCAAGCGGATGGTGCGACTGCGGGCTGGAACAAAGGGTTCTTCCTCGCAAGTCCGGATGGCTCGTTCAGGCTCAACATCAAGGGGCAGATTCAGTTTCGTTGGGCGTACAACTCGCGCGACCTTCCGTCGGGTGCGCTCGCGACCGGCTCTGCCACGGGCCCCGAGCAGAACTGGGGCTTCGAGAATCGCCGAACCAAGCTCACATTCGCGGGTTCGGTGGTTGATCCATCGATCACGTTCGAGATCAAGCCTGTCTGGAATCGGGCGTCGACCTCTGGTAGCACGACGCAGGTGAACGGATCGGTCGAGGAGATTTTCATTCAGAAGGCGTTTGATGGGGGCTTCGCAGTGCGAGCCGGACAGTTCAAGGCGCCCTTTCTGCGCGAAGAACTCGTCTCGAGCTCAGCCCAACTCACCGTCGAACGCTCGCTCGTGAACGACGTGTTCACGATGAAATTCGTGCAGGGCGTGCAGCTTGAGTGGGAGCAGGAGATGTTCCGAGTTGACGGCTTCTACGGCGACACCGGTCGCCAAAACGCCGTGAACGTCGCGAAGGACGCCGCCACGGCGAGCAATTACCTAGGTTCCTACAACACCGACTTTCAGACAAATCGGTCCGCGTACGCCATCGCAGCACGAGCCGAGTACAAGGCCGCGGGGACTTGGAAGCAGTTCAAAGATCTCACGTCCTATCGTGGCGAGGAGTTCGGACTGCTCTTCGGACTCGCGGGAATGTCGCAGAATCTGCGTCCGAACAACGTGGTTGCGACAACCGCTACCAACATGTGGGGCGTGAGCGGCGATGTGTCCGTAGACTTTGGCGGCGCGAACCTCTTCATGTATGGCGTGTATCGCAGCGTCGGGCTTGGTGCCCCGGTCGGTGTTCGCGACGGGTCGATGGAGAACGAACTTGGGCAGTACGGGTTCGTCGTGCAGGGCGGATTTTTTGTGCTTGAAGATCTTGAGCTGTTCGCGCGTTACGAGTACGGCAATCTCGATACCGATCAGTTCCGAACGGTCGCCAATAGCCGTCGCGCGTCACTCGGTCGGCTCAGCGCGGCCACTGTGGGTTTCAACTTGTTCCCACTCGGTGCGGCGAACAAGGAGCTGAAATGGACGAGCGAGTTCGGCTTCGCGTTCACTCCAGTGGGCGACTTCGCCTCATCAGGTGCCGGCTGGAAGTCTGATGCGACGACTTCAAGCGGTAACTCAAGCGACAGCCAGTTTGTTGTTCGATCACAGTTGCAGTTGACGTTCTAATCCCCGACAGACGACTCGCAAACCATCCAGCGCTCCGAGCAGGTGGCTCCGCGCGATGACTCCACAGCCCCGACCGCACGGTCGGGGCTGTGTTTTGAAGCTAGCAGTCCGTGGCGAAACCGCTCCGTCGGCGAGAGCGAGCATGAGTGGGCAGATGCCCAGCTTTAGCCTGGGAGCCGCGACGCAGCTTTGTCCGCGAGATACGGCAAGTCGCGGCGACGCAGCAGATGCCCGCTCAGGCTCGTTCGCAGCCAGGATGGGTTTCGCCACGGACTGCCAGGACATTACGTTGCCGTGTATCGCAGCAGCCGAAGCGCGTTCAGTACGACGACGACGGTGCTGCCTTCGTGCAAGACGACAGCGATCGGCATGGGCACCATCCCAAAGCTCGCGAGGATAACGAGAACTAACACCACGCCCATTGCGATACCGACATTCTGGAAGATGATCCGCCGCGCTGCGCGACTAAGCCCAATCGCGAACGGCAACTTGCCGAGATCGTCATTCATGAGCGCGACGTCGGCAGCTTCGAGCGCCACATCGGTGCCGCCCGCACCCATCGCGATACCGACCGTCGCGCTTGCGAGTGCCGGGGCGTCGTTGACGCCGTCGCCGATCATCGCGATCGGCCCCAGCTCGCGCTCGAGAGCGTGGACATGCGCGATCTTCTGCTCCGGCATCAGCTCGGCCTCAATGCGGTCGACGCCAACTTCGTTGCCGATTGCTTCCGCCACCCGGCGGTTGTCGCCGGTGAGCATGACGACTGCACGAATGCCGAGCGCGCGGAGGCGAGCAAACGATTCTTTGGCTTCCGGCCGCGGACGATCGGCGAGGCCGATGATTCCGAGGAATCGCCCTTCGCGCTCGATGACAACGACGGTCCGTGCGCTCGACTCGAGCGTATGAATCGCGGTGAGCACTGACGCAGGAGGTTTTGGGGCATTGACGCCGTCAAACGCCCGAACGCTTCCGAGCGTGACGCGGCGGCCATGCACGATCGCAAGCATGCCCTTGCCCGGTCGCTGCACCGGCGCTGTCGCGGGGTCGGGAGCGATGCCGCGCTCGGCCGCAGCTGCGACGATCGCTCGCGCGAGCGGATGGGTCGAGAGAGCCTCAACCGAAGCAGCCACGCCGAGGAGTTCTGCTTCGTCACCCTCGATCGCGATGACATCCGTGACGGTCGGCTTACCTAACGTGATGGTTCCGGTTTTGTCCATCGCAATGGCGACGACCGTTCCGAGCCGCTCGAGATGCGCGCCGCCCTTGATGAGCACACCCTGTCGCGCTGCGCGAGCGACGGCGGCAAGAATGGCCGCCGGTGTCGAAAGTCCGAGCGCGCAGGGTGATGCGCCCACGAGAAGCGTCATTGCGCGCAAGAACGCATCGCGCCCGGCGAGCCAGCCCATCTGCGGCGGAATGACTGCAACGAGAATCGTCGCGATGACAACACACGGAACGTAGACCCGGGTGAATCGCTCGGCCAATCGCTGCGTCGGCGCTTTCTGCGATTCCGCCTCGGCGACCATCCGCGCCATGCGAGCCATCGTGGATTCGCTCGCGAGCTTGCGTACTTGGATGACGAGGCCGCCATCTCCGTTGAGTGTGCCTGCAAACACTCCCCCGCCCGGACTCTTGGCGACTGGCACGCTCTCACCAGTGATCGGACTCTGGTCGACGTCCGATTCGCCCTCGATCACTACTCCGTCGGCAGCGAGGCGTTCCGCTGGTCGAACGACGACCACATCGCCGACGGCGAGATCCTCGACCGAGACTTCCACTTCGACGCCTCCGCTCCTGCGCCGCGCCGTGCGTGGCGCGAGTGCCCCGAGCGCTGCGATCGCGCTGTGCGCCTGCCCCATCGCGTGATGTTCAAGCGCGTGGCCTATCGAAAAGAGGACGAGTAGGAGACAGCCCTCGGCGAACTCGCCGACGATCGCCGCGCCGATCGCTGCGATCACCATGAGAAAGTCGATATCCAATCGGAGCCGAAAAAGCTGGCGGAAGCCTTCGACGGCAGGCGTTACGCCAGCCACGACAAAGCTTACGCCGTAGAAGGGGAGCACTGTCCAAGTCGAAGCGCCTAGCTTCTCGGCAGCGAATCCCACAATGAGCGCGGTCGCGCTGATGGCGGGCGAAGCGAACGCGGAGTACTTGCGCCCGGCTGGCGATGGCGAGTGATCGTGGGTTGCCTGATGTACTACCGCGACAGACGACATGTGCCGCAATCGTACGATCCAAAGGAAACTTCGCTGGACGTCGGTTGCCCCGACTCAACTTCCGTCCGATGATGGTTTCATGAGACCGGTGATGTTGTCGTGTGTTGGTATTGCGACGGGCTCGGCGCTTGCATCGACGCTTACTGCAAGCGTGACGCTTGACCCATTTTTCCGCGACTCGGCCGTACTCGCGGCCGATCGCCCGATCGCTGTTACTGGCTCTGGCGCTCGCGGCGAACAAGTGGAAGTCGCATTTGGTGCCGCGACTGTCACAGCGGTAGCAGACGAGTCCGGGCGTTGGCGCGCCACGTTGCCCGCGCAGCCCGCGTCGGTTACCCCGCGCGATCTCGTGGCGAAGGGATCGAGCGTGGCCATCGCGAAGGATGTCGTGGTTGGCGAACTCTGGATCATCGCCGGTCAGACGAACATGGCGCTTGCGCTGTCCGCTTCGACCGATGGCGCGATCGCGGTCGCGAACGCGAACGACACACTCCTCCGCTTTTTTACTGTGAGTGGCGACTACACCGCGCTCGACGCAGAGTTTGTGAATGGGACGTGGCAGGTCGCGACGCCGGAAACCGCGGCTGCATGGAGTGCGATTGGCTATCACTTCGGTCATCAACTGCGATCGGCGATCAATGTTCCCGTCGGTGTCATCCAGGTGACGTGGCCAGGATCGCGTATCGAATCGTGGATGCCTCGCTGGTCGATCGATAACGACTCAGATCTCAGTATGAGCATGCGACAACTCGAAGGACGAAGGCGCGAAGCGCCTCCAGCCTCGGATGCAGAAAAGGCGAAGCGTCGAGCGCAGCGCGAGGTGGCACTCGGCAAGTACATCGAACGTTTTTGGCAATCACAGTTGCCCGACCTCCCGAGCGACTGGACGAAGACTGTGCCTGGCGCTAGCTGGGGCGTGGACTGGCTCGACACGATCTTGCCTGCGACGTTTGACGACATCGATCCTTCGCTCGCTGGTTTTCGCGGCTCGCTCGTGGTCTCGCGTGCAGTCGAAATTCCGGCAGCGTGGGAAGGTAAAGAGCTGACCGTCGCGCTGGGCGAGCTCGACGAGACCGACCGCTTTTGGGCGAACGGCACTTTTATCGCGGAGACGTTCGCCGCTGCCGAACAGGCTCGGTCCTATCGCATTCCGGGGAAACTCGTCCGCGCGGGTGCGATGACGCTGTCGCTTGGAATCATCTCCAGTAAGACCGGTGGCGGATTCACCAGCGCGTCGAGTGAACTGTGGATCGCGCCGACCGATGCCGATGCGTCGGCACGGATCAGTCTTGCAGGAACGTGGAAATGGTTGAAGGGGCCGCGCTGGCGCGGCTCACCGACGCCACGTCTCGCCGACGAAGATGCTACTACGAAGAAGATAGGCGAGGAGTTTCCTGGCGCCATCTGGAACGCGCGGATGGCACCGATCATGAGTTCCGGTGTGCGCGGGATCGCTTGGTATCAGGGCGAGTCGAACGCTTCGGATCCCTCCCGATATCGGCGAATGTTGCCCGGGTTCATTCGCGGGGTGCGCCGCGCGAGTGGCGATGAGGCGCTCCCCATCGCGATTGTGCAATTGGCGCCGTACTCCAACTTTGACGCGAGCGCTCCGGCACCAGGCGGATGGGCCGAGCTGCGCGAGGCGCAGCGCCGCGCGGCAAAGGCGGAAGACGCTGGACTTATCTCGCTCATGGATCTCGGTGAAGCAAGCAATCTCATGCCACCGGGCAAAGCTGAGGTGGGCAATCGACTCGCGCGATGGGCGCTTGCGACGACCCACGGCCGCGACGTGGCGTGGTCCGGTCCTCAGTACAAGTCGATGGAACGTCGCGGCGATGCGATCGTGATTACGTTCGACGACGCTGGCGGACTCCGAACCCGCGACGGCAAGGCGCTTGCAGGATTCGCGATTGCGGGCGAAGACGGCGTATTTAGTTGGGCAGACGCTCGTATCGAGGGCATCTCGGTGATCGTGCGCAGCGACAAGGTGACCGCACCGAAAACCGTGCGCTACGGCTGGCAGAGCAATCCCGCAAACGCAAACCTCGTCAACGGCGCTGGCTTTCCCGCGTCGAGCTTTCAGACTGACGAGCCCGTCGACGCGGCAAAGAAGGCGCACTAAGAAATGATTGCAGCGCTTACTTGCATGCCGCTCGTTCTCGCGCTCGCTGGTGCGCCCAAGAACGATCGGCAACTGAGCGGTGTGCTGTCGGGGTACTGCCTCGACTGTCATTCAGGCGAACGGCCGAAGGGCCAGCTTGATCTCTCGTCAGCAACCGACGCATCTGAGCGCGCGAGTACGCGAGTGCTGCGCTCCATCCGTGATCGTTTGCGGAGTGGTGACATGCCGCCGTCAGGCAAGGATCGGCCTGATGCCGCCGCGTACCTTGCGCTCGTCAACGAGATCAACGAGACTATCGACGCTCGCGCTGGTCGCGCGCAGCCCGGACGTCCAACCCTGCCGCGCCTCAATAGAACCGAGTTTTGTAACTCGGTGCGTGATCTCATCGGCGTGGATGTCGACGTCAATAGCGCGCTTCCCGCAGACGATGTTGGAGAAGGCTTCGACCACATCGGCGATGTACTCTCGATGCCGCCGATCTTGTTTGAGAAGTACCTCGATGTCGCGGAGCGCGCGGCGCTTTTCGCGTGGCCTGACGCTGTTGAGTCGACGCAATACATCATCTCGGGCGGGAAGCTGCGCATTCGAAGCGGCGGGAAAGTGCAGGGCGATGACGC
>JAWXCC010000235.1:0-5418 GCA_034440475.1 Phycisphaerae bacterium | reverse complement strand
CTTGCCCATCAGATAGCTTGCCCATCAGATAGCTTGCCCATCAGATAGCTTGCCCATCAGATAGCTTGCCCATCAGATAGCTTGCATAGCTCGAGCCTACGAGATCGCTTTCAGCGACCGCGCTGTGCCGCCGCGAAACGGATGGCCCGCATAAACCCCGCAACCATCGCGGGAATGTCACGGCCGTCTGGTCCTTCGACGGTGCGCCGCGCGCCGCTGCTCAAGGTTGCATGCAACGCTCGGTCAGAGACCACCGCGAGGATCTTCGACGCGAGAGCTTCGGGATCGGGATACCGGTAAAAGAGCCCGTTCTGTCCCTCTACCATCGTCTCGACTTCCGGCATCTGCATCGACAGGTCGTGGCTCGTGATCACTGGTAAACCGAAGCCGAACGCGTGAAAGATGCTCAGGCCAAGAGCGCCCGGATGCGCCATGCACGATGCCGCGCAACACCAAGGTGCCAACTCGTCGTCTTGTAGGATCGGCCCGGCGAACGTCACGCACTGCTTGAGTCCAAGCGCGGCGGCTTTCTCCTCAAGCGCCTGACGCTGTCTGCCGTCGCCGATGAACACCGCCCGGACGTCGCTCCGCGAGCGGCGGATGATTGCGAGCGCGTCAAGGAGCAGATCGGGGCGCTTCTCGTATTCAAGCCTCGACAGAAAAAGGATGAGCACATCGTTGCCGAGTCCCTTGCTGCGACGAAACTCCCGAAGTCGCTCAGGATCGTTCCAATGCTCGCGCGCCGCAGCGATCGGGGTCTGATCGATGGCGTTTGGCGCAACGAAAAGACGGCTTGGATCCGCGACACGTTTGGCGTACGCATCCCGTGAGGTCGGTCCATAGAAGAGACAAGCATCGGCCTTCCGTACCAGTCGATCGCGTACCCACCCGCCGATAGTGGGGGCCTTCGTCCCGAAGCCATGACCCCACAGAATCGTCCCTTTGCCGCTTCGCCGCGCCACCTTCAGCGCATGACCGAGGAGCGGATCACGCGAGATCCAACTAAAGATCACCACGTCAGCGCCAGGGGCTCGCGCTGCCTCAATCTCGCGCTTCTGTACGGCGAAGGGACCCCACATGCGCAGCGGTGCGTGGACGCACTCAAAGTCGCTGCCCGAGGTCACGCCCGCCAGCGTGGCGCGAACCCTCTCGAGATCAGCCCACACCGAGAGCCGGATGCCCTCTTGTCGTCCCAGCAGACCAAAGACGGGCAGTCGATACTTCGGGAAGGCGGGTTGGACGATTCTGACAGAGAGTGTCATTCGATTATCTGTTGCCAACGGCGATTCAGGACGGGGATGGTACTCAACATCCTCTCCCCTGCGAAGAGTCAACGCTCGAAGCTCGAGCGTGGATCACGTTGAACTGGATGGATGAGCACCGAAGCGACCGGTGCGAATCAATCCTTCAATCGCTGCGATGTCGATAGACGGCGGACGGTCCGCCTCCAGCTTCGGTACAACCGTCCGCACGGTCGCGATCGCGCGCTCAACGGCCGCGCCCGATTTGAGCGGTCGCTGATACTCCATCGCCTCCGTCATCACCAACAGTTCGATGGCGATGACGCTTTGAAGCAGACGCAGCGAACGCATCGCCTTCAACACTGCCGTCGCGCCCATCGAGTTGTAATCTTCGATGCCAGCGCTGGTCGGGATGTTTCCCACGCTCGCCGGCGTGGCGAGTGTCATCATTTCGTTCACGCACGCCGCTGCGGAGTACTGCGCGATCATGAGCCCCGAATGCAGGCCGGGCTTCGGCGAGAGATACGCGTTGACTGGATTCTCGCTGTCGCTCGCCGTGAGGAGCCAGTTGACGCGCCGCTCGGAGATTCCGGCGATATGGCAGATGGCAACGGCGACGGTGTCGAACGGAATCGCCAGCGGCATGCCGTGAAAATTGCCGCCCGAGATGATATCACCGCCGTCATTCGTCACGAAGACGAGTGGGTTGTCGGTGACCGCACCGAGTTCACGTTCAATCGCGCCCCGCGCGTACAGAATCGCATCGAACGCAGCGCCGAGCACCTGCGGCAAGGCGCGGAGGCAGTAGGGGTCTTGCACGCGCGGATCGTTGTCGCGATGCGACGGAAGAATCTCGCTGCCAACCAACATTGTCTTCACGCGCGCGGCAACGTCACGCTGACCAGGTTGACATCGAGCGTCATGGAGGCGTGAATCAAGGAACGCATCGGTTGCGCGGCAGGCGTCGATCGCCATCGCAGCGGCGGCAAGCGCCGCTTCTTGGGTGCGCTCGATGTCCGCGAGCAAGAGCGAGCCAGCGGCGCACATGAAGTGCGTGCCGTTGATCAGCGCTAAGCCTTCCTTTGCTTCCAAGACGAGCGGCAGAAGATCGCGTGCTTTCATCCAGTACGCAGTGGGGCCCATGCGTTCTCGAAACGACGAGAAGCCCTCGCCGAGAAGTGCGAGCGCCATATGTGCGAGTGGCGCGAGGTCCCCCGATGCCCCGACCGATCCGCGCGACGGCACGATCGGCGTGACGCCTTGATTCAGCATGGCCACGATCGACTCGATGACCGCGGGTCGCACGCCGGATCGGCCCCGCGCGAGGCTCGCCGCCGAGAGCGTCATCATGCCGCGCACGACTTCGGTCGGCAGCGCGTCGCCGACACCCGCCGCATGAGAGCGAATGAGGTTGCGCTGTACCTCGCGGACTTGGTCAGCGGGAATCCGGACGCGGGAGAGCGAGCCAAATCCGGTATTGATGCCGTAGAGAGCTTCGCCGCCACCAGAGCGGCGATCGATGACGGCACGAGCGGCGTCGACGCGAACACGAGCGTTGTCACCGAACGCAACCGGTCGCGCGTCGCGGGCGACCGAAGCAACATCGGCGATCGAGAGTGGTTGGCCGTCGATACGAAGCGCAGCATCGTGCATGGGGCGGCGATGATACGGGAGGAGTGATCCCCGACTCATACAAGTGCGACCGGATCAATCGCGATGTTGATGTGAATGAGCAGCGAGAGCGTTCGTGAACGCGTTGGTCGTGTAGAACGCCACGAACTGCCGGATCATCGTGACGCGGCAACCCCTCCGAGTTGCCGACTGTCGCACGATCTTCTACAACCTGCCCTGTGCAGCACCCCGTTCCCCGCACCATTATCCTCGTTCTCGCGATCCTGTTGTCGGCGGCGGTCTTCACGCTGGCCATCCAACCGAGCATGTCCCTGCGCGGCATCGCAGGACCGACGATTCAGTTGGCTCAGCAACCGCTCCGCGCGCTGATGTGGACGCTGGCGTGCTACGCCGGGTGCGTCGCGATCGGATGCGTTGTCGCTCGACTCATCAACGCAGTGGTCGGCTTGTTCGTTGTCGGCTGCGGCGTGGCGATGCTCGCGATGCAGTCGGGCACCATCGAAAGCCTCGTCTTCGGCGGTGGCCAACTCAGTTCGACCGCAGTGGAGACGTTCGCCTGGGCACTGCTTGTCTTCATCGCGTCGGTCGCGCTTTTTCGCGTTGGCGGACCATTGCCAGACGCGGTGCCGATCGACGATCCACGTGTTGACGGTCCCTTCGGCGTAAAGGGTTTGGTGGCACAACTGGCTGGGGTGCTCGTGCTAGTTGCCGTGCTTCTCGTCGCGGTGACGTCGCAGAAGGGACAGGCACTCGGCGCCGTGGTTCTCGGCGGAATGCTCGTCGGAGTGGCCGGCCGACTGTTCGCGCCGCGGACACCGCCGCTCTTACTCTTCACCGCGCCAGTTTTCTTCGGCGGTCTAGGTCAGCTCATTGCGCATTTTCTCTTACCTGCGAACGCGAAGCTTGATGCGGTCTTCATCGCGAAGCAACTCTCGCACCTTGCGTATCCAATGCCGATCGATTTCGCCGCCGGGTCGCTCATTGGCGTCGCGCTTGGCATCGGCTGGTCGCGTTCGTTCATCAAGACTGAAGTCGTCACAACCGACGGCGCGGCATTGAAGCAAGCCTAACCGCTCGCTGAAACCTCCAGCACAGAACCCTATGTCGCTCATCGTTACTGGCACCATTGGCATCGATACCGTTCACACGCCCACTGGAAACGCAGAGCGCGTGCTCGGTGGAAGCTGCGCCTATTTCGCGGCAGCCGCCAGCCAATTGGCAGCGGTCCGCGTCGTCGGCGCGGTCGGCGGCGATTGGCCCGCAGAGCATCGAGCCGCGCTGTCGCGCTTCACGAACGTGGACCTCGCTGGTCTTGAATCGCGGCCAAAAAGCTCGACGTTTGCGTGGGGCGGCCGCTACTTCGACAACATGAATCGTCGCGAGACGCTTTTCACGCATCTCGGCGTACTTGAAGAGGCGCCGCCGACGGTTCCCGCTGCGTATCGCGACAGCAAGTACGTCTTTCTCGCGAACACGCATCCGGCGGTGCAGCTTGATCTTTTGCGTCAGTTCCCAGCGCGCACGTTCGCCGTCGCCGACACGATGGATCTCTGGATCAACATCGCCCGCGAAGACCTCACCAAACTCTTCCGTGAGATTGACGGAGTTGTGGTGAATGACCAAGAGGCAATGCAGCTGACAGAACGCTCGAACGCGATCAGCGCAGCAAGGGCGATTTTGGCGCTCGGTCCGTCGTTCGTCGTTGTCAAGAAGGGTGAGCACGGCGCGGTGCTGGTGCATCGTGACGGCGTTGCAGCGCTGCCTGCGTACCCCGCCGACGAGTCGCACGTTATTGATCCGACTGGCGCGGGCGATTCGTTCGCTGGCGGCATGATGGGTTGGATCGCGGGGCATGACGCAACCGACTTTCACACGATTCAGACGGGGCTCGCGTGGGGCACGGTGCTTGCGTCGTTCACCATCGAGTGTTTCTCGCTCGACCGGCTCGCACGACTCGATCGTGCGCAGCTTGACGCGCGCATGGCGACGTTTCGCGTGGCCGCCCGCGTGGCGTAGCAGAGTGGTTTCGCTACGCTTCGCGCATGATTTGGCCCTCAGCTGCGGCATCGGTCAGGTTGTCGATTGGGTCATGCGCGCTCGCGCTCGCGTTGGCGATCGTGCCAGCGAGTCCGGCGTTGGCACGCGACTGGGTTCCGTACGACCAACTTCCACGCGCGGACAAAGTGCGCGCGGCTCAAGTGAAGCAGATGTCGGGCACGCGCGGCGGGCGGGTACGCGAAGTGCGTTGGGATCTGGCGAGCGGTGACCTGGTGTTTCGACGCGGCGATGAATGGTTTTCGCTTTCGCTGAGTGGTGGCGCGCCGAAGTCAATCGACAACCCGCCTGAAACCGCCGTGACACCGAACGATGACGCGCCGCCGCGGCGACCTCCGGCGCCAGCTCGCGGACGTCAAGCAGCCACGGCGGTTTCACGTGACGAAGCACGCATCGCCCGCTATCGCGATGGAAACATCTTTCTGAAGACAGCCGAAGCGGGCGATGAGATCGCAATCACGACGGGCGGGAATGACAAGATCAAGTTTGG
>JAWXCC010000234.1:0-31027 GCA_034440475.1 Phycisphaerae bacterium | reverse complement strand
TGGATACACCTGTCAAACAGAATCGCAGAGTTTCATGTGGATGGATGCTCAGCGGCAGGCGAGATGGAGGATCGGCGACCTCAGGCGTGCATGATTCGAATCTGCGGTGCTGTCGTCGGCGACATATGGCGAGCGCACAGTGGACGAACCTATTCGCCCGATCCGACGAACGGAGGCGTCCCGGCGAACGAGTGAGAGAGCGTCCGCGCGATCGCTTCGCGCAGGCGGTGACTCTTCGACAACGTCTCGCTCGCAACCGTCATCACGGCGGCTGCGGATGCGGCCGCAAGGCGCACGACGCGCCTCGGACTGACGTCTCGGCCGTACTGATGATGATGGCTGTCAACATGAGTTCTAGGGAGAGGGACAGGCACTGCAACGAATGCCGACCGCATTCATCATTGGGGTACCGTGTGCCGGTGCCTGCAACGTGGATGGCGGGAGCCGCAGCTGCCAACAAGTAGTGCTCTGTTCGAACACCAACTGGACTGAATGGCGGGTGCGGGTCAGGCTGCGGCATCTCCGCCCACGCCTTTCGGACGGCTCGGAGCGTTCTTTTTTCGATCCCGCGCTCCTCGGTGATCGTGCTGTAGCCTGCGTATGTGACGACCATCGCCTCACAGCCCTCGCGGATCGCCGGCGCTGACGCGTCAGCGCTCGAAGCGAACCCGATCTATCAGACGCCAGCGATGCGGCAATGGCTGCGTTTCAAGAGAGCGCACCCGGAATGCCTGCTCTTTTTTCGCATGGGCGATTTCTACGAGCTGTTCGATCGCGACGCGATCGTCGTACATCAAGCGCTTGGGCTCACGCTCACGGAGCGCACCAAAGGCATGGCGATGGCTGGCGTGCCGTTTCATTCGGCTGAGGGCTATCTGCGCCGCCTCATCGAGCAGGGCTTTCGCGTCGCGATCTGCGATCAGTTGCAAGATCCGAAGGACGCGAAGGGTGTTGTCGATCGCGGCGTGACGCGGCTACTCACGCCGGGCACGCTCGTCGATGAGACCCTGCTCGATGAGAGCCGCGCCAACGAACTCGCCGCAGTCGCTGTCGAAGGCGATCGCGCGGCGATCGCTCTTATTGAACTGTCGACCGGCGCGTTTACAGTCGTTGACGCGCCGACCTCGCGCCTCGCTGATGAGCTGCAACGGCTCGCACCAGCCGAGGTGCTTTTTGCCGAAGAAACCGACGGCGGCTCGGAAGGATCGATTCGCGAAGCGCTTGAAGTCTTTCGCGCGTCTCGAGGCGCTGCACTATCGCCGCGTCCAGCGTGGACGTTTCGCCCGCGCGACGCCGCTGACAGTATCAAAGGGCACTTCGGCGTCGCGACACTCGAAAGCTTCGGTCTGAAGTTAGACGAGCCCGCGCTCCGCGCCGCTGGCGCGCTCCTTCGATACGTACTCGAAACCCAGTCGAGCGAGCGAGCGCCGGGTGAACCGTCGGGAACACTCGCGCATCTGCGGCCACCGCGGCGGCTGGAAACCGGCGATTTCGTCGTGATTGACGGCACCAGCCTGCGCAGCCTCGAACTCGAGCGCACGCTGCGGTCGGGCGGCGCCGAGGGCACGCTCTTCGCGACGATCGATCGGTGTCGCAGCGCAATGGGACGCCGACTGCTGCGCCACTGGATCTCGTTTCCGCTCCGCCGTCGTGATGCAATCGAAGCCCGGCAGCGCCGCATTGCTGCGATTGTGCACGACGAGATGTTTGCCGACGCACTTGGAGCGCGGGTCGGCGGCATTCAAGATGTCGCGCGCATCGCTGGTCGCGTTGGAACTGGTCGCGCAACGCCGCGCGATGTCGTCGCCCTCGGAATGTCGGTGGGTCACATCGAAGCACTCCGCGACCTGCTCGATGCGCGCCCAGCATTTGCCGTCGACCTCGCTGTATTCGATGCCGTCCGCGAACCACTCGCTCCGCTGGCCGAGCGCATTCGGCGATCGTGCGTTGAACATCCACCGGCGCATTTGCGTGAAGGCGGACTGTTCAAGGACGGCATCGACGCAACGCTCGACGAGGCGCGGTCGCTCCAGCGCGACGCGAACACGTGGCTCGCTAGTTACCAGAAGCAACTCATCGACGACACGAACATCCCGTCGCTCAAAGTTGGCTTCAACAAGGTGTTTGGTTTCTACATCGAGATCACGCACGCGAACGTCGAAAAGATCCCTGCAATCTTTAGTCGTAAGCAGACGCTGAAGAACGCCGAGCGCTACATCACGCCTGAGCTGAAGGCGTTCGAAGACAAAGTGCTGACAGCCGAGTCGCGCGCGATCGAGCGGGAAAGGACGCTGTTTCTTGAGCTCTGCACCGCGATCGCTGCCCACGCCGAAGCGCTCGGTCGTTACGCCGACGCCGTCGCTTCGCTCGATGCACTGCGCTCACTCGCTGACATCGCGCGGCGTGAGCGGTGGGCCATGCCGACGATCGTCGACGAGCCAACGCTGCGAATTCGCGACGGTCGGCATCCGGTACTCGAAGCGATCTTGCGCGAGCGCTTCGTGCCGAATGACTGCGACCTTGGCGCTGCCACTGATTCCGGTGGCGGTTCACTCGCGCTCATCACTGGTCCAAACATGGCGGGCAAATCGACGTTCATTCGGCAAGTCGCGCTGATCGTTCTGCTCGCGCACATCGGCAGCTTTGTGCCCGCTACCGAAGCGACTGTCGGACTCGTCGATCGCATTTTTACGCGCATCGGCGCCAGCGACGAGTTGCATACCGGCCAGTCGACATTCATGGTCGAGATGACCGAGACGGCTAACATCCTGCACCACGCGACGCGGTCAAGCTTGGTGATTCTCGATGAGATCGGGCGCGGCACAAGCACACTCGACGGATTGAGCCTGGCGTGGGCGATCGCCGAGACGCTCGCAGCCCGCGGCTGTCGCACGCTGTTCGCCACGCACTACCACGAGCTCACGTCGCTCGCCGAGCGACTTCCGAGCGTCACGAACTTGCACGTCGCTGTGCGCGAGTGGGAAGACCGCGTCATCTTCCTGCATCGCATCCTGTCGGGACGCACCGACCGCAGCTACGGCATCCACGTCGCGAAGCTCGCGGGCCTTCCACGGGAGACAATCGAGCGGGCGTCGAAACTCTTGGAGACGCTTGCTGTCGAGACGGAAGAAGCGAGTAGCCGGGCACGCAAGGTTGCGAGTGAATCGACGGCGACCCCTGGGCGGGAACCTCCGCGCGATGGACAGTTCGGCCTCTTCACTGAGTTCCTCCCCCATCCAGCGGTTGAGAAACTCAAAGCGATTCAACTCGACGCCATCACGCCGATGCAGGCGTTTGACCTGCTGCGCGAGCTCAAGCGCAGCGCTGGCGACACGTGAACGGCGCGAATCTCGTGCGCCGACTTTGCCGTTTTGAACAGATCAGCCTTGGTGCTGCATCAAACGAGCCGTACGCTGGCACAGTGACCTGCATCTCCCTCGCTCTCAGTCTCTTGTTGAACGATCCTCCGGCCGCTTCGAGCGGGTCAACGCCGCGCGAGCGGCAGGTCGCAGCCAGCGGAGTCGCACTGACCGACGCATCGGCGGCGGAGCGCGGCGCAATCGAACGACTTCGATCGAGCGCGGCGTGGGTGCGCCGAGCGCTCGCGGCAGCGCGGCTCGCTCGATTCGATTGCGAGCCGAGTCGCGATTGCTTGCAGATACTGCTGCGCGACACGTCGTGGCAAGTGCGATGCTACGCGCTCGAGGCGTGCGCGCGACGCGGTGTTCCCCTCCCCGAGTCAGCATTTCAGTCCGAGTCCCAATCTCGCGTGATTCGCACCGCGCTGCGCTGCCGCTACGCCGTGCCCAGAGCTCCGCTTGAGGCGCTGGTTGAGCGCCTCACAAAGTCGAGCCGCGTCGAGGACAAGATGCTGGCGCTTGAGCTGCTCGTGGCGGCGGACCTCACCGGCAAGCAGTTCGATCGCGAGGAACTACTCGAGACGATCATTCTGCGCATGGACCGCGTCGAGGCAGGCGAGGTCTCGCCGAGACTCTCCAGCATCACATCGGGCGGCGACAGCGGCCGCAGCTACCGCTGGCGCGAGTGGTACCGGAAGAATAAGAAGAAGTTAGGCCTGCACGGCGGATTCGTGGTCCCGATCTCGATCGCTGAACGTGAAGACGGATTCATCGCGTCAATCCCGCCCGAGCGCTTTGTTGACCTCGAACGACACGTCGAAAACCTCGGGGCGCGCGAGATCGACCTCGCGATCATGCTGGACTGCACGGCGAGCATGACTGGCGAACTCGCGGAGTGTCAGTCGGGTATCGACGCCCTCATGCTCTTCGCGGAAGGCGTGGCAAAGAACGTTCGCGTTGCAGTGGTCGCATACCGAGATCCGCACGACCGATTGGAAACTCAGGCATGGGACTTCACGTCTTCGATCACCGAGGCTCGCGATCACTTGTGGATGCTCTCGGCCGAAGGCGGCGGAGATCGAGCGGAATCCGTCGGCGCTGCGCTGAAACTGGCCTATTGGAAGCTCTCGTGGCGGCCGGGAAAATCGCTCAACGCCGTGTTGATTGGCGATGCACCACCGCATCCCGGTACGGGCGAACAGTGCGTTGATATGGCGCGGAAAGCCCGTGCCGTCGGCATTACGACGTTCGCGATCGCGCCGCACAAAGAGCTACCGCAGCGGGCACCACAGCCAAGGAACGATCCATCGGTGTCGCCCACGGACAACGGTGAAGAGAACGCGCCGAGCGGTCCGCAGCCATGGTTTCGCAAGCGCACTCCGACGAGTCCGTGGCGACAGAATCTCGCGCCGGGCGAAGTGGAGTACTTCGCCGAGATCGCTGAAGCGGGAGGCGGGCGCGCCGTCGCGCTACCGCGCGATGCATCGCTGATCGCCGAAATCGCGGGCATCACCTTTGGCGATCGTTTTCAAGATGAGATCGAAGTGTTCTTCGCGCAGTGGATGACGTTGTGTCGCTGATGACAGTCCTCTGCGTAAGCCACGCGTTTTGAACGCTGTGACAAAACTCTCGTGAAATCCCGCAAAACCGCTTGACACTCGCGCGCTCGCGGCTACTCTCCGCATCCTTCACTTCTTGGTAACGGGGACTGCCCACTTGTCCATTGAACAAACATTTCACTTCTTGAGCATGGGCCAGGGCGGCACGCAATTCGTTGTGCGCTCGCTTGGCCTGCAACTCTCCGAACGCTAAGCGATCGTCGATACACGACTGTACCGCCGCCTCGGAGTCTGTCTCCGGGGCGGTTCTGCTTCTCTGGTGCACTCGAAGCTGCCGTTCACCACGGTTCGCACGCCGACTCTACGAGTTTGGCGTGATCGATGTCATCACCGCCTAACACAACCTCAATCACCGCGGATGTTCCGCGGCTCGACACTCGCTCGCGGCGCGTACTTCGTCGAGTTCACATTTCGCCGCACCTGCACGCACGGAGAACACTCATGCGCAACACCCATCGCATCCGCCGGCACGAGCGCGGTCTCCGGTTTCGCTACGGCGAACTGCGAGCCGTGCTCGGCGCTGGAACGTACCGAACGCTTCCCTCGCTCTGGCGAGCGGAGTGCGACCGCATCGAGGTCGTCAGCACCCTCGAGCCGGTCGTGCAACACGATCGACTCGCCGAATTTCTCGACACGCCCGCGCTGCGCGCAGCGACCGTGATCATCGAGCTCGGCGAGTCGGAGCGAGCGAACGTCTGGAAGGACGGCCGCCTCGCGACGGTACTCGGACCCGGTCGCCACGCGCTGTGGCGCCCGGAATCGAACGAGGCGACTCGCCTTCGCGTCGAGCGGTACTGACCGCGACGCGACGGCGGCGTCCCTCGTTTTCACTCGACCACAACCACCTTTTTGAGAGCGCGGCCCGGAGGACTCCTCCGGGCCGCGCTCGGTTTGTCGCCTCGAACACTTCGTGGATCAGGATCTCTTTCGCTGCCAACCATCGGGCACTGCCGAGTCGCCATGAACGAGCGTCCAGCAGTGCTCCATCAATTCGCTGCGTCCAGCGCCAGTGGCACCTGAGATCGCGACGCATTCGGCCTTCGTCAGCTTCAAGCGGCTGCGGAGTCGCTTGAGGAGCGCGTCGCGATCTTCGTCGGCTACGAGGTCGAGCTTGTTGAACGCGACAAGCTCCGGCTTGTTAGCGAGCTGTTCACTGAAGGCGGCGAGTTCAGCCCGGATCGTTCGATAGTTCGCAATCGGATCGCTTCCATCCGCTGGCATGACGTCCACCAGATGGACGACGACACTCGTTCGCTCGATGTGCTTGAGGAAGTCGTGACCGAGACCTGCGCCATCGCTCGCTCCCTCGATCAGGCCCGGGATGTCGGCCATCACCATGCGCCGCTCACCATCGAGTTCAGCGATGCCGAGCTGCGGAGCGAGCGTCGTGAATGGATACGACGCCACTTTCGGGTTCGCCCTCGTCAGCGACTTGAGGAGCGTGGACTTGCCTGCGTTGGGAAGACCGATCAAACCGACATCAGCGATGAGTTTGAGCTCAAGCCGAAGCCGTCGTTCGATCTGCTCACCTCCGAGTTCGAACTCGGTCGGGGCTTGATGCGTCGACGTCTTGAAGTGATCGTTTCCGCGTCCGCCTTTACCGCCAGCCGCGACGATGAACTCCTGTCCCGCTGTCGTGATGTCGACAATGAACTCATTGGTTTCCGCGGCAAAAACGAGACAGCCGAGCGGCAGACGAAGCCGACAGTCGAGACCATCCTTGCCGTGGCACTTCTTCTTCGAACCCTTCTGACCAGCTTGCGCGAAAAACTGCGAGCGGTAAGCGAATTCAAGCAGGGTGTCGAGGTGACTGTCGCCAACAAGCACCACGTCGCCGCCCTTGCCACCGTCGCCACCGTCGGGTCCGCCCTTCGGTTCGCCCGCAGCCCGGCGGAACGCGGCACTTCCGTTGCCGCCCCGGCCGCTTCGAACCATGATGATGGCGTTGTCTATCAGCATGGCGAGAATGAAACGACCGGCTCGCGGAGCGCGCCGGTCGGGACGTGTCTGCGGGGCTGCTCGGCCCGAGTTGTCGGACTCTACGCCGCAAGGCGACAGCCCGTCGAATGCGTTTTCAAGTGACAGGGTCGCGAGCGATCGCCGACCAGGTATCACCAACTAGCGATCGCCAACCAGCGATCGCTAGCCGACGGCTGGTTGCCCGACAACCTCATAGCGAGGCGTCGTTGGATCAGCCGGAATCAGATCAACGTTGCGGCCGCGGAAGCAGACGGTTCCGTCGACGCGCGCCATGAGCGTGTCGTCCTTGCCTCGCTGAACGAGGTAGCCAGCCTTCCACGGCGTGCCGCATTGGCGAACGATGATTGAACCTGCTCGCGCCATCTGGCCGCCGTAGAGCTTGATTCCGCGGAACTGCGGCTTCGAGTCGCGGCCGTTTTCGGTCGAGCCTTGTCCCTTTTTGTGAGCCACTGCTGCACTCGCTTTCTGACAGAAACCGGCGAAGAAAGCCGGCGAACCCGAAGGGCAAACGGCCGCTCGGGCGAAGATTGGCCAGTATACGGAAACTCGCGACGCTATCAACCGCTTCGCCAGCGAGGCGACCATCGGCAAGAACCGCCTTCAGGCAGTCTGCCGCGCCGCCATTCGCAGGCCTGCCGCCGAGCGCCCCTAACGCCAGAGCCAGACGCCAGCGTCTGTTCGTCGGTCTGCTCCGTCTTTGACATCGCCGTCGGTCGACGCCGGTTCGACGGGCTTACTCCCGCGCGCCAGCGGGTCGCCGGGAACGAGGTAGTTGAATCGAATCGTCCACCGCTCGACGCGCGGTTGGTTCGTCCGAGGATCGGCTGTCTTCCGGATTTTGCCGCTGGCGCCGCTAACGAAGACCGTGAATTCTGTGACCTCGGTGTCGTCGACGGGCCACACGACGAGGCCCTCTTTCGCGTGCTCCTCACCGATCAAGATCTCACCGATGACCTGGTTTTGGTCTTGCAGAAGCGGGTTCCCGAGCAGTTGAAGGATCGATCGCGTGACGTCGGTTGGAACGGTCCGGCCCGACGTCAAGATCTCACCCTTGTCGGTGAACAACTCCAACCGCGGCGCCCACATGCGATCTTTGCCCGTTCGGTTGATGACCTTGTACGTGAAGTACCAGTACGACTTTCCACTCGTGTCGGTCAGGAGACGCAGCGCGCCGGGCCGGAAGTCGAGCTCCCAGTCCATCGCCCGTACATACCGGCCCCCGAGCACCTGGCCAGTCAGATTTTGCGTCGAACGCCCACCGCGCGCCGGCACCGCCTGGGCGTTGGCTGTTGCACGTGAACCAGCCGCTGCGGCCGCGTCGGTCGCTGGCTTCGCATTCGGTGACGCGATTTCGCCCGCTGCGGCAGGCGGCGTGACCGGTGATCCAGCGGGTGTTCCGATCTGAGGGATAGCAATCGCTGTGGCGCTCGCACCGAGCAACGCCACCGTGCAGAGCAGACGGCCACAAGCGCGGCGGCTGCAACCAAGCGGGCGCAACCAACTCGCCCAACTCGCGATGACGGACGAACGTTGAAGACGCTGGCGATCGCTGATCTGCATGAAGTCGCTCCGAAGCCCCAGTCGAGCGAAGCAGTGTAACCAAGCGGTTCGAATCGGAGTCGAGGCGAGCACCGCTCTAAGCACCAACATCACGATTCAACCGATACCCTTTGCCGATGCCGCTTCGCCGAGACCCCCGCTCCCCCACTTCCTCCGACGACGTCGGTAAAGGGGAGCCCACCGGCGACATCACAGTTGTCCGCCTCGGCGAGTCGCAGCGGATCGCGGGGATTCAGGCTCTTCTCGGTGGCGACCGGCCTGCCGCCGATCGATTTCTTACTTTCGCCGCCAAGACGCACGTACGGCTCGAAGGACTCTGGGCGGTCCTCGGCATGGACGGACGTCCCGAACTCGTACTCCTTGCCGCGCCAAGCCCGGGTCGAACCGCGACGCTCTTTGCCACGTTGGGCCGCTCGCGCGCGGACCTCAGCGCACTCGGCTCGCTCGTCGACGCCGCCTGCACTGCCATGCCGGAATTTGGCGTTCACCTCGCGCAAGCGCTGGTCGACCCACGCGAGCTGCTCCAACTCGAAGCGTATGAGCGCGGCGGAATGCGTCGCCTTGCAACTCTCTCGTACCTCGAGCGCCCTTTGCCGATCCGTCCAGTTGCCGCTCGTCACGGGGCGCATGGTGCGAACAACGAGTGGCCCAACGACATTCGCGCGGAACCTTGGGATCCATCGCAGCGAGAGGAGCTCGTTGCCGCGCTTGAGCGCACGTACATCGACACGCTCGATTGCCCAGCGCTCGCCGGACTCCGACGCGGCGAAGACGTTCTCGAAGGCCATCTCCACAGCGGGCGTTTTGAGGCGCCGTTGTGGACCTTACTCCGTTTCGGCCGCGGACCGCACGACTCACAACTCGCTGGTATGTGTCTCCTCAACGGAGCCCATCCCGCGACCGGTTCGGCCGGATCAGTCGAACTCGTGTATCTCGGTCTCGTGCCTGAAGCGCGCGGACGCGGCCTGGGCAGACGGTTGCTCGAACACGGACTGGCGCTGCTCAAGGGGCGCTCAGAACGTGCAGTCGTGCTTGCGGTCGACGAGCGCAACACTCCCGCAATGAAGCTCTATCGCGAAGCGGGGTTCCGTCCGTCGCTTCGACGCGTCGCGTTCATCAGGCCGGTGGTACGAGAGACGTGTTGAGCGGTGGCCACATCGCGGTACAGCGCCTCGCATCGAGACGCAACTGTGAGGCGCGCATGGGTAACCCTCAACGTTTTCCACACGTCAGCCGTCAACATTGGCACGCGGTCGGTGGAGAACTTTTCTTCTTGCGCGCAAGTCATGCAGTGAGTCCGGTTTTCGATCAGGTGACACTGTGAGTCAGCGCACAGTGCGCCGAAAACCCTATGGCGCGCGACGTTGCTGCGGTACATTTCGTTTCGGCTCGCAAGGATGCGAGAGCGAACTGCCAAGTGCGACATGCGTCGCACGTACCTCTTCGCTTCGGAATGGCTTCCGCGATCTAGTTTCCGTGATCAGCTCTGTCGATCTGGCTTCCGATTTGGCTTCTGCCTGAAATCTAGTGCGGTTCTCGCCTTCCGTTCTTCGTCCGTTCGCCTTCGGTTCTGCGAACCCTTCCTCGACCCATCAATCCGACCCGTGGCCAGCTTTCGGGGTAACTGGTGTCATGCGCCGTTTCGTGTGCGTCACCTGACGCACCAATCTGTGTGAGAGGAGTCGCGTCCCGCCGTTCCGGCGCGGCCGCGGCATAGCCGCGCGAGCACACTCCCGCGACTAGGTTGCCCAGCTCGGCTTTGACCGGGCTGGCGAGTCGTTCTGTCATCCCCGTGAACGTCGCCGTCTGTTTCCGCTTGGGCATCTTCCGCTCGTAAATCTTCCGCTCGGGCATCGCGCCGTGTTCGTCCAGTTGCGGCCCCGAGCTCCAGCAGACCTCACTGGCTCATCGGGCCTCACTGGCTCACCAGGCCTCACTGGGGATAAGGCTCCCAACCGCATGTGTGCCTCTACACAAGATCGTTCGGCCCTCACGTCAGCGATGAACGAGCCAATTCGTCGGTCCGGTGCCCGTGGCTCGACGAATGCTGCGGGCCTGACCGAATCGCTGCAACGGCGTATCGGTGCTCGACGCTACGACCTCTGGTTTGGCCCCTCGGCCGCGCACGTCCACATTGACGGGGCGACCGTGCGCGTCGACCTCGCAAGCGAGTACGTTGCTGACTGGATTGGGCGGCACTTCTCAGACGACCTCCGCCAAGCGGCGCGCGAGTCTCTCGGGGATGCTGCGACGGTCTCGATGCAGGTTGCCCCTCAGGCGTTCGGCCGCGGTGAAGGACGCGACACGCCGAACTCAACCAGCGCTGAACCGAGAGGCGGAGCGGGTGCTGGCATTGCGTCCCGCCCTGAGCGCACCAGTAGCCGACGCGGACTCGAGGCGGAACGCCGCGCGTCGCTACGGCGGCTCGACGAGTTCGTCGTCGGACCGTCGAACCAACTCGCGCTCGATGCCGGACGCCGGCTCGCCGAGGACTTCGATGGCGCGCCGAGCCTTTTCTTCGTTCACGGTGACTGCGGCGTCGGCAAAACCCACCTGATTCAAGGCATTTGCGAGCGTCGTCGCGCGCTCGCGCCGCGGCAACACGTGCGGTACACAACCGCGGAACAGTTCACGAACGAATACCTGACCGCCCTTCGCGAAGGCTCGCTCGACACCTTCCGGAAGTCGCTGCGTCGGCTCGATCTGCTTGCGATCGACGACATCCACTTCCTGTCAAATAAGACTGCAACCCAGAGTGAGTTCCTCCACACGATGGATGCGATCGACCTGTCGGGCGCGCGCATCGTGTTGGCGAGCGACGAGCATCCGAAGGCGATTCGTAAGTTCAGCCAACAGCTCGTCAGTCGGTTTCTCTCCGGCATGGTGGTTCGCATCGAACGCCCCGATCGCGAAACGAGGCTTCGGCTCGTCCGTCAACTCGCCGCGGAACGCGGCCTTGCGATCCAGCCCGCAGCGGAGGAACTGATCGCGCTGCGTTGCGTCGGAAGCGTTCGCGAAATTGCTGGCGCACTCGCCCGGATCGCCGCGTTTGCACAGGTCTTGCCTCTTGGAACGGACGCGTCGTCAACATCGGACACGGGAACGGGAAACGCGCATCACACCGGCAGCCTGAGGACCCCCGTGGGCGCGATCTTGGTCGAACGGGCGCTGGCTGAGGAGGGCGGGCGCCCGACCGGGCCGGTGCGCCTCGCGGACATCCTTGAGGCGACATGCCACCGACTGGGCGTGGAACGCGAGGAGGTCTTGGGCACCGGGCGCCACCGGCGCGTCGTGCTGGCGCGAAGCCTTGTTGTTCACCTTGCTCGCGAACTGACGACCCATAGCTTCCCTGAGATTGCTCGGGCACTTGGACGGGATACCCACTCCTCCGCACACACCGCCGCGCGCCGGGTCGACGACATGATTGCCGCAGCCGAGCGCGTTGAGTGTCCCGACCCTTCCGCTGCCGGTCGTGATTGCTCCTCCCCGATCACGGAGTTGGTCGCGCAGCTTCGCCATGCGGTGATGCGGGCGCCAGTTCGTTCCTAAGCCCGCTCGCTACACTGCAACCGCATGCCCGTCGCAGAACGCGCAGCGGACCGGACGACTGATCGGAACGTGCGCGTAGCGCGGAGTAACCGTGCGCAGCGTCACCAACCGAGTGCCGTGCCATTCCCCTGCTGCGTACTTTCTTTCGTAGTCGCTTTAGGCGTTGGGTGCATCGCGATCGCGTTCGCCGCGGCCGCTACGCCCGCTCTTCACGCGCAGTCGACTTCGCCGTATGCGGCACCGCCGACGTGGGACGCGGTCATCGACCGATTGCGTCAGGCCGCTCGGTATCACCGCGACGGAAGCCATCACGCCCTCCTCGTCGCGCTCCGCGAGTTGCACGATCCAACACTCAAGCCGCTGTTCCAGTCACTCGTGCAAGCGGAGTATTGGTCGATGCAGGTGGACGGCGTGTTCGGACTGGCTGAACTGGATCCGAGGGGAGTTCTCGATCCGTTCCTGCTCTCACAGGTGAAGAGCCCAACAGACCGCTCGACAGCGATCGCCGCTGCCGTGCAGCTTGAGATGGTGGACAAGGAACAAGCCGCAGCGATATTGACCTGGAGCGATCTCACGCCGCGCGACCGCACACTGCTGTACGCGGAGATCTCGCGGCGCGGCGGAGAGTTTGATAGCGCCAGCGTACGGGCACTCCTGGACACCTCTGACACGGAAGTACTGGGCATTGCGGGACTCCTGCTCGCAGCCCACGGCGATAAAACTGCTCTCGCGCTGGTGTCAAACCACCTCTCGCAACTCGCGCCGCGCGAACGGGCCACGGCGCTCATCGGCCTCTCGGCGGCGGCGACGACCTTCTCGGTCACGTCAGCGGTTCCACTGCTCGACGCGGCACTGAAGGATACGGCGCTCGCGCCTGAAGCCCGCGTTGCCTGCATCGCGGCACTCCTCGCGCTCGACCAAGAACGTGGACTCGCGGCATGGCGGGCTGCGCTCGAAGCGTCGACCTCGCAGTCGCTGCGCGTGCGACTCGCCCTTGTCCTCCTCGCCTCCGAGAAGCCGCTCCCGCAGAACGTGGGTGACCCACTTCGCGCGGTTGCGACGCAATCGAGCGTTCCAAACGATCCGTTGCTGGGCAAGCTGGCTGACGCCTTGGACGGCGTCGCTGCAGGAGACGCGTCAAGCGCGCTGGCTGCGCTGGTCGCAACCCAGCATCGACCGTCGATGGCGACGGCGCTTGCCGTGACGCGACGCGCTGACGACCGCACGCGTCGCGCGACCTACGAAGCGTTCCTGCAAATCTTCTCGCGGAACGATCGGCTCTCACTAGCGCCCGGCACCATCGATCTCTGCGTGGACGCGGCGTCGCGACTCGCTGCACTCGATCCCGCTGCGATTGGCAAGCGGCTCGAGGCCGCCGTAGAAGATCAGGCGCTGCACGACCTCTTTCTCCTCGCGCTCTTCGGCGCGGGCACCAAAGAGGCCTCAGCGATCGCATACGCGGCGAGAGATCGCTCAAGCCCGCGGTCGGCAGCAATGTCGCTGCTGCTGCACGCCCGCTACGCAGCGACGCTGACGACGAGTGAACTCGATCAACTCGGCGTCATCGCCGCGGGAGGGTCGCCGCTGGATCAGTCGATGCAAGTCCAAGCCGCTTGGCTCTATGCACGCCACAGCGGCAAGGCCGATCAAGCGATCGCGCTCGCGCTGGCACCAGCCGCGGTCGCAGACGGCTCGGCTCCGGCGGGAACCGTTGCAGAGACGCCCGTCCGCGTCCCACCCCCGCTGCCCTCTGATAGGCCGTCCCCAGATTCCCCCCGGACACCCGACCGGAAACCCGATCCAACCCCACCGCCAGGTACGCGACGCCCGTGAGCGAAACGATCCCTCTTTTCCATCCCGACATTACGAACGACGACATCGAGTCGGTGACCGTAGCCATCCGATCAGGTCTTCTCGGGCACGGCGAGTCTGTGCGCGATTTTGAACTGTCCTTCGCGGCACGCGTGGCGCGACCGTACGCGATCGGTGTTGGGTCACTGGGAACGGGATTGCGCATCGCGCTGACGGCGTGCGGCATCGGGGCGGGACATGAAGTCATCGTCCCCGCGTTCGCGCCCGTGGTCCTCGCAAACGCCGTGACCTTGACAGGGGCAAAGCCCGTCTTCGCCGACGTTGACCCGCGCACGCTCAACGCACCGCCAGCACTTGTCGAACCGCTGGTGAACGATCGCACCCGCGCGATCATCGCCCACTCGAACTTCGGCAATCCCGCCTACACCGACGCGCTTGCGCATCTCTGTTCGAAGTTTGAAATCCCGCTCATTGAGAATGCGACGGAAGCGCTCGGATCAACCGTCGGCAACGACCAAGCGGGTCGCTTCGGGCGCATCGCCGTTTTTGGCTTGCCCGCCGCTGGCCCAGTCTGCGGCGGCGACGGCGCAGTGCTCGTGACCCACGACGACACGCTCGCGCATTCATGCCGATCGCTCCGCGATGCCGGTCGACCGTACGTCGATGCGGAGGACGGAGTCCCGTCAGAGGTCGGCCGACTTCTCGAGCACGAGCGTCTGGGCTTCGATAGCCGCCTCGACGAACTCCGCGCTGCGCTCGCTCACAGTCAACTGCGCCGACTTGATCGAACGATTGCGCTACGACGCCAACTCGCCGATCAATATGTGCGCCTTCTCGGCGGAAATCCCGACATCATCTTGCCGACGCTGCTCGATCCCGTCAGCGCGTCATGGTCGACCTTCGTCGTGCGCCTCGCCGAAGTGTTCGGTGCCGAGGATCGTGACCTGATCGTTCGTGGACTTCATCGTCACGACATCGGCGCATCGAATCCTTACCCAGTCGCGCCACTCATGCCCTTTCACGCGTGTCGATGGAATCACCGAGCGGGCGACTTCCCAATCGCTGAGCGCGTAAGCCAGCGCACGATCGCCCTGCCATTCCACCACCGGCTCACGCCGGACGACATCGATCTCGTCTGCCAGACGCTGGAACTCATGATCAAGCGGCAAATGTTTCGGCGCGGGTGACGACGTAGCGACTGGACGTGCTCACATCCGGTGGACACGGGCGAGCGATAGGTGACACCTACTGAAGAAGCGGGCAAGCTGCCGGGAAAGCTGATCCCTGCGGGCATGGACCACCAACGCCGGATCGGATCGGCGCGAGGCATGCGGACGCTTGCGAACGGGTGTTTCATGTCGCCCAAGATGGGTTCCTCGACGTGAAGCGCATAGAGAGGTACCTCAGCGCGCCGAAGCGATCCTCGGCCACACGCTTCGCGTGGAGGAGGATGATGCAAGGCTTCTCATCCGAGCCGCTTGATGTCGTAGACGTTGACACAACCACGCTCCGCGCAACTGTTTCAAGCAGAACGTTTCTTCACTCCACGTGCTCCGACCAGCCCGGTAACTCCGACAAATTCGTCGAAGACCGGGCTAAGGATGTTCTGATCTATCCAACGGATCACTGGCACGCACACGCCGTCGCCGAATCCAAAGAGCGATTGAATGGTGTTCGCGGCGAGTTGGAACTCGGGTGCTCCTTGAAGGCGCGCGTATTCAATCGGCGTCATCCACCGAAATTTCACCTTCCCACCCGAGATCAACATGACGATCTGCCGCGCGCTTCCGCCTCGCGGAGTCCGCAGGCAGCCCGCGAGATTGTCGAATCGGACCTCGGCACGCATCTCGTCGTTGCGGCATCGACGAAAGACCGTCCCCACATGCGTGCCGCCATCTTCCATTCGACGCTCAACTTCGCGCCTGTGCAACGGACTAAGCATCCGCCAGTGCTTGGTCGTCGCGTCGCATTCCCACCAATCCTGTCCTGAGTCGGTGTCAATGAACGCCGCGAGCGAATATCGACGTTGTTTCGGCGGGCGCAGCGCCAAGGTCGTCCAACCAGTTGGCAGCTTTGTGCCCGCGATCAACTTCAACAGCGAGAGTGGACGAAGCGCGCCGCCAGCATCGATAGCAGATTGCCATTCATCGCCAAAGAACCCGCCGACACCTTGGCGCATGAGGATCTCAGAGCAGAGCGAATCATGAAATCCAAGAACGAAGACGCGCGGGCGGCTTTGCGGAACGAACGACTTCGCGTCGAGTATGAAGCAATCGATCCAATAGCCGAGCTCAGACAGCGCTGTGACTGCCCGACGGAAGTCGATGCCACCGTTCGAGGACAGAAATCCGAGGACGTTCTCTAGCATTACCACTTTCGGCGCGCGTCGACCAAGCTCCTCGAGCACGCAAATGAATCCGAAATACGTTGACGAGTGCTTGCCTCGAATCCCGCGCCAGTTCCCAGCGAGCGACAAATCGGTGCACGGAAAGGACGCAGTCGCAAGGAACGGCGGCTCTTCGATCTCCTCGACAACCCGCTCGGTCGCCCAAACGTCTTCTCGATGGAAATACTGTGCGTCGCCGAAGTGCCCCTTGTACATCGATTCCTTCTTGAGGTCGATATCGTTGGCGTATACACAGCGCCAGCCTGAATGCCTCAGCGCCTCATGGACAAGCCCGATTCCTGCGAAGAACTCGGCGAAGGCTTTGCTGGTGAGTTGTTGACGGGGTGCCGCCATCGGAATGCTCGATTTTCGGGGTACTGCAGTCGCGTTGCGGCTGCTCGGTGCGCGATGTCGATGATACTCAGAGAGTCTTCCAACGAAAGCATCGATCGCGGCGAACGCGACTTCGAGCTCAGAATTGTCTGCCGCCTTGCAACTGTACTCGGCGCGGACACCATCAGGTAGTTCCGCTAGGCTGCGCGCGATGAACGAGCGTTCCATACTTCAGCGGATCTTGACGCAGGTCGACGAAGCAAAGTCCGAACTCGACAGCTACGGCCCGCCTTGATTCGATTGGCATCCCCGCGCGAAGGCAAGCGTCACCGAGATAGTCCCGTGGTTGGTTACGAAGGCCTCCGCGCTGTGTGAGCTCGTGGAAGAGGTGATGAACTCACCAGCCTTGCTCCGAAAAGCATGGGCTTCGTCGTCGGTCCGGGTCCGATTGTCGGGCGACGCCGACCTGATCGACAGACTTCTTGCGCGGGAGCAACTCCTGCTTGAATGTGTGGGTGGTGACACTGTTAGTCTTGTCGTGACGAGGTTCCTCATCGATCAATTCCCCGATGCTGGACTGGTCGCGAACAGCAAGAGCGACTATCCCGACCTCTTCCTTAGGGCGAGCGACTACTCGGCTCTCCCCGTTCGGGATCAAGCTGCATTGACATTTGGACCGGCCGTTCGGGGAAAGGGCCGCTATCCAGTTCGAGTGCCCGACGGCCTAGAAGTGAAGACTTCGCGAGATGGTGCCAATATTGACTGTCATTATCACCACGCCGGATTGCATCTGCTGCTGGCGTACTCGTCAAAGGGCGCCGCGGTCAAGGTCGAGGACATGTTGGCAGGATTTCTACAGAAGGACCACTATCGCATCACACAACCGAGGACGGGGACGACAACACTCAAGGCGTCGTTCAACCGAGCCCACTTCGTGTCGTTGAGGGCAACGGTGGCGGATTGAACTATTAGCCTCCCAGTTCCGCTCTTGCCCGCACCGGGACGCCGAGGGAGCACGTGAGGCTTCGACGTGTCACGCACTTGGACTTGCCCAGGTGCGGTGGACACGGGCGAGCGATAGGTGACACCTGCTTTGAAAGCGGGAAAGCTGATCCCTGCGGGCATGGACCACCATCGCCGGATCGGATCGGCTTGAGGCAGTCAGGGCGCTTGCGAACGAGCGCGTCCACCATGCGCTAGAGTGAGATGGTCCGACTCTTGCCCTCGAAGAACCACTCGATCGCAATGTCGATTCGATCAGTCCAGTCAGCATCGGTCGCGAGCGATACCGGCTGGAATTTCATCATGACGCCCGGGTTGTCGGGCCTCGGCAGAAGCCAGTTTGCAACTGTGTACCTGAACTGAGTCCAATCCCGCGTCGACGCCTCGATGCTCACGGCGAGAATATCAAACTCGCCGAATCGGTATGGGCGCGTGTCTGCGCCTGCGGCATCCCGCCCCGCGCGAGTCTTCTGAGTTTCAACCACGACTTTGTTAGAGGAGAGAACCTTGGAAGCGGCGTGTCTTTCGACCACCCAGCAATTCCGGCCGTCACCAGCCGGTCAAAGGACGCTTCGGCGGGAACTCGCCAGGCGGACTCAATCGGATGAATTGGATGCCGTTCCCGCAGCCACGACAATGCAGCGCGCTGCACCTCCGGCGACGTTTTCGCAAGCAGCCGATCTGCCGCGTCGCTCCCCGTTCCAGTTTGCATGGTAGAACAGAGTACCCATAATGATTCGCAACGGCCAGTTGCTCGATCGTCCAAAGATTCGCGTCGCCAGCGAGTTGGTGGAAGCCACTCCGTTCTACAGCACAGAGCGTGGCTCAACGTATCTTGGCGATTCACTCGAGTTGATGCGGAGCATGCGCGACTCCTCAGTCAACCTAGCCGTGACCTCGCCGCCGTACGCGCTTCACTTCAAGAAGGAATACGGCAACGCGAACCAAGCCGACTATGTCGAGTGGCTGTTGCCGTTCGCGCGAGAAATTCGACGAATACTCGCCGTCGACGGCAGCTTCGTTCTCAACGTGGGGGGCGATTGGACGCCGGGCGCACCGACACGGTCGATCTACACGTACAAGCTGCTCATCGCGCTCGTCGAAACGGTCGGCTTCTATCTGGCTCAAAAGTTCTTTTGGTACAACCCCGCGAAAATGCCGGTGCCTGCGGAGTGGGTGACTGTCCGACGCGTGCGCGTCAAAGATGCGGTCGCATTCGTCTGGTGGTTCAGCAAGACGCCGCACCCGAAGGCTAACAACCGCAACGTCCTTCGACCGTACAGCGCCGACATGATCCGGCTCAATAAGAAGGGCGTGACGAAGACAAAGCGGCCTGGCGGTCACATCATCACTGCGGGGTTCGCCAACACGGATCACGGCGGATCGATCCCGCCAAACGTGATCGATGACGAGACGCCGACGGACCTCCTCAAGTTTGGAAACAACGCCGCGAACGATTCCTACACGCTTCGTTGCAAAGAGGCGGGACTCAGAATCCATCCGGCGCGATTCCCCGCAGTGCTGCCCGAGTTCTTCATGAAGTTCTTGACCGACTTCGATGACGTCGTCCTCGATCCTTTCGCCGGATCGAACACAACAGGCATGGTTGCCGAGAAGCTCGATCGGCGCTGGCTCGCCTTCGAGCTCGACGGAACGTACCTTGAGGCGAGCAAGTTTCGGTTTTCTGAGGTGAAGTCCGCAGCAGTGCGACCGTGACCATGCCGCAACCCCGTCGGAGCGGTACTAGCACGCCAGCGTTGCGGACGATGCGGTCCGCGACGTGGCATCTGGCTCCTCTTATCTGTCGCTAGCCCGCGTTGTTAGCTACACGGCCCCCATGCACCCAGGAGAGTGCCAGGGTCCGACGGACCCACGCTGCCGTTGCGGGCGAGGTCACCTAAGTCCGACGTGCCCCGAGCGCCGTCACTACGCCTCGGCGAGTCCTTCGCGGATCGCGAATCGCATCAGCTCCGCGCGCGAGTCGATCGCGAGCTTCTTCATGAGGCGCTCTTGGTGTCCGTCGATCGTCTTGGCGCTGCGGCAGAGCTGCCCGGCAATCTCCGTGCGCGAGAGTCCCTTTCCTATGAGCCGCAGCACCTCGAGCTCGCGCGGCGTCAGCGCCTCGAGCGCGGTCTTGATCGGTCCGGCGGATTCGCCGCGCTTTCGTGGGGAGGTCTGCGAAGTCTTCGTCGGCCTGCATCGTTCCTTCACTTTCGGTCCCATCACGAAGGTGCCCTTCTGGCTGCGCGCGACCTCCTTGACGCCGGCGACGATGTGCTCAAGGTCGTCGCCCTTGGCAAAGTATCCGCACGCGCCAGCCTGATAGGCCGCCGTAAGGTAGCTATCGCGCACGTGAGCGCTGAGGAACATGAAACGGATGCGCTCGTCGGCGGCGCGTAGGCGCGATGCCATCTCGAACACGTCGGGACCAGGCATCTCGATGTCGAGAAGAATAACGTCGGGCTTCAGTCGCATCGCTTCCTCCACGAGACGCTCGGCATTGTCGAGCTGTCCGACGAGCGCGACCTGACCGTCGCCGGCGAACTGCGCCTTGAGTCCCTCGATCAGCACTGCGTGATCGTCCACGCACATCACGCGAACGATCGGTCCGCCCGCCCTAAGCGCTGCGCTCGGTCCGCGGCGCTTCGCAAGGGAAGGCGTTGGCGCGATGTCGTTTGGTTGCTCCAGCATTGCAAGCCCCGTTGGGTCAACCCTGCAGTGACTGCCCGATCGCAGCCCGCACCGCATTGAAATCGTCGGGCCGTTCGATCGTGATCGGCCTCAGTTTCTGCCACTCGTCGGCGCGCTCGGTGGCCGCGCCGAACAGCACCAAACGTCCGTCGTGATGAAGCGAGCGCCACGATTGGGCCGCTTGCAGCGTGGTCGCACCGGGCTCGATCACCCAGACGTCGGCGTCACTCGGATCGTCGCCCGTTGCGACATTCGCGCCAGAGAGTTCGAGCACATGGCGCACGAGCGCCGCGGCGCGTCCGTCGCGCAACGAGATCATTGCCTTGCAGCGCGCCGGGTCGTCCAGTTCTTGGACTGTCGGCAATCGCAGGCGCACGGTGGTGCCGCGGCCTTCCTCCGATTCAACGTCGACGGATCCGCCAGCGCGATACAGCACCTTGCGGACGAGCGCCAAGCCAAGCCCGGTTCCCAATCCGCGCGGCTTGGTGGTGAAGAACAGCTCGAACGCACGTCGCTTCGTCTCCGGCGACATTCCCACTCCGTTGTCGGAAACGGACAACTCGATGTTGTCGTCGTCGAGCATGCGCGCAGTGATGTCAACGCGCCCCGCGGATAGCTGAGCCGGGATCGCCTCTCCAGCATTGACCACGAGATTCAGAATGGCCTGCGTGAGCGCATGCGCGGCGACGCACACGAGCGGCAAATCAGCGGGTATCGACGCCTCGACCCTGACGTGCTTCGGCACCGCCTTGGAAAGAAGCGCTCCCGTTTGCTGCCACCACGCGCATAGGTCGGTCTCGTCGACATCCGCAGTCTCGACCTCGGGATCCATCGCGAGGAAGTGCAAACCGTCGGCGAGCTGCTGCAAGTAGGCGATGCTCTTCACAATGCCGTCGACATGATGTTTTGCCGACTGCGACAGCCCCTCGGCCCGCAGCGCGTTCAATCGGGCCCGTACCGGCAACAGCACATTGTTCATGTCGTGACCAAGGCCAGCGGCGAGCGACCCGATCGATGCCATGCGATCGGACATGCGCAACTGGATATGTGCTGTCTGGAGTGCCGAGGTTTGCTCGGCGAGTAGCTCGTACACCTGAAACTCGGCGAGCTCATCGGCGCGAAGACTATCTCGGCGCTCCGCGAGGTTACGGATGATGCCGACGAAGAGCGGCGCCGCCTGCCCGGGAACGTCGGCTCGCGTCACGCAGAGCTCGATCGGGATGAGCGTTCCGTCCCGTCGTAGCGCCTCGAAGCGGCGCGGACGGTTCATGATGTTAGTCGTGCCCGTCGTTAGGTAGTGACGCAGGTAGCCGTCGTGCGCTGAACGGTGAGGCTCCGGCATCAGCACGTTGATGTTCTGCCCGATCAATGCCGCCGGTGACCATCCAAGCACCCGCTGAACCGAATCACTGGCGGATTGAACGATGCCCAAGGAGTCAATCGTGACGATCGGATCGAGAGCCGCCGCCAGTGCAACTCGATTCGCAACTCGATTCAGGACTTCGCGGGCAGCGAGTTCGGCATCGCCGAGCGAGGACATCGATCCGTCCCTTTGCATGGAAGGATGCTACCCGAAGCCTCGTTGCCATTCGGAGGTGCGGACGCAAGCGTCCCGCGCAATGCCAATGCGGCCGCACGATCGGGGAACTTTCCGCATGGCTCGCCGCGCCGAACAAGCTGAGTATCTCTATGAGTACTCGCGTACGGGGCGTTAATCCGAAGGTCCACGGGAGGCCGACACATGGCGTGGGAACAAATCAACTGCACGCATCTGCTCATCGCGGGAATGAAGAACGATGGGTGCCGCGAAGCGATCGTGCGCGCCGTGTTCGCCGTCCACGGTGTGCTCGAAGCCGATGTGAACCTGTTTCGCGCGAACGCGATTGTGCGCCACCAGTCTTGCTGCGGCGCCGTGGACTTGGTGAACGCCATCGGCCGCGCGGGATACGCTGGCGTCGCGGTACCGCTGGTAGAGTCTCGCGACGGTGACGAGTCTCAGCGTCAAAGCCGCGACCTTCTTGGATAGAGGAAGTTTTCCTGTAGGTCCGATCGCTCCGCGGGCGGATCATCGCGAGGCGAGCGACCTCGAATGTCACCGGTGAAGAGAGCCGAAACAATCAAGGAACACGAAATCAAAGAAACCTCTATGAGCAGCATGACTTCCGCACGCGGCGATATCGGCGGATCGTCCCCCACCCGCACGATGAAGGCGTTCGTCATGCGCGAGATCGGCAAGGTCGGCATCATCGACAAGCCGATCCCTCGCCCCGGTCCCAACGACGCGATCCTGCGCACCACTGCTGCGCTCATCTGCACCTCCGACACGCACACCGTTGCTGGCGCGATAGGGCCGCGCACCGACATCACGCTCGGGCACGAGGCGGTCGGCGTTGTGCATGAGTTAGGTGACGCGGTGGCCGCAGCGGGTCGCTTCAAGGTTGGTCAACGAGTCGCCGTCAACGCCATCACGCCGTGCTATCACTGCGACAACTGCCAGCGCGGTTACTCCTCGCAGTGCGGCGGCATGTTGGGTGGATGGAAATTCGCCAACGTCAAGGACGGCAGCATGGCGGAGTACTTTCACGTCAACGACGCGTTGGCGAATCTCGCGCCGATTCCAGATGGGCTCACCGACGAGCAGGCCGCGTATTGCTGCGACATGCTCTCGACGGGATTCATCGGAGCGGAGCACGGGAACATCCCGTTGGGCGGCACGGTCGCGGTGTTCGGTCAAGGCCCGGTCGGGCTCATGGCTACCGTCGGCGCGCGACTGCTCGGCGCGGGATTCGTCATCGCGGTCGAGACGATGCCGAACCGAATCGCGATGGCGAAGCGCTACGGCGCCGATGCCATCGTGGACTTCGCGAAGGAGGATCCGGTCGAGGCGATCAAGCGCCTCACTGGCGGCGAGGGCGTCGACACCGCGATCGAAGCGCTCGGCGCCGCGAACACCTTCGCTGCGTGCATCTCCGTGACGAGGCCGGGCGGAACAATCTCAAACATCGGCTATCACGGCGACGGCGACACGGTGCCGATTCCGCGCCTCGATTGGGGAGTGGGCATGAGTGATAAGACGATTCGCACCGCGCTCTGCCCGGGCGGATCGGAGCGCATGACTCGGCTCATGAGCCTGATCGTGAACAAACGCGTCGATCCCTTGGCGATGACATCGCATCGATTCCGCTTCGGCGAGATCGAGAGGGCGTTTCGCATGATGCAAACCAAGGAAGACGGAATGATTAAGCCGCTCATCACCTTCTGAGCCGCGCGAATGGAGCGGACGAGCGCGACTGCGGTAGGAGATTTGCCGCTTCGACGAGACTTGCTTGATCGCGCCGACGAGGCCGCGATCTCAAGCGCGCTTTCAGGGAACTTTCCTCGTAGTGCACGTCCTGCGGCTCGTGGAAGCTCGTGGTTAGCCAACCGACAACAACTTGCGAGAGGGCTCACCGGAAGAGACAGCGCCGCCATGCGAAACGCATTCATCACCGCCTCCACCGTCTGCTGCGCGATTGCCGCGCCGAGTTCTGTCGTCGCGGCTCAAAGCTGGGAGTTCGGCCCGCCGATGCCTGCACCGAAGACGGATACGTTCGCCGTGAACTACAACGGCGCGATCTACGTCGTCGGAGGCTCACCGTGGTCGGGTGTCGATGAGGACGGCACCGTGTACCAACTCGCGAACGGCGGGTGGAGTGAAGTCGCGATCTTGACGGGCATGGGCCCGGTCGTCGGCCAAGGCGGAGGCGTCGACGCGTTGAATCACATGATCGTGTTCGGCGGGCTGACGACGCCTTCGGGCGATATCGCCGAAAGTCGGGCGTACGACCCAACCAAAGGACCGATCTTCACGGTGACGGATCCGCCCAGCGGCAACCCGCCGATCAACTTCGGCGCCGCAGTTGATGGCGAAGGACGCGTCTACCGCATGGGCGGCGGGCCCGGTGCGGTCGGTTTCAACAATGGCATTTGTGCCCGCTACATCGCTGCGACCAATTCATGGGAGGACGTCGCATCGCTGCCTTTCACGCGCGCGTCGATCGCATCCGCGTACGACGGAGTCGGACACATCTGGGGATTCGGCGGATACACGTCGTTCGGCACGTTCCGATTGCTTGACACCATCCGCTACACCGTCGCGACCGACACGTGGGAAAATATGGGCTCGCTCTTCTTCCCGATTGCGACAAGTAATGGCGAAGCTGTGCTCGGCGCCGATGGGCGTCTATACATCATCGGCGGGTTCGAGGGGACGACTGGCACGACGACGTCCGCGACGGTTCGCATCATCGATCCGACCGTGATCGAACCCGTGCTGCTCACCGGTCCGTCGCTCAACGTCGCGCGCCACGACTTCAGCGCCGCGCTCGGCGACGACGGCTACATCTACGTAATGGGCGGCTATTCATCTGCGGGCGTTCCGATCGCGAGCGTGGAGCGCCTCTACACCGGCGTGACGCAGATCACCGGCGACCTCGACCAAGATGGTGACGTCGACGCCGCCGACCTCGGCGTGTTGCTAGGCTCGTGGGGACGCTGCTCCGGCTGCGCTGCAGACTTGAACGGCGACAACGCCGTAGACGCTGCCGATCTCGGCATTCTCCTTGGCGCATGGACCAGCTGATTCCATGAATCACGTTCGCCGAACGAAGGCAGCGTTGACGCTACAGGCAGCGCCAGTCTGGTCGTGGGAGAGCCACAGGCGCTAGGCATATTCGAGTGCAGCTCGACAGTGAGCGTTTGCGGCTGAACGGTTGAACGAGACGTTAGCCCGTGGCGTGTCGTGCGCGTTGTGGCCGCATCTGGAGCAGGTGGGTCGGGCGCACGGGTTGTCCACGATGCTCTATCTGTGGGGTGCGACGCGGGTGAAAGCCGTGAGCATGCTCACCAAGAACGTGTGCGTGAATCGCGCCCTCCTCCGAATCGCTTTACGATTTGGGGGATGATGCAGAGGCGCTGCGCGTGTCTCGACGTGTCGCTTTGGCCTTCGGTTTCACTGTGGGCTTGACGGCTCTCTTCGCCTTCTTCGTCACCATCTTGCTCTTCTTCTTCTTCTTCGTCGTCGTCGTCGTCGTCGTCGGCGCGACATCAATTCCAAACACATCCGCAATCGCGCTCTCGCTCAACGTGGTCGCGCCGCGGCGCGTCGGGCGCCGCGTGACGTCCTCCACCGATGCTTCGGCGACGAGGTCGGATTTGTCGACGCCGCGCAGCGTGAACAGCAGTTCCGGATTCTGATCGAGCCTCGCCCCAACGCCGTACATCGCGGCGGCGGCGTGCTTGCACATGCCAGCCCAATCGGGGCATGAGCACTCCATCTTTATCTCTTTCGGCGTGGGAAAGAGCCCGCGATCGCGATCAGTCACCACGCTCATGACGCGATCGGAGATGCGCCCCTTCAGCAACTCAAGTACCGAACCGACCTCGCCAGCGCAGTCCTTCACGATTGCCTTCCAGCGCGGGGCCGCCAGCGCTGCAATCGTGACCTCGACGTCGTACAGCTCGGAGCCTTGCACCTTCGCTTCGATAACATGTTTCCGAACCCCAAGATGACAGACCGATCCGTTGCGGGCGTAGGTGCGCCCGCGCGGAAGTCGATTGACGAAGTCGCTGAACTTTTCGAGGTGCGCGCACCACGCCTTACCCCAGACGCTCGTCGCGATCTTCTGGCCCTCGATCTTGAGCGGCTCAATCCGCTTGCCGTCCTTGCGAAGTCGCTGCATCTCCCTGAGCGCGCTGCCGCGCCGTTCGGCAGCTGAAACATAAGGTCGCCAACTATATCCATAACTCATGTGCTAATCATCCGTGAGAGCAGTACGAATGTCGAGTCGTACCAGATCCATTAATTCCTTGTCGCTCATCTCCGTCACCAAGGTCGGAACGCCTCCCTCCAGTATCTCACTTGCCAGCGCTGCCTTGTCACGCGTCAGGGCGTCGATCCGCTCTTCGATGGTGCCTTGACAGACGAACTTGTGCACCATCACCTTTCGCGTTTGTCCGATGCGAAACGCCCGGTCGGTCGCCTGATTCTCGACCGCCGGACTCCACCAGCGATCGAAGTGGATGACGTGCGTTGCCGCCGTGAGATTGAGTCCGGTGCCTCCCGCCTTGAGCGACAGAATCATGCAGGGCGGGCCATCGGAGCGCTGGAAGTCGTCGACCAGCGCCTTGCGCTTGCCCACTGCCGTGCCGCCGTGCAAGACCAGCGCCGCGCGCCCGAACACGGTGCCGACGAACGAAGCCAGCGGATCGGTGATTGAGCGGAACTGCGTAAAGACTAACACCTTCTCTTGACGAGTCGCGATCTCGTCGAGAATCGTCCCTAACCTTTGGAACTTGCCGCTGTCCTCGGCCCGGTACGATGTCGGGCCGGCACCGATGCCCAACCATTGATCGGGATGGTTGCACAGTTGCTTGAAGCGCATGATGTAGCCAAGGATCATGCCTCTCCGCGCGATACCTTCCTGCTTGAGCTTGAGCGCTTCAGCCAGCTCGTGTACCGCGTCCTCGTACAGCGCCGCCTGACGTTTGCTCAGCGGGCAGAAGGTCTTGAGTTCGGTCTTGTCGGGCAGATCCGCGATGATCGATTTGTCGGTCTTCAGTCGGCGCAGGATGTACGGCGCAACAAGCGTTCGCAGGGGTTGGTACTGATTGGTCGATCGCTGCTCGAGTCGCTTCACGAATCCGCCGAAGGTCTTCACCGTTCCGAGGAGCCCTGGGCAAGCAAAGTCGAAGATTGACCACAAGTCTGTGAGACGATTCTCGACCGGCGTCCCGGTGAGGGCGATGCGAGCTTGAGCCTTCAGCGCCTTCACCGAACGCGTCTGTCGCGCGCCTGGATTCTTGATGGCCTGCGCCTCGTCGACGACCGCGACTGACCAATCGATTTCGCTGAGCCAGTGGAGCCGCGGAAGCATCGAGTACGTCGTGAGAACAACATCCACATCGCGTAGGAACGCAACGGGATCTTCCGCTGCTGACTTCAGTTCGTCGGTCCGCATCTCCGATGGATGCACGCAGCGGAAGGTGAGCGACGGCGCGAAGCGTTCGATCTCGGATTTCCAATTCGCGACCAGAGACGCGGGTAGAACCAGAATCGCGGGTTTCCGTTTCGCGCTCGAGCGTTCCTCTTTCATGAGAAGAAGCAAGCACAATACCTGTATCGTCTTGCCGAGACCCATGTCGTCGGCGAGGCAGGCACCGAGTCCGAGCCGGACTAACATCCAGAGCCAGCGCACGCCGGTCGCCTGATACGGACGCAACGTCGCCCGCAGGTTCGGCGGCGGCACAGTGACCGACGCGCTGTTCGGCGAACGTAGCGCGCGAAGATTCTCCTCAAGCCAAGCACCAGCGCGGACTTCCGACCACTCGACGGTCTCCGCGTCGTCGAGCTTGCTCGCTGCGCCGTCGATGGCAGCGCCAGCGAGCAGTCGCATCCCTTCGATGAACGAGATGCCGTCGCCCGCTAACTTCTGCACGCTCTTCCATTGCTCGAGGGCGCGCTTGAGTTTCTCGCGATCGACCTCGACCCAACGGCCCTTGAGGAGAACGAGCCCGTCAGCGCCGGCGAGAATTCGCTCTGCCTCGTCGCGGGAGAGACTCTCACCGTCGAGCGCCAGCGCCACGCTGAAGTCGAGCATCGCCTCGGCGCCAAATGCGCCTTTTCGCTTCTGCCCGATCGAGACGCCGACGCGCACGCGCGTCGACTGCGACCCGCGCCGAGTCCACCAGTCCGGCACGCGCACCAGAAGTCCGCTCTCTTCAAGCAGCGGTATGTCGCGAAGGAACTGGTGCGCTTCGGTCGGCGTCCACGCTAAGGCGTGAAACACCTCGCCAGATTCGACGAGCTCCCGAACCCACGCAACCCGCGTCGAAGCTGCTTCGACCGGCACCAGCAGCGCGGCAAGCTGCGCTCGTTGTTTCGCGCCAGCGAATTCTTCGAGAGCGCGGCCGAGCGGCTGAAATTGAACGCGGCCGCTCGCCAAGAGTCTCGGCGCATACGTCGCCAAGAATGCGAACGGCCGATCGGGATCGCGCTTGTTCTCGGCAAGGTGAAACGACACGCGACCAATGCGATGCCACGCCGCACCAGCACCACTGCGCCGCGCCAGCCACGCACCGACGCCCCCCTTCTCCTTCTTGACTTCGTGCCGCGCCAGCGCGTCGAGTGCGCTCCAGATCTCGGCGAGTGAATCAGTTCGCACATATTCACCGCCGCGCATCGGCGGAGCGCTCGACGCCATGCTGGCAAGGTCTTCGAGCGGAGCGTCGATTGCAGGTAGCTCGCCGTCCTGCGCCGCCACGCTTGGTCCGGCGCGATGGCAGACCTCCGTCATGTAACGTTCGGCGAAGCTGCGCCAAAATGTCAGCGTCGCCGGCAACGGCGGCCGATCGGGCAGCGTTGCCAGCGCCAGGAGAAGATCGGCGGTGCCGTTCCGTGAGGCTTGGCGAATTCGGTTCTCGACCGACGCTGCCGCACGTACTTCAGCTAACAGCGCGGACGTTTCCGACGCCACGACGACAACGTCAAGCGATGGCGTGAGCGCCAGATCGAGGGGGACGTCACCATCAGTCGCGCGAGGGATCTGATCCACTGGTTCGGACATGTTGGGACCGCTCGGGTACGTTCCGGTCACATGGGTAACACTTTTGTCCGGGCACATGTCTGACGTCGCGCGTGCGAAGCCGAGGCGTCCGCGCAGCGCCAATTTCTAGTCGTTCCAATACGACTTGCCAAGGCGCAAGCAGATGCGCTCGTACTCATCGAGTCCGGGGATCTTCGCCCGCCCTTCCGTCGTGAGTTGGCGGCGCAGCGCGAGTACGCCGCGCATGTTGCGCTCCGCCAAGTCGAAAAACCAACGATTTTGCACTCGGTTATACGGGATGTGGTCCTGTTGGCTGGTCGACGTCGGGTGAGCGCGGATCGACGCCAGCGCCGCGACTTGCCAAGCGTTGCGTTCACGTTCGAACTCGCGTTGCGCCGCCTCGATGCGAGCGCAACGATCAGGTTCGTTATCCGAAAGCGCCTTCGCCTGTTCGAAGAACCACGTTGCCGATCGGATGTCGCGAAACCGCTCGGGGTACGCCTCGCGCTCATACGCGATGCCCACCGCGAGCCGTTCCTCCTCGGTCAGTAGCATGAGCGTCGTTTCAAAGATGGCGCGGAATCGCTTCGACGACGCCAGGCGCGCGTCGTGCTGCTCGGTACGAACCGACTGCTCTCGATCGGAAAGAACCTTTTCCGCTTCTAGGTCTGCGGGAGTCCATTGCTCCTCGCGCGGACGCACGTCGATTTGCTTGCGAAGCTCCCGTCGCTCCACCTCGATTGCTTCAAGCTCGACCTCGCACCGGCATTGGGCCGTGCGGCGCGTGCGAGCGGCGTCGACCAGCTCAATCTTCTGTTCCTCAAGCTTCGCGAGTGACTCCGCGCGACGATCGGGTGCAAGCGAGGTGCGCACGACCCTGACGAGATTCGGCAAGAGGTCGAATTCGCTGAACCGCCCCAAGAGCGTTTCGCCGTCGGCCCAGATCTCGAGCGAGCGCTCGAGCCGCGCCGACACGATCGCGCTTCGTCGCGACTCAGGCAGCGCCGCCGCAAGGTCGTCGAGCGTCGTCGAGTCGGCGACATCGGCTGCAACCAGCGCCTTGATGCGCGCCGTCGCTACATCAATCGATGACGGACTCGCAGCATTCGCAGCGAGCGCACTCGCTGCGGAGATCGTCATTGCGACTGCGTCCTTCCATCGGTCCTTCGCCCCTTCGATGATTTCATCGATCGTTGCTGACTCGTCCTTCGTCTGATCCGGGGTCCAGGCCGCGACTAACGCGCGATCGATGGATCGCGGTCGCCAGTCCGAGCGGTATCGATCGGCGGCACCTGAGAGTCCGCTACGTCCCGATGCGACGCGGTTTAGGAGCGGCGACGTGGGCACCGCCTCCGCGCCGATTGTCGCCCGATCGAAGGCCTCGACGCGGCCTTCCGAATCAAACAGCACTTGGGCCGCCTTGGCTGGAACCAGCTTGGCGATGTCGTCGCGAATCTCTTGGGCTGCGGCCCGCCTGCGCGTCAGCACCTCTTGAATGGCCTCGAATTTCGGATCGGGATGCTCACCGGGATCGACGAGCGCGACCAGTTCCTCGCGAAACTTCACATCAATCGTCGCCCAACGGTCGTGCAGGGCGCGGAGCGCACCGCGCGTCGGGTCATCGATCACCTTGAGGCGACTTGCCAAGAGAAGCTTTTGATCGATTCCCTCCGACTGCGACCAGAACGCGATCCACGAACCGGAGTCTTGCGCGAAGAACACGAGCTGCTCGATCTCGCGCCGCGCTTCGAACGAAACGATGGTGCCCACATCTTTGACGAGCCGCAGGTCCACATCTTGGATCCGTTGATGCGCGGAGCGATGATCCAGCCCTTCGGCCTCGAGTCGTTCGGCGATCGCGCGCCACGCTGTCCAGCCCTCGGTGGTGCTGAGATCGATCTTCGCCTTGCTCGCCTCGGCCTTCAATCTCTGATTCCAGCGCAGCAGTTGGTCGAATCGCTTCTTCGCGAGCGCCGCGCGTTGCGTTTCGTACCCGCGAAGGAGCGGCTCGAGGCGCTGTCGCTCTTCGCTCGTGAGCAACCGAGCGCTGCGAATATTCTCGGCAACATCGCCGAAGTCGCGAGGCGAGAGAAGCCGCGACAGCGTCGCCGCACATCGCTCGGCGCTGCGAACCTCGCGAATGCCTTGCACACT
>JAWXCC010000233.1:0-23465 GCA_034440475.1 Phycisphaerae bacterium | reverse complement strand
GGGCGCTGTAGTGTTAGGTGCGTCCGCTGCGAATCAGCTCATCATGATCGGTGCCAACTGCAACGCAGTCATCAGCACCTTCGGCGCAGACGACAACGCTTCTGCTGTAGCCATCAGCATCTAAACCGCGCACTCCTCCGATGCGGTCGTTGCCAGCACACTCTTGAGTTGTCAGCATCGTAAGACGCCGAGCCGCCGACGTTCTCTACTCATTCAACGCGCAACTGGGTGCTCGCCCGTGGCCTCGGACCAGCGCCATGTCAACAACAACCGTGATCTGTCTCGATGTACTGTGCTATTCCCACGAAACACCTAGGCATCTAACGAACACCAGTCGCGGCGAACTCCTCGTGTCCGTCGGCGGTCCCGGGCTGGCGCAGACCTCTCGCCCCAGCTTCGTCCGGACGAGTGACCCGCGGCTGTGCCTGGGCGATTTAGCCGAGCTCGACTGCGAAAGCAGATTCTTTGAGAACGCTGCGACCGACGGCAAGGGAGGCCACGCATCTGACGCAATCCCATCCCCGACCCCGGCGTCCGCTGCGCGGTCGAACCTGCGGCCCGGCCCTCTGCGTATCGCGGCCGAGCGCTCACGAGAATCGAATCCGCTCCTCATCACCGAATCCGCAACGTCGTCAGACTTCTGATCGACGTCCTTCGATCTCTCCAAGAGCTCTGGATCGGCGTCGACAACAAGTCGATCAGACCGCTCGTCCGGTGCGCCGCTAGGGCTCCCGCATCTCCGCCTTCCAGCCGTCGCCGTGCCCTTCGGAACCCCCTGCGGAGTTCGAACCAGTATGCAATTTCCCGATCGCCTCACGTCCGCCGACTCACTCAAGGTTGCTCGCGAGCGGTTTCACCGGGTGCTTGGCCAGTGGGCTTGCGATCTGCTCTCGATGCAGGCCCGTGGGGAGCGCTCACCGCGCTGGGTCTCGGGGTCGACTTCCTTCGCCGCTCCGGTCAAGGTAACGGCGTTACCTGAGTCGCGTCGGCGCGCAGCCTGAGCGAGCGAGTTCGACCAGACGCGACACACGCGTGAGTCGAAGGCCTCTATAGGACATGTGGTTGCGACCCATAGCGACCGCGCAAGATTCGCCTGGCGCGCCGCTTGTACAGCGCTGCTTCCGCAGAATCGCGCGCACTCGCCATATGCCGCCCTCGCCTCTCTCGGGAGTTCAAAGACTATGGGGTCCATCACATCCGGCGTCGGCCTCGTCAGCGGCATCAATACCGCGCAGCTCATCGGCCAGCTCCTCGCTATCGAGGGGCGCGGAAAGATCACCCTTCAGCAACGAGTTGCGAGCCTGAGCGCGCAGCGCACGGCACTGCTCGATGTGAACTCGCGACTCTTGAATCTGAAGTCGGCCGCGGCGAAATTCAGACTCGACAAAACGTTTAAATCGACGCTCGCGAAGTCCGGCGACGAAACCACCCTGACTGGCTCAGCCGACACATCGACGGCGCCGGGGTCGTATCAGTTTTTTGTGAAGCGACTCGCGTCGACGAATCAACTGCGCTCGACGGCTTTCGCAACCTCGAATGCTTCGCCCCTCGGCCTCGACTCGCTGCGATTCGAGTTTGGTGACATCGGCGTCCAGCGTTCCGTTGATCTCTCGTCGCTCAACGGTGGCGACGGCGTTCGTCGTGGCAAGATCGTTTTGACCGACAAAGCCGGAGCGAACGCGACGATCGACTTGTCAGACGCCACGACACTGGAAGAGGTCGTCGAACGAATCAATGCGAATGACGCGACTGGTGTCTCGGTCAGTGTCAAGGGCGAACGGCTCGTCGTCACCGACACATCTGTCGGAGGCGGACAATTGAAAGTCGCCGACGCCACCGGCGGCTTCACGGCGACTGATCTCGGTATCGCGGGCACGACGAGCGGCTCGACTATCACCTCACTCCAAATCCACCGCTTGGGAACCCAGACGAACTTGGCGTCGCTCAATGATGGTAACGGCGTGCTGATCCGCGATGGCATCACAGACTTCCAGCTCCAACTAACAAATGCGAGCAAAACCTACAACATTTCGCTCGGTCGCAAAGACGCACCGATCACGAACTCAACGAAGCTTGTCGATCTGAACAACGGCTCGGGTATCGCGATTAATACGACTGATGCCCCCGACTTCAAGGTGCGCACATCGGATGGTCAGACCGTTGATATCAACCTAGGTGCGATTCTCGACGGCAACGGTGCTGTCACTGACACCGCGGTAACAACGGTTGGCGAACTCATCAATCGTGTGAACTCGACGCTGACTACGGCACTCGGCGCGGACAAGGTCGTCTTGAAACTTTCGTCTGATGGCAAGGGATTCTTGCTGGAGGACAAGATCCTCGGCAGCGACCCTCTCCGAGTGCTTGCGGCCGGACCGGCCAGCGACAAGACCGCGAAGAACCTCGGCATTTTCACCGGTCCCACCGGTGGCTCTGGGCCGCTTATCACCGGACTTCCGGTACCTAACAAAGTCGATATCCCCCGCGCGGCGACGATTCAAGACGTCATCGACCAGATCTTTGAGCAGACCGAAGGCAAGGTGACCGCGTCCATCAACAGCGCGGGCACGGGGCTCCAGTTCAGCGCCGGTACCGACACGGTCACGGTGCTGAACGGAACCATTGATGGCTCAAGCTTCGGCGCAGCTATCGGTGAACGGACAGCTCGTGATCTCGGGATTTTCGGGCTGAGCGGCAGCACTGTCATCGGCACGCGTGTGCTCGCTGGAGCAAACACGCTGCTCACGAGCACAATCAATGGCGGCAAGGGACTCGATCACCAAAGCGAGATCACGATCGCGGATCGTGCTGGCAACACCGTGACCGTCGGAAACTTGGACGCCTATCTGACACTCGAGGATCTCGCGACAGCGATCAACACCGCAGCATCGACAGCTGGTGTCCTCGCGTCGATCTCGCTCTCAGCTAACAACGCGAGCCTCACCGTCACCGACACCAGCACTGGACCCTTTTCACTCACAATCTCTGGCGGCGCCGCGTCCAAGCTTGGAATTGAGGGAACTGGCGGCGCGACCGGCGTCCTCAAGGGAAAGAACCTTCAAGCGAAGCACATTGGCTTCGCGAGTTCGCTGTCGTCGCTCAACTTTGGCAAGGGACTCGGCAACGGCGTTTTCAAACTCACCGACTCCACCGGCGCCACCGCGAGTGTCGACATCGATGCGTCGTCGTCGACCCTCTACGACGTCATCCAAGAGATCAACTCGCGCGGACTAAAGATCGAAGCTCGCATCAACGACAACGGAGATGGCATTTCGCTCGTTGACACGAACACCGGCACGCCGACCGTGCTGATGAAGGTCCAGGACACCACCGGAGGCATCGCCTCCGTACTCGGCATCAAGAAGAGCGCCTCGGCCCTTGGGGGCTCGATTGAGGGCTCCTTCGAGAAAGTTGTTGATCTCGACGCGAGCGACTCGCTCACGTCGGTCGTTTCGAAGTTGAACGCAGCCGGCATTCCACTCAGCGCGTCGCTCGTGAACACCGGCGCTGGCGGCACGCCGTTCTATCTCTCGATTGCGAGCTCTATTGGCGGAAAAGCGGGGCGGCTGCTCATCGACACTGGCGGCGTTGACATTGGTCTCACCACAATCTCGCAGGGCCGCGACGCCGAGTTGCTGTTCGGCAACTCTGACCCCGCATCCGCGCTGGTCTTGCGCAGCTCAAGCAATGTGTTCGCCGACGTCGTTGGCGGCCTCGACGTGACCGCGGTCAAGACCTCCACCTCGGCCATCACCATCGACGTGGTGCGCGACACCGAAGGCATCAAACAGTCAATCAAGGACTTGGTAACGGCCTTCAATGACGCGATTGGGCGAATCGGCAACTACGACAGTTACGACGTCGACACGAAGAAGAAGGGACCGCTCTTAGGCAATCCGACGCTCGCCCGCGGTCGTCAACTGCTCTACACCACGATTCAAGGCCGCGCGAAGAACGTCAGCGGGCAGTTCCAGTTTTTGGCCCAAGTCGGCATTCGCGTTGGCAAGAAGGGGGAGCTCCAACTCGACGACGCGAAGTTCGACACCGCGTATGCGTCAGACCCCAACGCCGTCGAGAAGCTCTTCGTGACCTTCGAGCAGGAAACGGTCAGTGCCGCAGCGGTCGTGCCGGGCGTTACCATCGGCTCGACCTCGATCGTCAGCACCGCGCTCGGGTTTGGCGACCTGCTGGATCAGGCCATGAAGAGTCTGACCAGCACCATTGATGGTGCATTCAGCAAGGCCGATGAGAACTTCCAGTCACTGATCGAGCGAACGAACACGCGTATCTCCGACTTTGACAAGCGACTCGCGGCCCGCCGAGCGGTGCTGGAACGCCAGTTCAACGCGATGGAGGCGGCTATCTCGAAACTCCAGACGCAGCAGTCGTCGCTGAACTCGATCTTCAGTTCGTTCCGGTGATGCCTCGACCGAAGTAGGACCGATGACTCGCCGATAGACAAGGCATGTCAGCTGCCCCCTCCCAGGCCTATCTGAAGACCAAAGTCCTAACTGCAACAGCCGGCGAGCTCCGGCTGATGCTCTTGGACGGCGCCGTCCGTTTCGCCGAACAGACGCGGAACGGCTACCAATCTCGCGACTACGAGCGCTCATACGAGGGAACCACGAAGTGCCAGGCAATACTGACCGAGTTGCTCTGCTCGCTGCGCCCCGAGCGTGACCCTGACCTCTGCAGTCGCCTCGCGGCGCTCTACACCTTCATGTACCGTCGAATGGTTGACGCCAGCTCGAACAAGAGCCCTGAGATCGTCGAAGAGGTGCTGAAGCTGCTTCGATACGAGCGCGAGACCTGGTCGCTCGTACTGGAGGAGCTTGCCAAGGGGACGGCAGAACAAGGTCAATTTCACTCAAAGCCATCTGACGGAGTAGCCGTTGCGGCCGGTCCCGCGCGGCTCAGTGTTCAGGGCTAGTGGTCCAGCCACGCCGCTCAGAGTGCAACAGACTTTTTCACTTGCCGATATTCTCCTCGCCCCTCTCTTGATGCCCCGCGACCACCGCGGCGGTGCCTTCAAACGTGCGCCAAAACGAGCGAACCCCAATGACGACCCCCGCCGCCACACGCCCCGCCGCACCAGCGGTCGAACGACTTCGCGACCTGATCAAGACCAATCGCGCCACGGTCGGTGTCATCGGACTCGGCTACGTTGGGCTACCGCTCGCGCACGCGCTGCACAAGGGTGGTCTGCCGGTGCTCGGGTTCGACATCGACAAGAAGAAGATCGACTGCATCGCCCGCAAAGAGAACTATCTCAAGCACTTGGGTGACGAGATGGTCATCTCGCTGGCAGACAGCGACCGCTTCGAAGCGACGACCGATTTCTCGCGTCTCGGTGAAGCCGACGTCATCATCGTTGCCGTGCCGACGCCGCTCGGCCGCCATCAAGAACCCGACATCTCGTACATCCTTCAGACCGCAGAGGCGATCGGCAAGACGCTTCGGGCTGGCCAACTCATCGTGCTCGAGTCGACAACCTACCCCGGAACAACTCGCGACGACATGATGCCAGCAGTCTTCGCGGCCGCGGGCGAGAAGGGGAAATCGCTTCAACTCGGACGCGACATCTTCGGCGCGTTCAGTCCTGAGCGCGAAGATCCGGGTCGCAAGTCGCACAGCACTTCAACCATCCCGAAACTCGTAGGCGGACTCGACGAGGTCTCAACCGAGCTCGCAGCCAGCGTCTATCGCAAGGGTGTCAAAGAAGTGGTGCCGGTCTCGAGCGCGGAAGTGGCAGAGAGTGCGAAGCTCCTTGAGAACATTTTCCGCTGCGTCAACATCGCCATGGTGAACGAGCTGAAGACCGTTCTCACACCGATGGGAATCGATGTCTGGGAAGTCGTCCGCGCCGCCAGCACCAAGCCGTTCGGGTTCATGCCCTTCTATCCGGGGCCCGGTCTCGGTGGCCACTGCATTCCGATCGATCCCTTCTATCTGACGTGGAAGGCGAAGGAAGTCGGCAAGAGCACGCGCTTCATCGAGCTCGCGGGCGAGATCAACACGTCGATGCCGTACTACGTCGTCGATCGCGTTGCCGAGGCGCTTAATGACCGATCCAAGTCGATCAAGGGATCGAAGATTCTTGTGCTCGGACTCGCGTACAAGCCTGACATCGACGACGTCCGCGAAAGCCCATCCTTCGAGCTCATTGAGATCTTGAAGCATCGAGGCGCGACGGTCGACTACAGCGATCCACACTGCCCGATGACTTGGGCTGGCCGCAAGCACGATCTCCAGATGAAGAGTGTGCCGGTGACGCCGGAGTCGTTGAAGAGCTACGACTGTGTCCTTGTCTCGACGAATCACGCGGCATTCGATTGGAGCATGATCGCGAAACACTCACGGCTCGTCGTCGACAGTCGCGATGCGCTGCGCCCGTTCCATCGCGAGATGGAGGGGCGGATCGTGCTCGCCTAGCGGGCAGCCGCCCGCATGCGGCTCGTTCACGTGATCGAAGGAATGCACCCCGACCGCGGCGGACCACCGGTGGTGTGCGCCGCGCTGGCCGCTGCGCAGGCGCGCCTTGGTCACGATGTCACGATCGTCTGCGAGGGAGAGGGTTCACAAGCCGACGCATCGGATGCGCTCGTGCGGTCGATGCGCGGCGGCGATCTCGTCCACGTCGAACGCGTCGCACAGCAAACACTTCTGAAGGCGCTGTTCTCCGATCTCGGTGAGCGCTCGTCCGCGCTTCGCGCCACTTTCGATCTCCTGCATTTGCACGGGATCTGGAATCCGATTGTGCTCGCCGCAAGTCGCGCGGCGCGGCGAGCACGATCGCCCTATCTCGTCAGCTCGCACGGCGCGCTGCATCCCGATTGCATGACGGAGAAGCGTGCAAGAAAACAACTCGCACTCGCGCTCGGTTGGCGAGGCATGCTGCGCGACGCGCGGCGCGTTTTGTGCCTCAATGATGAAGAGGCTCGCGAAACTGATCGGATCGTGAGCGCTCGCGTCGCGATGGTGCTGCCTAACGGCGTCGATGTTGCATCGCTTCCCGCATCGGCACCGAACGCGTTCCGCGAATCGATGCCAGCGCTCGGCGATCGTCCGTATTTTGTTTTCGTTGGGCGCCTCGATCACGTGAAGGGACTTGACCTTCTCCTTGATGCCTACGCCGCGTACCGCACACTCGGCGGTGGCGCCGATCTCGTCCTCGTCGGTCCCGACTGGGGTGAGCGAGCATCGATCGAAGTAGCGGCGGCGTGCAGCCCACTGCTCGGCCACGTGCATCTCGCCGGTGCTCTCTATGACAATCGCAAGTTCGCGGCACTCCGCGAGGCGCTCGCGTTCGTTCACCGTCCGCGCTATGAGGGCTTCGGGTTAGCAGTCGTCGAGTCGATGGCTGTCGGCACGCCCGCAGTGATCAGTCATCGTTGCCTGTTACCCGTCCAAGGTGAAGATGATGGCGTCGTTGTCGTGGCCGACGAGGCCGGAGAGTTTGCCGCAGCACTTCATCGCTTCGATCGAGATGTATCGCTGCGCAGCACTTTGTCCATACAAGCGTTAGCGTGCGTGCGACGCCGCTTCGACTGGACGTTGATCGCGCAGTCGACTCTTGAGGCCGCTGGCGCGGTCGAGGCCGAGTGATCAATGCCAACGCGCGTGCGCATCGTCCAACCACTTATTCCGAGCTACCGCGAACCCGTGTTCGCTGCGCTCGCACGCAAGCCGGAACTTGAGCTTGAAGTGTGGGCGGATCTGCAATGGGAACACAGCAGCCTGACCGGCGCAGGCGGAAGCGACCTCTTTCGATGTGTGCACGCGCCGTTTCGACACTTCGGCCCGTTCGCGTGGCAGCCAGCGCTGCTTCGCGCAATCGAACGCGGCGTCGATACGGTGGTCATGCCTTGGAACTCGCGATGCTTACAGCTCGGCCCAGCCCTGACCAAGGCTCGACGTCTTGGCGTTCGGACAGTCCTTTGGGGGCACGGCATCGGCAAGCGTGAGTCGCCGTGGCGCCGCCGCGTTCGCAACGCACTCGCGCGCCGCGCCGACGCGTGCTTGCTCTATTCGCCGGAACTCGCCAAGCAACTCGTCAGCGAAGGCATGCCGCGCGAACGGGTTTTCGTTGCTCGGAATTCGCTCGATCAGGCGCCGATTGTTCTCGCAAGATCGAAGTGGAACACCGCTCGAATCGATGCGTTTCTTACCGAGCGCGAATGCGTGCGCGGACGCATCGTCCTCTTCGTCTCGCGACTCGAGCCCGAGAAGCGCGCGGACCGGCTCATCGACGCAGTCGCACTCGTGCGCCGCTCAGTGCCCGACGTGCGGCTCGTCATTGTTGGCGCCGGGCCAGAACGCGACTCGCTTGAAGCGCGGGCGCGCCGCCGAGACCTTCCAGTGCGCTTCGAAGGCCCGCTCTATGACGAAGACTCGCTCGCGCCGTGGATGCTTGGCGCCGCGTGCTTGGTCCAGCCAGGCGCGATCGGACTGAGCCTCTTGCACGCGTTCGGCTTCGGGCTTCCGGTGGTAACGAGCGACAAGCGACTACCGCACGGACCCGAGATCGAAGCGCTCGACGACCGCGTGAATGGTTTCCTCTACCGCGATGGTGATCTAAGTGATCTTGCATCGAAGATTGTTCCATTGCTCACTGATGTATCTCTGCGCGCTGGCGTCGGCGCGGCCGCTCTCGCTACGGTCGAGCGCGAAGGTGGCTGGAACATGGACGGAATGGTCGCCGCGATCGTCGCCGCTGTCACCGGCGTGCGCTGAGCGAAACCGCTTCATACGAGCGGTTAGAGCGATGTGCGACGCTTGCTGCGCCCAAGTCGCCGAAACGCCGATCCGAGGTTCTCACGAAGTGTGTCGTACACATCACGGTCGACGAAGCGCAGCGCGAATGGGTAGACCAAGAGCGTGACGAGTGGGATCACCCCAAGGCGCGCCACATCCCACGCGATGGTCGTCGGCAGCGCCCAACTGGCCCACCAAAGCGGCGCGATGACGACGACGCTCGCGAGGAAGGGCCGCGTGAATGGGCGCATCGCGTCTCGAAACGTACCTTCGCCGACACGGATCGCATACCAAAGCCCGAGCGGCGCGCTCAGCATGAACTGCACCAAGATCACACAGGCCACGAGGTTTCCCGCGGTGTTCGTCGCACTCCCATCGCGCGTGCCCCACCACGCCGCAATTGCGATGGTTGGAATCATGAGCGCCGTCTGAATCGCTTGCCACACGAAGTAAGCCCGGAATCGCTGTTGGCTCTTGAGGAGGGCGGTCGTCGGGCCAATTGGAAACGCGAATGCTTGAGCCACGCTCAGCAACGTGAGCATTGTCGCAGCTGGCATCCAGCGTTCGCCAAAGATGAGTCGCAGACCTGGTTCTGCGAGCGCCGCCTGGACAAGACAAAGCGGCATGCTCACCGCCGAGATTGTCGAAACCGCACGAAGGAACGCTCGCACCTGCCGCACCGGATCGTCGCGCAACATCGCAAATACTGGCTGCAAGACGAGGCTGATGTTGTAGACGATGATCCCGTTGAGCTGGCCCGAGAGGTTGAACGCGAAGAAGTAGAAACCGACTTCGGCGTCAGTCGCGAAGAAACCAAGGATGAGATAGTCGACGTACAACGAGACCGTGTGGGCATACTGACCGCTACACAACGTTGTCCACTCGCGTAATATCGGTTTGCCGCCGATGAACGACGGTGTTAGTCCGACACCGGTCGGAGCGAGCCGTTGGTACGCAGCCGCCATCACGAAGAGCAGCGCGACGGCTGGCACGGTGATCGCATATGGACCCCAACCGAACCAAGCGAGGAGGACGGTCAGCGCTGCGGTGCCGACTGCCATCCAAATCGACCAACTGGAGATCGCGCCGAAGCGGAAACCGAGACGTAGCCGCGCCGTCGGCACCGCCTGAAGCGCGAGTCCGAGTGGGCGCAGCGCGAGCACCGCGAGGAGCCCGATCATCACCGAATCGCCATACCAAGTGGCGAAGATCGGGCCGCTCGCGAGGATCGCTGCGCCCGTCACGAGCGAGAGGGCGAGAACGATCCAGAAGGCAGGACGTGCATCGCGGTCGAGCGTCGCCTTCCGCTGAATGAGCACGTCACCCATGATCGCGGGGTTGAAGAAGAGAAACAGTCCGTGAACGCTCAGAGCTTTGCCAGCGAGGCCCATCTCAGCTGGCAGCAGAAGCCGCGCGAGCAGCACTTGGGCAGCCAGCGAAGCGAGCTTGCTCGAAAACGACTGGAGCAGGGCCCAAGCCGATCCGATTTTCGCGGCGCGGCCAAGAGCCGGCACTTTCGAATCGGTTCGCGCGTCGACGCTGGCTTCGTCAGGTGTGATCGGAAGATGCCCCGGAGGTGATGGAACTCTAACAGTCCGTGCTCTCAACGCACAAGCGAGTGATTCGGACGGTCAGATGCGCACCGAGCCATGATGGACATGAGGTCGCATATTCGAGTGACGCACAGCACAATGGCGAGATGCGGATCGGATTCTTACTGCCAGGAACCTACGCACTCTCGCGCGCGACGCAGGGTGTTCGGGTGCAGGCGTGGAAGCAAGCTGCGGCACTCCGCGAACTCGGACACGATGTACTCGAACTCAATCCTTGGGAGCCCGCGCCGCTCGATCGCCTCGACGTGATCCAGTTCTTTCTCGGCGGTCCACTCACCCACGGTGTCGAGACGTATCGGGCGTTCTTCAAAGCGGCGTTGGTCTACGCGCCCATGATTGATTCGATGGAGTCGAACTGGCGATATCGCATTGCGAGTTGGCTCGGTTCGCGCCATTCTCGATTTCTGACGGTTCCAGGCGTTATGCGCGCGAATGCTCTGGGCAGCGAACTCGTCGTCGTGCGTTCAACGCATGAGCGCGACCGAATCGTGCGCGGCCTCGGGATCGATCCCGGCCGGGTCGAGATCGTGCTCAACGGCATGGAGCCTCCGCCGCCTACTCGGCCGGATCTCGCACGCGCGTCGCTCGGGCTTCCTGAGCGATTCGTCTTTCACGTGTCCTCGTATACGCAAGAGCGCAAGAACGTCGTACGAATGGTCGAAGCAATCGGACCACTTGGCTACCCCATTGTCATCGCAGGCGCGGCAGCAGAAGGCGCGGAACTTGAGCGGCTGCGCTCGCTTGCTCGGGCCTATCCCCAAGTGCGCCTGCTGGGGCACCTTGATGACGAAACGCTTCGCTCAACCTATTCAGCGTGCGATGTCTTTTGTCTGCCGTCGTTGAACGAAGGCACCGGGCTCGTGGGGCTTGAGGCAGCGTCTCAAGGTGCGAAGATTGTTGTGACGCGAAACGGCGGACCACCCGATTACTACCTCGACCTCGCCGAGTATGTCAACCCGCTCGACGTGAATGACATTCGCGAAGCCACGCGCCGCGCATGGGAGCGCCCAAAAGACTCGCGCCTGCAAGATCGGGTGTTGCGTGAACTCTCTTGGGAGAAGAGCGCTCGCCGCCTCGCGGAGTGCTACCAAGCGCACCCGCGGCGCTCCTGACGGGCATCGTCACGATGAGCGACGTTCGGCGCGATAGCGACGGAACAAAGAGGCGAGCCGCTCGGCGATCTCCGGCCACAAGTACGAATGCGCCAATAGACGTCCGCGCTCGCCCATCGTTTGTGCGCGACCTTGATCGCGCAGGATCGACAACAGAGCTGCAGCGATCGCAACCTCCTCGATTTCTACGATCATGCCAGCACCGACCTCGGCGACTTCGGGAAAGTGCGCACCAGGACTGATCACGCATGGCAATCCGCACGCTAACGCTTCGGTGATTGCGTTCGAGAACGCTTCGTGACGACTCGGCAGACAGAAGCACGCCGCATCGACGAGCGCGGCAAACTTGTTCCGGCCATACACCGGGCCGACAAGATGCACCCGCTCGGCGATGCCCAAGGTTTTCGCTATCGCTTCGAGATCGGACTTCTTCCCGCCGTCCGGGCCGATGAGGACGAGATCGACGTCCGAAACCTCGCGCGCCACGCGAGCAAATGCGGGGACGAGCACGTCATAGCCTTTGCTGTAGTGCAGGCGCCCGACCGAGACCACGTAACGGCGCGATGCAAGGCGCTCATGCTGCGCGCGAAAGACACCGCCCGGCGGCAGCGGAGCAATTTCTTCGGGAAAGATGCCATTCGAGACCGTCTCAATCGGCGGGCGCGGCTTGAAGATCGAGATCGCATGCGCCTCATCCTTGTTCAGCGCTTGCAGAAATTGCGCGCCGTCGATCATCCGGCGATAACCCAATGCAAGTCCGACCTTCTTCTTCCAGCGCTTCTGCTCCAACATCCAGCGCGAGAGAGATCCGGCCGGACGCATGGAGTAGGGCACCTCGTTCTCGCGAGCCCACCGCGCGACAGCGCGGAGCATTGGGTGCCAAATCTGATGAAGTTGAAGCCATTCGGCGCCGCGCAGGCATTCGAGACTTGCCGGATGAGCGCGTCCGAGGAAGCGATGAATGTGCTCCGGCGGCAACTCAAGAATAGTGACGCGCTCGTAGCCCGGTACCCCGTCGATCGTCGATCGAACGTGCTCGACGCGATCGGGCGTTGGCTTGCAGTGCAAGATGGCGACGTCATGACCGAGTGCGGCGAGCGCCGACGCTTGGCGCATCGCCACCTGCGGCGGTCCACCGTCCCTGGGATCAAGCGTGTCGAGGACGTGGACAATCTTCATACTGCCGGTCCTCCGGGTACTGCGACCGAGCGACCGAGTGCGCGAGCGATCGTGTTACGACCATTGTTCATGATCGCGTCGTAGAGCTGCCGCGAGATGAATCGAAGTGTTAAGAGATAGATGATCGCAAACACAGTGGTGACAACCGCGCATGCGACAAACGATGCTCCCCGACCGGAACCAAACAGCAGTGTGAGTGGCCAGGAAGCGGCTGACGCCACGAGCGCCGCACCGATCGGCTGCGCGTAGAGAATGAGCACGTCACGTTTGCGCCCGCCGCAACCGCGCACCGCAAGCCACGAACCGATTGGCCCGGAGATCATTACTTGCAACGAGATGACGATCGCGACAGCCATCGCGCGGCCGTTCTCGATGTCGAATCGCGACTCAAGCCATGGTCCGCCGGCCCACGCAGCAAGAACAACCGCTGGTACCAGTAGTCCTGATTGCACGGCCTGCCAACGTGAGTATGTGCTGAATCGTCCTTGCGCTTTCAGAAGCGATGCCGAGCACCCCATCGAAAACCAGAACAGTTGTCCCGCTGACAAGACCGCCACGAGCGGAGCTGCGGGCCACCAGCGTTCTGGGAAGAGCAGGTGCATGATTGGAATCGCAAGCACGCCCTGCAGTGCGCAGATGGGCGTCGTGAACACCCCAATCCCAGTCGTGTTCCGGAGGAACGAGCGCAGTTGCGCTGGAGGATCGTGGGCGAGGTGGGTGAAAACCGGCTGGAGCGCGAGGCTGATGTTGTATGCCAGCGCCGCGTTGATCTGAATCGACAGATTGAACGCAAGAAAGTAATAGCCAGCTTCTGCAGTCGTCGCGAAAAATCCGAGTGTCAAATAGTCGACAAAAAGGGAGATCGTATGGGCGTACTGGCCGAGCGACGCGTCGGTGTATTGCCGAAGAAGCGGTCTCGCTCCGTCGAGTCGGAATGCAAGAGAAGGGAACGGACGAGCGGCCCGCGCATAGAGCGCCGCCGAGACAGCGATCGCGGCGATTGGTGGGACAACAATCGCGTACGGGCCAGCGCCACTCGCCCCGAGCCCGACCGCGAGCAGCATTGATCCAACTGCGACGTTGACACTCGTGCGAGCTAACGATCCGAAGCGCAGTCCGGTGCGAAGAACCGTGTAGGGAACGATCTGCAGCGCGGAGAGGATCGGGCGGAACGCCAAGACAGCGAGTACGGCGCCGAGTCCAGTTTTCCCGGTCCAGTCTTCGAATGGCACTGCCACGCCAAGAAGGAATAGCGTGGTTACCGCCGCCAGCAGCATCGACACCCAGAATCCGGCTGCTGCGTCACGCTCGAACTCCGCGCGCCGCGCAAGGAGGACGTCGCTCATCGCGAGTGGGTTGAAGAAAATGAGAAGCCCGTTGATGCTCGTCGCAATACTCGCCAGACCAGAGTCGGCGGGCATAAGAAACCAAGCGAGCGCTAACTGCGCCGCGATCGACGTAGCCTTCCCCGCGATTGTTTGAACGAGGGCGAGCGCCGAGCCGCGGCGGGCCGAGCGGTGCAAGCTGGCCTCAGTGTGGGGAGTCTCGTGCGCTTGTGGTTCGATGGTGCTGCTCGTCATCTCGCTAACGGCTCGCGGGTGGCCCCACGCTTCGCCGCAGCAACCATGCCGCGGCACCACTGTTCGAGCATGAGCGTCTCGGTCGCGAGTGGCTGCGGAGTACCGATCGACGAGACACCGCGCGACATTGCGTCGAGCGACTCGCGGCGTGCTGCGCCGCGCGACGCGAGGACGCCGTCGGCGAGATCTTTGCCGTACTCAGCGAACAGTGACTTGGCCCACTCACGCCAGGGCGGCGAGAAGCCGCGCTTGCGACGCTCAAAAACAAAAGGCGGTACGAGGTCGCGCACAGCACCAATGAGCCATGCCTTTGGGGGTAGCGCATGATCCGGATGCGCCTTCCGCAAGCCGATCACGGTCTCGACAAGTCGGTAGTCCACAAGCGGGAGACGCGCCTCGACAGACGCCGCCATGCTGAGGCGGTCGCCTTGATTGATGCCATTACAGAGAAGATAGGTGTCGCAAATGAGTCGCGTGACCGAGATGTCGACCCGATCCCATAGCGCGCGACCCGTAAAGAGCGCGGCAGGGTCGACGCGATTCGTACGCTCCATGAAGCCCGGGGTCGCAGCGCTGGGTAAGAGCGCCTCGGCGATTTGATAGTTCGTCGCGCGATCGTAGAAGACGAGACGATCCGGATCGCTTGCCCGATCCTCTTTCCATCGACGCAGCCCATCGAGCATCCCGCCGCCGTCCCGCAGCCATTTCACGCCGTGGACGTACGAGATCGGCGGCTTGCGGAAGGAGAGGTACGAGCCAAGTCCCGCCGCGCCAGCCCGCTGCTTTCTTTTGCGCTCACTCTCAAACACCGAGCGCGTCACCCAGGGATAACCCCAGAACAACTCGTCGCCGCCCTGTCCCATCAGCATGACGGGCACACCCTTGCTCCGCGCAAGTCGCATGACCGCGAGGTAACTCGGTCCGGAGATGTCGGCGATCGGATCGTCGCGTCGAAAGCACACTTCGGGATAGCTGCGCAAGACTTCTTCGACGGACAGCTCCATCGTGTGCAGCGGGATCTTCAGATGGTCAGTGAGCTCCTTCGCAAGAGAACGCTCATCCTGCCACGGCCGCCCCGGATAGCCGATCGTGAACGCCTGGATTTGACCCTTCGCATACTTCCGCGCGGCGAGCGCGGCGATGGCGCTCGAGTCCACACCGCCAGAGAGTGCGACACCAACTGGCACGTCGGAGCGAATGATGAGCTCGCCAATCTCGTCGAGCCGTGCTCGGACCGTCTCTACCGGATCGCTCTCGATCGGTGGCGCGTCCTCCATGTTCCAGTACCGTCGCTCCTCGATGGAATACGGATCAAAGCGAACGATAAGCAAGTGCCCAGCTGGCAGCTTGCGAACGTTGCGAACGGGCACCATCGGCTCGGGCACATAGCCGTAGTAGTAGTAGAGCTTGATCGCGTCTTCGTTGAGTTCGAACGGCACCGCGCCGGCACCGACGAGCGCTCCCAGCTCCGACGCAAACACGATTCGCCCCGAATTGGGTGTTGCGACGTACATCGGCTTCTCGCCCATGCGGTCGCGCGCGATGAGCAGGGTTTGCTTTCGTTTGTCCCAAAGCGCAAATGCAAACATGCCTCGCAGCTTGTGGATGCACTCGGCACCGTGCTCTTCGTACAGGTGCGCGATCGTCTCGCAGTCGCTGCCCGTCCGAAACTCATGGCCCCGCGATTCCAGCTCTTTTCGTAGCTCGATGTAGTTGTAGATCTCACCATTCGCGACGAGCGCGATATCGCCCGTCTCGTTCAAGAGCGGCTGCCATCCGCCGTTCAGATCAATGATCGCGAGGCGGCGCATACCGATCGCCACATGTGTGTCGCGATGGAAGCCCTCGCCATCAGGGCCGCGGTGAACGAGTGCGTCGGCGAGCCGGCGCAGTAGTCCGTCATCCTCGGGGCCGAGGCCGTCGCGTCTGATGATTCCAAAGATGCCGCACATTTACCAGTACAACCCGTCATAGCCCGTGTACCCACGCAGCTCAGGAATATTGATCAGATCAAGAACGCGATGTTTCGGCGTAATACCCGCAGCGCTCCATCGCCTCGCATCGAGACGATGGTTGACAACAATTGTCATCGCGCTTGTAACAACGCCTGCAAGGTCATTGGAGAGAAGATCTGCGAGGTGGGGGATGCTCTCGAGCGCAAAGCTCTTGTTGCTTCCAACCAAGCCTTGCACCGCGAGATGCTCGTCATAGATCTTTACGGGTACGCCTTTACCCAAGAGCTGTTCGACGAGATACACCATTGGTGACTCACGCACATCGTCGGTGCCTTCCTTGAACGCAAGCCCGACGAGTCCAACCGGGGAGCGGCCCGACGCGCTCACGATGCGTCTCACAAGACGTTCGACTTGAACGCGATTGGAGTCAAGCGCGCCAGCGAGCATCGGAAGTGGCGTCGCCGTCGCGCGCGATGCGTCAAGAATGCCGCGCAGGTCTTTGGCCAGACATGAGCCGCCGAACGGATTACCGGGCTTCAAGTACTTGTCGCTGATGTTGAGTTTGCGATCTTTGCAGAAGATGTCCATGACACCATGCGAGTCGATGCCGAGAGACTTGCAGATGAGCCCGATCTCGTTTGCAAACGTGACCTTGAGCGCGTGGAAGCAGTTGTCCGCGTACTTCACCATCGCCGCAATCTCGGGCGCGACGAAGTACGACTCGGCCTCGACACCCGGATAGAGCTGACGACACAGCGCACTGCTTTTCGGATCGGTCGGACCGAAAACAATCTTTGGTGGGTGGTAGAAGTCGTGAACAGCAACGCCCTCGCGGAGGAACTCCGGATGGCATACGTACCCGATCCGATCGCCGAGCTTTGAGCCGCTGGCATCCTCGAGGATTCTCATCAGCGATGTATGCACCGCTGGAAGCGATGTTGAACGGCTGAGTACGCAGTAGAACTCGCGCTTCTGCGCCTTGGCAGCCTCGCCAATCTGTCGGCAGACGCGCTCAAGGAACGTGGCGTCGACACCGCCCGAGACGGCACTCGGCGTACCGACGCACACGAGTGCGGCATCTGAACCGCCCACCGCCATTGCGACGTCGGTCGTCGCGGTCAGCCGCTTGTCGTTGACCGCCTTCTTGAGAATGGGTCCGATGCCGTCCTCGATAATCGGGCTCTCACCTCGACCAATGCGGGCGACTTTGTCCGCGACGACATCGACGCCGATGACGTGATGTCCGAGCGCTGCAAGGCAGCCGCACGAGACAGCACCGACATATCCGAGCCCAAATACGCTGATGCGCATGTCAGATTTCCTTACTTTGCTTCAGCACGAGCTGCTATGACACCCGCGTTTTCGAGTGCAGACATGAAGCCATCAACCATGCGGTCGAGATTGACTTCGTTCTTCACTCGATCTTGCCCTTGCCTCGCGATACGGGTTGCACCTAGAGGATCGCGCAACACTCCGCCGATGGTTGACGCAAGAGCGGCGACATCGCCACGCGGATACCGCCAACCGGTCACACCATCTTCAACGATTTCGCCGTCGGCGCCCGCCTCGTCGGCGACCACCATTGGTTTGGCGAAAGCCAACGATTGCTGGATCGCGAGTCCGAGGCCACCACACATGACGGAGACCGCACACGCACCGATCCAGTGATAGTCGACGCCTTCTGCAACCCTTCCGACCACACGAATACCCTTCTCGTCGATCATCTTGGCCCGCGCACGCACTTCGTCGAGTTTCTCGCCCCCCCCCACAAAGACGAGCACCGCATCGTGGAATTCGTCGCGGAGCGCCGGCCACGCATCAAGCAGGTCACCTTGTCGCTTCTTGTCGTACATCGTGCTGCAGTAGAGGATGATCCGTTTTCCTTCGAGACCCTCGCGACGCACTAAGTCATGGGCGGCAGCCGCGAATTCGGCCCATCGTTCGAAGACCCGAGTGGTATCGACTGCGTTCGGTGCAACGCTGATGCGCCCGGCGGGCACTCCGATTCGAATCAGATCGTCACGAGAGCTCTTGGCATAACAAACGATTCCTGAGAACCTCTTGGCGAACGCTGCTCGAAAGAGATCTATCGCGGGTCCGCCAGTGCGGCCCAACTCACGATGCCCCTTCGTCCAGAGGAAGCTGGCAGCACCGATCGCGCGGCATGTGCCGGGGACGCGGAGGCTCGCCGTCATTCGCGGCGTTCCCTCGACAAAGACCGCGACTGGCCGTTCTGTCCGAATGCACTCAAGAAGCCCGGGCTGCGACCAACGAATCACACCGAGCAATCGCGATTCGATGCACGGCTGCGTTCCCGAAAGGTACGGGCGACTGGTATCGGGGTTTCCCTCGAGTCGGTCTGGATCGAAAACAACCTTGAGCTGACAGCCGCGCTCGCGGAGTCGTGTGTCGAGACGGTCGAAGACCGGTATCCGATAGTGCGCAAGACATCGCTGCACGATCCATACGGATTGAGGTCGCCCATCGTGCTGAACGCCGACGCGCTTCAATGATTCAAGTGCCATGGCAGCGGGCGTCACGCTGTCACGAGCCGTCCACGAGGGTAATCGTCGGCGGTGTCCTCGTCGGCGACATCTGTTGAATCGTCGAGTAGCGGATCCGACGCGGCGGCCAATACTTGTCGATCGCGCTCAAGAAGCGATACCCGCGACACGAGACACGCGATCATGAAGAGGTCCGTCAACCCCCAGAGCTGACCGGCCTTGTTCGCGAGCAGGAACTGGTACGTCGCGTACGCCAACAGAAACGCGACGTCAGCCCGCCGCTTTGGATCGCCTGCCACCATTCGGAAGAGACGAGTCCCAAACACGGTGCCCATCACGACAATGATGAGGCCGAGGGTCGCTCCGGGAATGCCGAGCTCGAAGATGAGGTCGGCAACGAGTACGTGGGTGTACGGGTCTCCGGATCTGGTTGGAAGATCGTGGAAGGCGAGACATCCGAGTCCAACAGGCCAATACGCGGGTCGCGCGAAATAGGCGTTGGCGAGGTCAACTGTGTTTTCCCAGCGCCCCTCGCCGCCGTACACCAAGGCCTCCGAGGTCCAGCGCGACTCGTTCTCAGAGCTGACGAAGAACGACGCCACTCCCATCACGCCGAATCCGACAACGACGACGGCGGCCACGAGACCTGCGAAGCTACCCCAACTCCTCAGACGGCGTGCCATTGGATAGAAAACCACCGCGCAAACGAGGGCGAATAACACTTGACCGCGCGATCCAGAGAGGAACCCCAGTCCGAGACCCGCGATGAACGCGGCGACACGAACGAGCGGGAAGCGCCGAACCCCATCGGGCGGCGGCACCAGCACTGCCGCCAAGACTAACATCCCGCCCAGCGATCCGATGACAAGTGGATTGCTGACTGTCGCCGCATCAAGCGACAGGACGTAGCGCCCGGCGCTGAGCTTGAAATTGGGGTTCGCGATAAGCAGGATCGAAACTACTGATCCAACCACCATGACTGCGGTGCGCAACTCGCGCAGGTCGTCGACGCTCGATATGAGAAGCGGCGAGATAATGACAACGAGAAACAGGTACGGGAGCGTCTTCCGAATGTAGTCGGCGAGCCACTCAGGTGAGAACGTCCAGAAGTACGAGACCGCGGCGTATCCGAGAAGTAGAGTTATGCAGATGAGCACCGGGTGAATCCAGTGCCGCAGCACGAGCTTCTTCGCGATGGATAGTCGAATGATCCCGACGGTCACGATGCAGGTGACCAACAGATTCGTGAGGGTGCTCTGTTGGATAAAAATTGCTGCGTTCGCTTGGAGACACTGCTCAATCGGAAACATCGCCATCACGATCGCCAACGCCCAGAGCGGGCGCAAGCACCCGATCAGCATTAGGATTCCGATGGCGCTGAGAGAGACGACTGGAAGCATTCGGTGCGAAACCTGCGATCTGGACGCTAAGCGTGCGAGCCGGATCGCGAAGCGATGAGGGAAGGAAATCGGGGCCATGGTACGGAGCAGGGCACTTCCCGGATCGCGCACCTCAGTTTCTGTTGTCGGCAGAATTGTCCCCGATTCTGAGCGAGTTATCGGGAGATCTACCGCTCCGTTCGTGTTTCCTCCGCGGACGCGCGAGGGCCAAAAACGAGACTGGGCCGCAAGTCAATGCGGCCCAGTCGAAAACTCCTTCGTTCGGGTTGCTAAGCGATCACTGCTTGGTCACCCCGGCCGTCGCCTGCGGGGGTGGTCCGCCAACGGTTCGGCCGTTCGTCACCGCAGCCTCGCGGATCTTCGTCACCGCGCTCAGGACGTGGGCTTGAAGCTTGTCGGAGAGCTGCTTCTTCACTGGCGCTGCGGTCCAGTTAGAGGGCACCTGTCCGTTGAGCAAAGACTTTGTCCAAGCGGCGCGCAGCGCGACCTGAGCGCCCTCGGCCCAACCGTTCCCGTTCGGGCTCGTTGCCAAGCCTAGGTAGGAGTCGTGAGCACCCCAGAGGGCTATGCCGTCGGCGCCCCCCGCGAGCGTTGGCGTGATCTGATCCATGAGCAACTCATCAACCGGGATCATCTCATGCTCAACGCCGTTCCCACCCGGTGAGTAGTGCAGACACACGACGGGGATGATCGGCTTCGCCGGAATATTCAAGCGCTTGAAGATCTCACGAGTGACCGTGATGCGAGCGATACGCGATTGCTTTTCGCGGATGATCTCGGCTGGGCGCTGGTCTGGCGTACGCTTCGAATACACAGAGTTGTCATAAAAACATGGGGCAACCCAGTCGACTTCCTTGATGATCGGACCAAAGTTTTTCGCCTGCCGGTCGATCTCGCCAGCTCGTTCGACGTCCGGAGCGTTCTGCCAATCCCACCAGTTCTTGATCCAGTAGTCCGCGTACGGCATGCCGTAGTAGGTCCACTTGACGTTGGGGAACGCTGCCTTCACCTTCTTGATGGCGGCGACCATCGAACTCACTGTCTTCTCGTAGTCCGAGTTGCCTGGGCCCTTGAGGATGTTGACAAAGAAGGCTCCCTCGTAGTCGAGCATGCCCCAACCCTGGGGGTTGTTGCCAAACTGGGACTTCACATGCGCAATGAGCTTGTCGGCGTCGACCAGCCCAGTGGTGCCCGCATCGGGGTCAAAGTACGGGTAGACCACCATGTACTTCTTGACTCCGAGCGCCGTGAACTGGTTCGCGCCCTCCATAGACGGGTAGGAGTCCGCGAGGACCTCAAACATCCCGCTCGTCGCCGCGGGCGCGCTCGACGCAGCTGCCGGAGCAGCGGATTGAGCTGCTTTGGGCACCGCAGTTTGCGCGACTGGCGCTGGTTTGATCGTCACCTTCTTCTTGAACTTGGTGTTCGGCGGCGCGCCCAACGCGCTAGCAGTGAGCCCCGCCGTCACGCCCGCCAGGACGAGGGCGGCAAGGCCAACTCGAAGACCAACTCGTCGCGATGAACTGGAAATGCGCATTGGTTACTCCTCCTGTCCGGAACTGTCCGAACGCAACGAGGTCAAGATTAGAATTCATGCTGAAGCGATGCGACTGTTTCGGTGGGAAGACGCAGAAACAGCGCGGATTGGAGGCCGGGATGTAGGGTCTCGCGAATCCTTGCGACCTGCGACGGGGGTCCCGACCTAGGAACATCCCGCGCCGCGACCCCACCTGAGTCTGTGCGACGCGGCGCACCGGGTCCGATTGCTCGTCGTTACTGGTCGTGCCCGAGCGAGCTAGGCATTTGGTGGCCCGCATTCCGCAACGTCTGTTCACGCTGAGCGAGTTCGAGATCGTGCTCAACCATCATGCGAGCGAGATCTTGGACCGTCGTGGTCGGATTCCAATCAAGCGTCCGACGAGCCTTTGAGGCGTCGCCCAAAAGTTGTTCGACTTCCGCGGGTCGGAAATAGCGCGGATCGATCTCAACGAAATCCTTGTAGTTGAGTCCGACTTGGCCGAACGCGAGTTCGCAGAATTCGCGGACTGAGATCATCTTGCCCGTCGCGATGACGTAGTCGTCGCCCTCGGGCTGCTGCACCATCTTCCACATCGCCTCGACGTAATCGCCCGCGAAGCCCCAATCGCGCAGCGCGTCGAGGTTGCCTAGGTACAGCTTCTTTTGGAGTCCGAGCTTGATGCGCCCGACGCCTCGGGTGATCTTGCGTGTGACGAAGGTTTCTCCTCGACGCGGGCTCTCGTGGTTGAAGAGGATGCCGCAACTCGCGTGCATCCCGTACGACTCGCGGTAGTTCACTGTGATCCAGTGTGCAAACACCTTGGCGCACCCGTAGGGCGACCGCGGATAGAACGGTGTCGTCTCCTTCTGCGGCACTTCCTGCACCTTGCCGAACATCTCGCTTGAGCTCGCTTGGTAGAAGCGCACCTTTGAGCCCGTCGCGTCCTGATACGAACGAATCGCCTCGAGGAGTTTGAGCGTTCCGAGAGCGTCGGCGTCGCACGTGAAAATCGGCTGGTCGAACGACACGCGGACGTGGCTCTGCGCCCCGAGGTTGTACACCTCACTCGGCTTGAGTTCATGCATGAGCCGAGAGAGCCCGTTGCCGTCCGACAGGTCCCCGTAGTGGAGCTTCAGGCGAGCACCCCGTTCGTGGGGGTCCTGATAGATGTGGTCGATCCGGCTGGTGTTGAAGCTCGACGAGCGGCGGATGATGCCATGCACCTCGTAGCCCTTCGCAAGAAGGAACTCGGCGAGGTAGGAACCGTCTTGCCCAGTAATGCCGGTGATAAGTGCCCGCTGCATGGTTTCTCCGCAAAATCTCTGGTTGCCGACGTCGGGGAGTTCAGAACGCGGCCCCTCCCGACCTAGTTCGACCAATCGCCTTTCGCGTGGCAGACCGGCCCGCGATCGCCTCTTTCCGGCGCCGTCCGCCCTTGTCGTCGGCGAACTCTCGCTTTGAGATCTGGTGCGCGCCAGCCCGTGTCGAGCCGGGCACGGTAGCCGAGCCTGCCGGGACCGTAAAGGAGTCGAGGCCACGCTCACTTCGGCAGCATCGCCCGGGAGCTTGATGAAAGTCGCTCTGCCCTATCAGCCTGTGCTCAGGCCCGCCGCTGGTTCGTCCGATGATGCTGGCTAGCAGCCCGTGGCGAAAGTCATTCGGGCTGCTAAATACTCCTCCGACTGCGTCTGAACCGGAAGCGAGACGCCGCGGGGGCGCGCGAAATCATCTCAAACGGTCGCGACGATTATCTTGAGCCCGATGAACCTGAAGGACCAACGCATCGTCGTCACCGGGGGCGCCGGTTTCCTCGGCCGTGCCGTGTGCGAATCACTGCGGCGCCGCAGTG
>JAWXCC010000232.1:0-15788 GCA_034440475.1 Phycisphaerae bacterium | reverse complement strand
TCGCGCTTGCAGGCGCTCGTATGCGATGAAGTTCTCTGGGAATGCCTTCTTGAATTGCAGACCAATGCCGCGACCCATCACGCCCACGGTGTTCACCGTGTTGACCAAGGCTTCGACGTTCGCTTCTAAGAGGTTGCCATGTCCTGCTTCGATCACGCTGACCTCGTCAACGATAGTACCAGTGCGGGCGAACCTAAACGAGCGCCTGATGCGCGCTGTCGCGAAGGGCATCTTCGATTCGACGGCGCATCGCCGCTGATTGGACGCCAAGCTCGGTGACTGATCGCCATTCGAATCGCTGGTGCACGAGAAACTCGGCCTGCCGGCGGCGACACTTGTCGGGATCGGCGGGCGTGTCGCTCCAATATTCCGCGTTCATCACGCTCCAATCCAGACGAGCTAACTCATCGATCGTTGTGAAGAACCTCAAGATAGTCACTGCCAGGTGTCCATCGGTGAAGCACCAAGGTCGGCGAAGTGCCATCGCGCTGGCGACATTCGAGACCAAGTGCACGATCGGTTCCTGCCCTTCGTCATAACCCCTGACGCTCCCGCGTGAGATTGCGAACAGCATCGGCGATCGCGGAGCGAAGTAGAAGGGGACGTAATCGGCGAGCGTGCCGCGGGGAGAGACGGGTACCACAGTCTGCGCGCGGCGGCGCTTAATGTGCTCGTGCGCGATGCTCCGAGGCCCAGCGTCGCCGCGCGTCGTTCGCGCGTCGGTGCACAGTGCGTCGCACCACAGCTCGCCGCCGCCGATGATGCTGGCGAGATTCGAGAAGTGCGTAATGTGGAAGATGTTCGTCGGCACTCGCGGCGCGAGCCGCGGCATTGTCGATGACCCCCGGAGTGCGATACGTACTGAGAGCGCATACGAAATCGGCTGTTGCGCTCACTGGCGAAGACGTTGCGCCGCTCGCGCGGACTATCCGCCTTTCGTCATGGTGCCTGACTTCGGCGGACTTGACGGATTAGGAGTTGGCGGCCGTGTTCCGCCTCCGCGTGTCTGCGTTCCTGAAGTAGGTGGGGCGGACGGTGGTGGCGCGGGCGGGCGATCGTTCTGGTTCGGCATCGTTGGCGTTGCTCGAGTTGAAGGGAGGGCCAGGACTTGCGAGTGAGCGGAACTCACCACTGCGCTAGTGAGCAGAATCATAAGCCCTATCAACGCGGTAAAACTACAAATGGAGGAGCGCGCGAGCATTCGATGTCTGGCCTCATTGAGCTCCGCATTTCTCATCGTCTTCTCTGCGAGGAGACTCGAGAGCTGTTCAAACATCGTCTCCGACTCTGCGGCGTCGCGGTGTTCATGGATACTCGGCCCTTTCCAGATCCCCCCGATAAGCGGTTCTGAATTGCAGGATCTCGTGAGGGAGAGAGAATTGCCCGTATTTTCGCGGGAACAGGGAGACCGCCATGCATGCGAATGCGAGGCCGAGGGCAATAGCCGTGATGATTCCGATCCCTTACTGGGGCGGGCTCTCCCATGTCAACGCTGAAGCGCTGGGATGGCCCACCCGTGACAAGAGCAGTCAAGGCCGCAGCAATCAGCGCATCTGCGGACAACCAAAGGGCAGCGCGGCGATAGATATAGTCGGCTTCTGTCGCCTGAATCTTGTACTGATCGTAGAAGTGATCAAAAGCCTTCGCGCGATCCATTGAAGTTCGCTCCCTGATCTAGACATGGTGAGGTCGGTTGCGACCGAGTGTGCCAGTTGCTGCCCGACTGCGTCTCCAGCTGCACAGCTCTGGTCGCTGAACCGACCGTCGGATCATTCGATTGTTCGTCACCCCACGCTGATCGGTATCACCGTCATCGTGTCATTGCCAAAGATGTCGATCACCTTTACCGCGATCGTATAGCGCCCGGGCTTCGCGTACTCGTGCATCGCGCTCTTCAGTTCGAGCTCGCGGTTTTGTCGCGTTCGGAAACTCTGCCATTCGTTCTCGAAAATGTAGCTGTGGGTCCAGCGCTCCTCGAAGACGATGAACTCGCCATCGGCTTTCACGACACCGCCCGAATCAGTCTTCGCTCCGACCTTCTCCGCAACGCGGATGATTTCCTTGCGGCTGTCGTAGTTGAAGTCGACCGCCCAGTAGTCGACCCAGTCGGTCCACTTCCTCGTGAACACCTCGCGCGTCACGACACCTTGCTTGTCCTTCGTCACCTTGATGAGCTTGCCTTGCTCGCAGACGACCTCGCTCTTGCCTTCCTTGAGATCCGCAGCGAGCGCATCGGCATTCCTTGGCTGTAATAAACCGAAAAGTCCGTGAGCTCTACCGCCAACGATAGCGTTAGCTTGTCGTTCGGATTGAATCGCGGCGTCGCCTCGATGTAACTAACATCTGCGAAGCACACCTGGCCCTTGTCCACGGCGCGCTTGTCGAACACTTCGGGCGGAATCGTTTTCGGAGCGAGGTCGATGCCCTTCGCTTTCGCTTCATCGAGCACGGCGGGGAACAGACCCATTTGAAATTCGAAGGCGAGCACGTCGGCCCGCGTCGCTCCGCGCTTGCGACACTCGGTGACGACCTCCTCGACGAACACGCGTCCAACGGGGAAGTTGATGGGACCAACCACGACGAGGCGTCCCGCGTTCTTGCCGTGGAAGAACGCGTCACCTTCAAGAGGCTGGGCCTAGTATGCGCGAAGAATCAGCTCGCGAAACTCGCGCTCCTTTCGAGTGGTCGCCGCAGCCTTGCGCTTGCCAAGGAGTCGCGGACCGACATTGAGATACGCGTGACGCTCGTAGCGCCCGAGATTGAGCACTTCGAATGCCCTGAACGGTTTGGCTGCAGCCTTCTGTTCGCGCTGCACGCCGATCAGGCGTTTGCGCGTCGTGGGGATCGCGAACTTGTCGAGGTTGGTTGCGATCCACTTGCGACCGAGTTTCTCAGCGACCGCAGCGGTAGTGCCGGACCCGCAGAAGAAGTCAGCTACAAGATCGCCTTCATCGCTACTAGCTTTGAGGATGCGCTCAAGCAACTCTTCCGGTTTCTGAGTTGGGTAATCCACTCGCTCCGCTGCCACTGGGTTCACCGGAGGAATATCCGTCCAACACGAATCAACGATGTCGCCCTCCACTTCGTCGAGCCAAATAATGCGCGTTCCACCTGCGGTCGGATTGACGTCGTCGCGATACAGCCGTCCGGTCTTCGGGTCCTTCTTCCATCGCTTCAAATACTCTTCGGAGTGTGGCTTGAACTGAGTGTGCCAAACGGGCCTATCGCCCTTGCGATAGGAAATAATCGAATCGTGCTTCTGAGGAAACTTCCTCGACGTTTCTCGTTTGAACGCGAAGTAACTCCAAACTAGATCATTGACGAAGTGATCAGGGCCAAAGACTTCATCAAGAGCGAGGCGGATGAGCGCATTCACCCGCCAATCGCAATGCACGTAAATGGTTGCATCATCGTGCATCAGGTCGCGCATGAGCATGAGGCGCTCGTGGATCATCGCCAAGAACGAATCCGCCCCGCGCCCCCACGTGTCGCGATCAGCGATCTGCTCAAGAAGGTTCGCCTCTTTGTGAAACGTCTCGCCGCCGACCTCGATGTCCATCGAGAAGTCGGCGCCGACATCAAACGGCGGATCGATGCAGATGAGCTTCAGTCCCCCGGCATCCTCGATCTGCTGCCGCAGCGCGCCTGACTTGAGCGACGAGAGAATGAGTTTGTTGTCGCCCCAGATCAGCTTATTCGTCCAGCCCTTCTGCTGACGCCCGCGCGGATCGAACGCGAACTCCTCGTCATCGTGCTTTTCCTTCCGAGGCTCGTCGATATGTTCGAGCGTCTGGAACGGAAGAATTGCCGTGCACACCTCGCGCGTCTTTCCGGCCCACACCAGTTCCACTTCACGCTTATCCTTGAAGAGCAGAAAACAATATCGCTCAGGAAGAGGCTTTCCCTCGTTGATCAGCTTGATGAGATCGCGCTTCTCCGAATCTAACAGCTCGTACGACTCGTCGGATGGACGTGGCACGTGTCAGGCTTGGTATTCAGTGAAGCTGGCGGCAAGAGCGGCAAAGGTTCCGGGAGCGTGGCGTTCGAAGCCATCTTCGTCAACAAAGACAAAGCGGTATTCGACGGCATCCTCGTCAACACTCGCGGCTGTGGCATCAGCGCACCTTTGACGAAGGCGAGCCATCTTCTGTGGCACATCGATCTCCTCGCGACCTTTCATCTCGACGATCCAAGTGTTTCCGTCAGTGGTCTTGACGAAGAAGTCAGGCGTGTATGACGACAAATCCCCGTCTGCCTTGGCGTCATCAATCTTGAAGCCAACTGCGAGATAGTTCTTAGCGAACGAAACGACGTCATCAGCCGACTGCAAGAACGCAGCGAACGAGAGCTCAAGCGCGCCCGCGTTCGGTTCGCCGACCGTGCGATTGAACAGAGATTTCTTCGCCGCAAGAAACGGACGCGACTCCGTTCGGAACGGCCGCATCTCGCGCAGGCGGGTTCGATCTTCGATCCGTGCCGAGCCGCTGTCTTGGATCGTGAGCGCGTTGAGATCCTTCTCTGGATTGTCCGTGTCGACTTCGACAATCAACGAATCCTGTCGCGCCGCGCCCTCGCTCATCGGCGAATGTTCGAAGCTCACACCTTCGGTCTGAAGCGACTCGACGAATTCCATGAACGCAGGCGTTCCCATGACGGAAACCGTCTCGCGCTGATCAGTGCCGAAGTACATGCGACGCAGACCGCGACCGAGTGTCTGCTCAGGAAGGATGTTGCTCTCGGCGGCGTAGGCACGGAGGCCGACGATCGTGGTGACGTCGCGCACGTCCCAGCCTTCCTTCAACATGAGCACTGACACGATCGCCTTGTACGGTGACGCCAAGGTGTCGATGCCGTTGGCTTCTCTGCGGAGCTTCTCTAACTCCTCCTTGTTCTTGCCCGATGCAGCTTCCGAGATCTCGCCGTTGTTCTTCGTGTGAATCACGAGCACCGTGCCTTGGAGCTCAGGGCAGATCTTCTCCAAGTAGGCGCCGACCTCATCGCAGTTGCGCGTGTCGTCCACCATCACGACGAGGACGGCGTTTTTCCCGAGCGTCTCGTGTTCGGCGTAGCTCTTTCTCCACTCCTCGACGCCGAGCTTCAGGTAGTCGTCGTATTTCTCGGTGAAGATCGCGCTCTTCTGTTCACGCAGCTTCGCGCGGCTCGCGGCGTCGCGATCCTTCATGGACACACCCGCTCGCACGAGCAATCAGAAAACTCATCACTTCCGGGATCGCGCGAATTTGCCCTGATGATCTGCGGTCAATGGCCATTCTGCCTCAGCGGATCGACGACCCCACCAAGCCCGTCACCGCGCAGTGCATCTCGCGCGTCAAGAAGTCGCGGCACTCGAACCCGATGCTGGATTGCAGCGTTCGCGTTGCTCCGTCGCGTCGCTCGCTCGCGATCGAATCTGCGCAATCTGCGAAATCTGCGGATAGTTTGAGAGCGCTTCGCCGACAGCCGTATCCCAACGCAGCATCACGAGCGACGGCCCGAGCACCGCCAGCATCCACTCACTTTGACGCTGACCAGCGACCGTCGCGCCACCAGGGCTTCGATGGGTCGACTCCGAACGCCTCGTCGAGGCGGGCGGAATCGATCTCGATGAGCGGCCTTCCTGCGGTTTCGATGAGCACCGAGCTCCACTCCCGCGCACGACCGTCCCCGGCCGCGGCGGCGAGCAGAGATTCTTCGATGGCTAACATCGCCGTCCGCGCGTCGCGCCCCGGATCGGGGCGGAGTCCCCCTTTGTACGCGCGACAGTCTTCGCGAAATCGCTCCGCGCCACCGGCGGTGCCGGCGCCGTACCGCGTGAGCAATGCATCTACTTCCGCTCCCTTCACGATCCCGAGCGCACGCGGTCCTTGCCCGCGGCGGTAGAACGCAAAAGCCTCCGACAGCGCCACGGCCGCAGCCGCAGTTGGGCGTCGATCGCTCTGGTCGAGTGCCGCGTCGCCGTCGAGTGCAGCGTTCGGCCTGCCTAACAGTGACGCGACGGCTGTGAGCGATCGTCTCCGCCGCGAATCGCTGGAAAGCGACGCCAGCGCCAGCGCGCTCGATCGAGCCAGCGCATCGCGATCGAGCGTGCCTGCAAGCCCAAACAGCGTTCGCGCGAGCTCGCGCTCATGCTCGTTCGTCGCTGCGTCAGCAATCTCCTCACCCAACTCGAAGTACGCCTTCGGGCGGGCTGGATCGAGGTGCGCGAGTCGTGCGGACCAATCTGGCTGATCTGCCGGCTGCTGCGCCGACACTGCCAGCGTTACCGCGCTTGCGACGAGCGCAATCATGGCAATCTTTCTCATGAAGCGCCATCCTTTCGCGATGCTTCCTTCGTCGATCGTTCAAACCAAAGGTCATAGACACGAACAATCGCCCGCTCCGATTCAAGCACTTGTTCGACCACACTACCGGCGCGACCGCGTCGGTCCGCGACCTCCTGAAGAATCGCCGACATCCGTTGCCGAAGTCCGGGCTTGTCGGCGACGGCGACTGCCACCATGAGATCCACCAGCGACGCCTGCTCCGCGACACAGCTTTGCACTTCGCCCTCGACGAGTCGTCGACGCACGCCACGTCGTCGGTCGAGCTCTTCTAGGGGCGCAGGGAACGGATCGGCGAGGAAGATCGAGCCAGCCTTCACGCGCCACTGATCGGCAAAACGCGACACCATCGCCGAAGCCGCAATGTCCGAAGGTGGATCTTCGAAACCAATGCGGAAGAGTCGCGACCTCTCAACGTATGCCGCAGCGAAGTCACGGACGAGCGCGTCTTCTGCACGTGCGGCCGAGGATTCGAATGCGAGCAGCTTCCGTACGAGCGCGAGCCGGACGAGCCGAGTTAACTCCACGCCGCGCGCTGGAGAGAATTTCTCGCGCGTGACCCGTTCAATCATGTCGATCGTCGCGTCGGACATCGGCGAGCCCGCGAGCTGTTCCAGTAACACTTGAGTGATCGTCGTTCCATCGGCGTATCGCTCCGCGAGAATCTCTTGCGCCAATCCACGGATCTCTGATGGTGTACCGCGCAGCGCCTCATTGACGAGAAGCTCGGCATCGCGCGGACCCAGATCTCCGGCGGCAGGCCGAGATCGCAGTGACCGCAGCGCGTCACGGCGCTTCGATTCGTCACGGCCCGCCGCTTCGTACTCTGCGGAGAATTCGCCGTCCGTTCCAGAGGTGCGACCAGCGGCCGCGACACCGACAGCGCGACGATCGCGCGGTGCGCTCAACTCACGCTCGATCTCGACCATGTCTGCTCGTGCGAGATCCTCATCGCCACTCGCGAACGCTTGTGCCGCCGTGTTCAATCGCGCGAAGAGCACCGCTGCGAGCAGCCGATCGGAAGTCGTCGCGCTAGCGAGTGTGTCAACGCGTTCGACCAATCCGCGCCAGCGCTCAAGACTCTTGCTGTCGACGACGATGCCGCCGCCAGTCGCGGCAATGCCCGTGGGCAGCGGCCATGCGGCAAGGATGCGCTCGAGGAGCTTGCCTCGATCGGGAAGGGCCGCGAGCGGATCGCAGACGAATTCCGGCACAAACCACGCCGCGTCGTACGAGAGGTCGAGCAGGCTCGTGAGCGTCCAGAGGCGTGATGATGCCAGCGACGGCTCGGTGAACCACACCGTCATCGCGTCGCGGGCGCGGCGCTGATCGACCGCGCGATCGGTCCAATCGGCGAGTCCAACCAATCGACCAAGAAGATCGCTGCCCGGACCACTTTCACTTATCGCGAGCCCGCCTGCCAGCACCGCACCAATCGCGTCGAGCCACGCAGCTTGCAACGTCGCGCCCGATCGGACGGCTTGCTGCGCTTCAAACCAACGCTCCCATCGATCAGCAAAATCGCTCGGGTCTGTCGCGCTCGCCGACATTGTTTGCGCTGCTTTGTCGAGCCATCCGCCCGCAGCGCCTTCGTACACCGTCGTCCCTCTCCCTTTGAGAAGCGAGCGACGCGCGACCATCGCTTCAAGCCGATCGATCGCCTGCGCTGCGACTGCGTCCGGAGAACTCGGTCGCGCCGCGACCTCACCGAGCAAGCCCGCTGCCCATGCCCCGCGCCACGATCCCAGCGGATCGCCAAGCACGACCGGATCGACGGCCCACGCAGTCAGGAATCTCGCGGCAACTTCATCTGCCTGAACCGGACGCAACACCGCAACACTCGCTTCAATTGCTGCGGTGCGCGCGACCGGGTCGAGCAGAGGCCAGCAGCGGCCGTACGCAGATTGGATCTGTTCCCAAGTGCGGAAGACTGCTTCGCTCGGACGATTTGCTTCCACCTGCACCTTGCGCGCGAGCACCGCAAGTTCACTCGCACCGTTCGTCACTTCTCGAAGCGCGGCACGCGCGTCGTCGGGCGGCGCAGCGCCGCGGAGATTGGGCGGTGTCGCCCACCGAACCGGAGTTGTGACGCCGGGCCGCTCGATACGCACCGCAGGTGCAACCGGCGGCGCAGCATTACGCGCCGCCTCCGCCGCCGCGACGATTGGCGTCTGCGGCGCAACTTTAGAAACCGGCGACGGCTGCAGCGCTGCCACGAGGAAGTACGCACCGACAATCGCTATGGCAACGAAGAAGAGTACGAGCCGCAGCAATCGGCCCGGTGTGTCGCCCGCAACCTCACGAGCAAGCGCCTCGTCGAGTTGCTCGAACGCGAGGGTCAGTCGCGACGGTTCTGATGGTCGCCACGGCGCGAGTTCCGCGATTGCTGATCGCGCCGGCGCGTCGTACGGCCGCAACGCCCCGGACCGAAGTGCCGCAGCGAGACCCGCGAGCACCTTCATGAGTCCGGGTCCACCGACTCCGTGCGCCGCTGCGATCGCCAGCAGTCGCGATCGACTCTCGTGGTTCCAACCGCCCGATCCAACGAGCGTCGAGAGCACTTCGCGATCGAATCCGGTCAGCTGAATTCCGCCGTTCGCCGAAGCTCGATCGCTCGAAACTTCACCGCGCCGCGCAGACTCGTTGACCGCAGTCGCGCGGAGCATGTCTGCTGCGGCCGCGAGATCGTGGACGAGTCGCTGCGCTCCAGCCTCTCGCGCTGCGGGATGCCGCGCGACGCGCCGGCGCTGCCGCTCTAGCGCTGCATCGATCAATTCCACCGTGAGTTCGCCCTCGGGCAAGCCGAGGAGCCTTCGCGGCGGTGCGCCGGCTGTGATACCGAGATAACGCAACGATTCAGGGGCAATCACGGCGTTCCCCCCGGGCTTCCCACGCTACTCGGTTCCGGTGTCTCTGTCGTGCTTGGCACCGCAGCGGGCGCATCGTCAGGCAGGCTCTTCAGCTTTCGTTCCACCGACCGCAATCGCTCGGCGAATGGTGGCGGACCGTAGTCGGGCTGAAGCTTGACGTGCTGCGCCAGCACGGCCCGTGCTCGCGTTGGATCGATGTCGGCGAGGAGTTCAATGAGCGATACCTTAGCGCGATACCAGCGATCACTCGCAACCGAGCTACCCGTTACTAACTGGCGGAGGCACTCGGCAGCAAGCGATTTCTCGCCCGACGCGATCGCAATGGACGCGAGCGTTTCGAGCACAATCGGATCTTTCGGCTTCCGCGCCAGCAGCGCCTTCCCGAGTACGAGTCCGCGCGCGACTGCGTCCGCGTTGACCGCACTCTGACTCGACTCAGCAACAGCTTGCGCAACAGCGAACGCGACGCCCTCCGTGACCGGGTCGTCGAGCGACTTCTCGAGAGAGCCAGCTGCGTTCGCCGACACGCGCAAGAGCGCATCACCACTGCGCACGCAGGCACCTAACACAGCACCGCGGTCGGCAGTACCCGTGCTCAGCGCCGGATCACGGAGCCGTGCCGCCGAGTAACGGAACACGTGGCGTCGCCCAAGCTCAATGGCCCGGTCTGCGCCATCACCTGTCCTGCGCTCAAGAGCGTCAAGACGAACGAGCGCGTCGATCAACCGATCTCGGACGAGTGCGAGTTGCACCCAGCGCAGGAGAAGTTCGGACTGGAACGACGACGCGTCAATCGCCTTGGCTGCGATCAACCGGTCGAACGCGGCGAGAATTGGCTCGGCGGTATCGGCGTCGGCAACGTCTTGCGAGAGCGCGATCTCAAGCGCCTGTCGCGCAATGGACGCATCGCCAGCGGGCAAACCCTCAAGGGGCTTCGATCCGCTCGCCGCTAACTTGCGCATCGCCTCGAGGAATCGCTTGCCAGACGCAGCTCGCTCAGGACCACGGCTCTCGTGAAAGAGTTTGTAGAGGCCGAGTACAGCCTGTCGCTTCGCCGCGGCGGCACCAACCGCTGCATCGTCCATGGCGAGCAAGCGTTCGAGATCCTCGCGCCTAGGCACATCTGCTAGCACCATGCGGCGCACCAGAAGCTCGGGGATCTTCGGGCTCGATGGATGACGCGCAATGAATCCGTCAACGCGCGACCTGAGTTCCTTCTCGATCTCCTTCTTCTTGTCATCGGACGCTGAACCCAGCATCTTCTCGAGTGAAACTAGCGCCATCCACTCAGGCTCTTCTTCCCGCGCGTCCGCTGAAGCTGCGTCGGTAAAGAGCACGAGTGCGCCGGCGAAGTCGCCACGTTCGAACCGACACCATCCGGCCAGCGTCCGACAACTCGCGATGGCACTCTCGAACTGCGCAGCATCGGAAGCCTTCATCGCCCCCTCGAAGTGCTCGCCCGCCTCGCGGTAGGCATCGAGCGCTGCAGTGCGGTCGGTCGTGGCATTCTTACTGCTGGCGTTCGCAGCGCGGGCACGCTCATACGCCGTGATGCCGCGAACGTAGCGGGCCGCAAAGCCAGATTCGCCCAGTGCCCGATCGCCGAAGCGCCGAGCGAGATCTGCGACCTGCGCCAGTTCGCGGCGCGACGCGAGCGCCGCGATGGCCTCGCGAGCTAACGATATCGCAGCCGGGTTGTTCGCTGGCCCACGCAGACCACCGACTGCAGCAAGCCTGAGCCACGCGGTCGGCGACTCGCGATCGGCACTCGCAGCCCGCAGCAGCTCGCGCGCCGTTGCCCATTCACCGCGATCGACTGCGATCGCGATGCGCCACGCCGGAAGCTGTTTGCGCATCGCCGACGGCGCTCGATCGTTGTCGAGAAGATTGAGCCACTCGTTCGCTGCACCGATCGATTCCGTTCTCGCTTTGGCGAGCGCCATACCGAGCAGGGCATTCGCAAAGAACTCGTTGCTTCGGAGGTCGAGTGAAACGTCTTTCGGATTCGGAAAGCTGTCGCCCGTGTCGATCACCCGCGCGAAGAGATTCTGCGCGGATTCGGCGAATGCCCGGTCGTCCGTGAGCACAGAGCGGTAGTAGTTCGACCATGCCTCGAGGCCGAGCGCTTCCTGCCCCATGCCGCGTAACTGATCGGCACGATCGACGATCTTGTCTCCCTCAAGACCTCCGGTTCGGTCGCCCTTCCGCTCAAGATCCTTGATGCGTTGATCGAGCCGCGCTCGCAGGTCTTTCGCGGACTCGGCGACAGCTGCAAGCGTCGCAACAGCCTGCGCCGCGGACGCATCATCGTCGAGGGCCGCTCGATGATCCTCTCCAGTTCTTGACGCCGTTCGATATCGCGCTCGCAACAGCGCCAGCCGTAGATTTTCGCCGCGTCTCGGCCCCTCTTTCTCTAACAGCACTGACGAGCGGCGCACGAGTTCCTCGCGTCGTGCCGGGTCATCTTCGCGCTCTAACAGCTCGGGATAGGCATCCGTGAGTTGATCGACGATGTGCTGACGTGAATCGCCGATGGCACCGCTCTTCAGCTCGCGCTCCAGATGCTCGACGAGCAGCCGCGTTAGGTGCAATCGTTCGAGAAACGGAACGAGCTCGTCGTCCGCGCGTGCGGGCGTCGCGAACGCCCACGCGAAGATGAGTGAAGCAACCTGCGCCGTACGAGACGTACTGGCGAGCACGCAACCAGTGATGGTTCCGCGTCTATTTCGCCGGCACATAGGTCACCTGGGTGAATCCGGCGTCATGTCCCGCTTGAAGAGCGGCCGCAGCGAAACCGACTGTCGGACCGGTGCTCACGCGCACGAAGAGTCCCGCTGACTTCTCCAGTCCTTCGAGGGCATTCGTGAGCGAGGCGCGATCATGAAATGCGCGTTCGCCGAGCCGATACTCTGGCCCATTCTCGGTCGACAGCACTTCGACAACTTGCGGCTGGAAGTCGCTCGCCTTGGCGCCCGCCGACGTTTTGTCGGCGGTGATGTTGGGCGAGAGCCTCGACTCCCGCACTGAGAGACCAGACGTGAACAGGAAGAATGACAACAGCAGGAACGTGGCGTCAATCATCGACGCCATGTTGAGCGTCGGTCGAGTGTCTCGGAGTCGTCGGGCACGAATGCGCATTGTTGAAAATCAATACCTCTACTTCTTGCGACTCGGGTCGGTGCTGGTGCCTAACCGCACACCTTTCACACCAGCACGTTCGAGCGCGCCGAGCACTGCGTTCAATCGCTGGGCGGGCGCGCTGGCGTCTGCTCGCACGAGCGGACGGAAGTGCGAGGAGTCGCCACCGGTGCTGTCGACGGAACTCGCGAGGTCGGCCGCCATGCTCTCAAGCTCGTCGAGCGTGAGCGTCCGTTCCGAGACAACAATCTCGCCGCTCGCCGTCACGTTGATCGTCATCCCCGCTTGTTCCTTCGAACTGGCTTCTTCGCCGCGTTCACGCGGAAGATCGATGTCGGCGCGACTCATTTGGGCCATGCGTGCGGTCACCAAGAAGAAAATAAGGAGCTGAAAGACAATGTCGATCATGGGCGTCATGTCAATCATGACGACCCGCTCTCGCGTTCGCCCCAAACCAAATTTCACGAGCGCGACCCCGCGAGTGGTGCTGGTCGCGCGGGTGCCGGGCGCGAACCGCTGTCCAAGAGCAGCGTGAGTTCTTCCAATCGTTGCCCAGCTTCCGACGCGATCCCATCGATGCGATTGCGGAGGAAGGTGAAGACCGTCACCGCAGGGATCGCGACCACGAGCCCTTGAAAGGTTGTGATGAGCGCGATCGAGATGTTGCCAGCTAACGACTCGTAGTAACCGGAAGAGCCCTGACCAGCGCTGCTCGCAACGGTGTCGAAGGCGCCGATCATGCCCTGCACCGTGCCGAGCAATCCAAGCAATGGCGCCACGTTCGCAATCACGCCGATGGCATCGGTCGAGCGGTAGAGCCGAGCCGTCTCTTCGGCCCCTGCTTCTTCCAGCGCGTTCTTCAACTCGAATGCGCCGAACGCCGAGCGTAGGTAACGGGTCAGGCCCGGAGCCAAGATCCGCGTGAGATAGCAGTCGTTCGCGGGCATCAAGCAATACTCCAGAGCCGTCTCGGCCTGGCCCTCAGCGAGCATGCCCTTCAGCGCCTTAAGTCGCTCCGGTGGAATGAGTGAATCGCGGCGGATTTGGAGTAAGTGAATCACGACCAGCGCGACCGCGACGATCGACAGCGCGACGATCACGTAGCCAATCGGACCTCCACCGTTGATGAACTTCAACAGCGTCGAGCCGGCTGCCGCTGGCGCGCCGGACGTCGCACCAGACGGGACGGTGCCAGCAGTGCCATCGACGGAGGTCTGAGCAAGCACGTTGAGCGACGCGACGAAAAACTGAGTGTGTAGAAGCATGTTCGTGTGGTGCGCGGTGGTTTTACAACGCGCGGCGCGGTTCTTCAGGCGGAGCTGCCTTACGTGGTTTCGCGGCTGGCGCGGAGGCTTTCGGACCACCCAGCGCTGAGCGTTCTCGTTCGAGCGCGGCAGCGCCGTCTGCGTCTCCGAGCGCTCGAAGCGCCGGGATCGCGAGGTCGAGCGAACTTCGCGCGAGGCGGCGTGGCGATGACGGTTGGGCGGCGACGCGCACCAGCGCGAGAACGCCGTCCATCTGCGCCGCTGGCTCCTTCGCCGTGATCGCCGCTCGCCCAATCGCGTGATTCGCCCACGCGCGAGCCCACTCTGGCAGCGTCTTCAGCGGCGTGACCAAGTCTTTCGCGGCCCGGGCACGCGCAGCGTCGTCGCTCCCGTTGAGACGTGCGATCGCGTGCAGGAGCGCGACGGCGGGAGCATCGTCGCGCTTGAGCTCGTCGACTGGCACTGATCCCCGCAACAGAAGGACATAGAGCCCAGCGATTCGACCGACGGACGACTCCCCGATGTGCAGCGCTTCGATCTCTTCAGCAATCGCTTTTGTTCGATCGTCTGGTGTCCAAGCGGGCGCGAGCTGCGGGCACAGCAACGTCGTGTCGTCGATCACCGGATCGAGCTCGGTGTACCGGTCGGTCGTAACACCCGCTTTGCGTAAGCGCGCGACTTCAAGTGCGGGCACGATCGCTTGCATCCAGTCTTGCGAGGCGAGTCGGCAGCGCAGGAGGCCTTCCGCAACGACGAGTGCGGTCTCGGACGTCGTGCCGCGAAACTGCGGAAAATGCCGCTCAAACAGCGGACTCGCCGCGAGCGTGTCGCCGCGCTGGACCCGCGACCGCGCACGCCACAGATCCTCAGCAATAGGGAGCCACGCCGCTGCGTCGTTCGGATTGTCGACTCCAGTGAGGGATCGCACTCGATCCCATGCAACAACCGTGGTGACTCCGCCGGTCGTCGTCACGCGCACGCCGTCCGGTTCAATGCTTGCTCGCTCTGCGACGATTGCTGGCTGTGCGCCGCGCAGCTCGATCGTCGCGCTACTCGCGCGATGAACGCACACAGTCAATGTGATCACGCTCGTCGCGAGCGCCACGCCGATGCGGGGCATCATGGGAACCCCGCCACCGGCACGAACCGGAATGTTCCCTCGTTCTCGCGGGCAATGCGCCGCAGCGTGTCTTGGCCTGCGTCTGCGGAGAAGGCGACGCAGTGAACGACAACCTTGCGCTTCCCATTCGTTCCGTTCCGCGCATTCAGATAGTCCGCAATCTGCGGCGGGATCTCACCGTCGGTGAGAAAGAAGATGATGTCGGGAAGCGGGTCGAGCGCCAGCGCGCGTTCGAATGCTGAGCCTGGTTCCGTACCGCCCGTCGGACTCTGCTCGTCGAGCCAGCGACGCAGACGGGAGACGTTCGACGGCATCGCGCGAACGTAGTTCTCCTGAAACGGCGGCTCGATGGCGTGATCGGAATACAGGAAGACCGCGAACGACGCGAAGTCTGGAAGCGCAGTCACGGAGCGCTTCAACTCCTCCATCGCCACCTGCATCCGCGCGCCCATTGACATCGAGCCGGAAATGTCGACGACGTACGAGAAGTGGCTACCGCGCCCGCCGACGCCAAAGAAGCTTGTGCCCCCACCGCCGCCGCCGGGACCGAGCCCGCCGCCAACGCCGCGCGCTCCTTCGCCAACTGGACCGCCGCCGGCGGCATCGAGTGCACCACTATGGGTTTGGTCGAGTCCGATGCTCGGTTGCGTTGCTTCCAGCGCCGCCGTTTCGTCGCTCGCGGCGGCCGCACCGTCGGCAATTGATACTTCCTCGACGGTCGACGGGCCATCCGCGAGCTGTTCGTCGTTCAGGACGCCCAGTTCAAACGTGATGGTTGGACCCGCGGCGCCGTCCGGCCCCGGGAGGTAGACCGACGCCAACCACAGGATGAGCAAGATGTGCAGCGGAAGCGAGATAGCGAGACCGAGCAGCGTGAGGTGGGCCCGGCGCTGGCGGAGCAGCCGAATTCGCTCGCCGTGAAGTCGCTCAATCGTTTCGCGAAAATGCTCCGGCGCGTCAATCGCCGAACGCTCGCCGCCAGCGCGGCTAGAGGCGGATGGTCGACTCAATGAGGGCGATTCCGTGGACCGGACCGGCACGCGCGAGGGCTCCGCTGGTTCACACCGTGACTAGC
>JAWXCC010000231.1:0-7477 GCA_034440475.1 Phycisphaerae bacterium | reverse complement strand
TCGATGCCGACGACGTTCCCAAAGCCTAAATAGTCGTATTCGGCAACCGCGACCGAGGAAATCTCCATCCGCTCGAGCCGGCTCGCCTCGTCGGCGTATCCGTGCGTCGTGCCGGTGCCGTAGATGTAGCTCACCGTCGTCGAGCCCGGCAGCGTCATGCCGGTCCTCCTGATCGTGTTCCGCCCGCTCGTCGCGGCTGCGTATGGTGTAGCTGACCGCCTTTGCCGGAACGCCGCTTGCGCCGATCACGCCATCGCGTGAGCATAACGGACACACCCCGCGCCCAACTCGGTCAGCAGTTCAGCCGTACACGCCGAGCGCCGAGCTGCACTCGAAGGGGTATGGTCACGATGGCTCTCTGTTGATCCTGTTCATCCTGTCCATCCATGTGAATCCATGTGAATCCATAAGTTCGTCGCATGAAGAGATTCAACATGGATGCACAGGATGGACAGGATGATGCGGCACACTGCTTGCGCGCGGCTCGGGGGCTGCTAGCGGACACACCCGAATGGCGTGAAGCGAACGGCACCTCCGGTCGTCGTGCGCGCAATAGTGCGCATGCGCATTGTTCAACATGCTGTAGTTCTTCTTCCTGCGCTTCACCCACCGGCTCGAAGTGCCCGGGGTCGGTCCGGCAGCACGTCGCCGCCGACGCGGTGGATAAAAGGCGTGCGGAAAGCCATCCGGGACACACGTTGCACGTTCAGAGCGATCATGAGACTGCCCGCACCCGTCGCAAGCCGCCGAGTTTGCCCTTGCCGGGAATCATGACGGCGGGCGCTCGAAGGTGTGTCGCCATGATGAGGCTCCCGAGCGTCCCGTCGTTGATCAGGTGCGGGTTTTCCCCGGCAGGGCACCTCAGAATGTCCGGACAACCCCGCTATCGGCGCGGGCGGTCTAACGGCGAGCATCATTACTCACGCTCGGAGTGCGCGGAGGTGCACGGCATGAAGAACATAATGCACATGAACCATATGAAACACATGAAACAATCAGCAAGCCTCGCGCTCGTCGCCGGTTCGACACTCGTCATCACCGCGATCGCCGCCGCGGACATCTTTGTGAACCAGCAGCCGGTCGTTGGCGGAACGATGCGAGAATCGCATCTCTGGAAGGATCCCGGCCCGGACGAGAACGACTCTGATCTCGACACCGTCTGTTGGACCGACTTCACCCTCATCGCCCCGACCACCATCAACCACATCGAATGGTGGGGCACGGGGACGACGGAAGTCGGATTCCGCATCGAGGTCTGGAAGCAGGATCCGAACACGATCGCCTATCAGCCGCTCGGCTTCTTCTACTACGGCGGCGCGAACCCGCCGCCTGTGCCGACGGTTCTGTTCGAGACGAACGCGATCACGGCGTCACCTGGACCCGGCGGCCTGACGCACTACACGCTTGAGGTGCCGACACCGTTCACGCTTCCGGCAAACACTCCGGAGAACGTGCGCTGGTTCATCGGCGTGGTGGGACTGAGCCAGCAATACTCGGCCTCGTGGAGTTGGGCGCGGGGAAGTGGCGGAAGCAATACGACCGCGCGATGGCTCCATGGAAGCGGGGGGCCCGTCTTTCAGGTGCTCGGTGAGGGCCGTGCGCTCGTCATCGGCGACACCTCGCTGCCATGTTCGAGCGACCTTGATGGCGACGACGTCGTCGGCGGTGCGGATCTCGCGATCGTGCTCGGGCAATGGGGAACCGCCGGCACAGCAGACTTGAGCGGTGATGGCATCGTCAACGGCGCCGACCTCGCTCTCGTCCTCGGCGCGTGGGGCGCGTGTCCGTGAGGAGGTAGCGAGAACGAGCATGTTGGCACAGACGCTCAACTGTGCAGTGGAAAACGCGGCGCGCGTAGCGAGCCATAAACTTAGTTCAATCCAGCACACAACTTAGTGGAGTGAGAAGCGAGCGAACTCGAGACGACTATTGTTCGCGCTCGGGCTGTTGCGGCGTCGGTGTCGTCGGCGTCTTACTCCCGAGTCGTTCCAAGGTCGCGCGCAGCGCAAACGACTTCTCCGTAACGGAAGACCTGTCCCAGCACTCCTGCGGGAAGACGCTATCGAGGCGGGCAGCAGCGATGGCGGCAGCCACTGAGGTCGTCGAGCGCAGTTGCATGCGGGCGTCTGTCAGCGGGTCGTCACCCTGCGTGCGATCCGGCCCTAGCATTGCGGCGCCGAACAGTCGGAGTCGCTCGACTCGCGCCTCTAGTTCTTCGAGGATCGGCATGGCTGCGGCTCGGACGGCACCGCGGCGGTCGGCTGGAACGCACTCGATTGACCGATCGGACTCCGTCCAGAGCGGCCGCAGGTCGTGGCACAGATCAGGGCGGCGTATGCACGCAAAGCTGAGTCGGTAACGAAGGACGTCTTCGCTCGCGCCCGCTAACTCTTCCGCGGTTGCCGCGAGCACCGCCGACTCGATCGCTTCCGCAGCGCGGTTGCATTCGCTCAGCATCGCGCGGGCAGCCTCGTCGGCGCGAACGAACTCCTCCGACGTCATGCGCAATCGGACGTTGTCGCCTCTCCTCAGCAACTCGCCGTCGACGATCGGGCGCTGGGCGGCTACGTCCTCGAGTTGTGCCCTCATGCGCTGCACGGCGGCAGCGCGGATCGCGGCCATCCATGGCACGACGAGCGGCGCCGCAGCGGCGATGGCCGCGGCGCGTCCCTTCGCACTCACCGGCGTATCGAGAATCCGCGACGCGACGTCGACCGCCATGTTGAGATCTCTGCTACGCCCATCGTCCCGCACACGGCCGGCGACGCGCGACGCGCGACGCGGGACGCGCGCACAAGGGTCAGCGCCCCCACATCGAATCGCTCGCCAAACGCTGTCTCAAGCGCGTCGAACGTAGTTTCGTCGACCGGTGTGGCGGCATCCCACGCCTTGCCGCGGGCTTCGATCGCCGCACTTCGGGAGTCCAAACTCTCAGTCGTCGGCTGCCGCCAGACCCCGTTGTCGTCCTTCGGCCGGGCCGCTTCGACGAAGGGCTGCACCTCCGCTGCCCACTGCTCGCGGGCGTCGAAGAGCACAGTGGCGAGCACAATCCGTTGAGTCTCGTCGAGGCGCAGGAGGTCGCCGAACGCAAGCTCGTTGCGGCGCGAGTAGCCGACCGCCAGGCCGGGCGCCAGCGCCTCCTCCTTACCATCGCCAGGTGCCACTCGGGAGAGCACAGCGAAGGTCGCGCCGAACTCCTTAATGTCAACGTTGAGCGGCGGCTGCGGATCAGGTGGCCGCTCGTCCTCCGGCTCGCCGAGCCACTCAAGACCCTTCACCTTCGCGAAGGCCTCGCGCGCCTTCGTCGCCCGCGCGTCGCGCTCGAAGGCCACGTCGACGAGTTTTCCGGTCGCGACGAGCCGATCCATCGCCCGATCGATGATCGCGTCGACGTCCTTCACCCACGCCCGGCCGATCTCGCGGACGCGCTCGCGGAGGTTGTCGCCCAAGTCACGGCCACGAACGAGCTCGGTGACATACGGACCGACCTGATGGCTGCCGAGCGTCAACCGAAGCATCGCTCGCGGGGGATCGTGGATGCCGAGCATGCGCCGCACCCAAAACGTGCGGATCGCGGTTCGCTCGGCGTCGGTGAGCTGCGGGAGTACGAGGCGAAAGGTGTCGAGTTGAACTTGGACGAGTCGTATGCCCTCGTCCGTCGTCGGGGCGAGCGCGTCGGGCCCGGGATCGAACCCACCCTTTCTTCGTTCAGCGGCGTGCTGGTCCGCGCTCTTCGCCCAGTCGAGCTCGCCGGCACGGAGCCACTTGCGGTCTGCGACGAGCGCGGCGACGCGGGCTTCACCGTTCGTCCCCGAAACGAGAACGGCGTGCCGAAAGTCCGGCTCAGCTGCCGACCGGGGCATTCGCGCGAGCATCCAGCCGCCGATGTCGTCTGGCGACTGGAAGCGATTAAACCAGATTTGGCCTTGCAGGCGAGTGTCGGCCTGCTGTCTTGCTTGATGAACCCGCTCAGCCTCGACGATCTCGCGATCTTCTGGGCGAACGGCAGCAGCCAAGGCGTCGAAGAGCTGGTTACGAAGCCGGTTCTCTACTTCGAATACGCGCGACTCGAGTTCCTGTTTGTGAGGGACCTCGGCGATTACGGCGGCGGGCACATCGGGGTCCGATCGTGCGCTCGAGTCGGGTCCCGCATCCTTGATCGCTTTGAGGAGCGCCACTTCATACTCGTCGATGTAGGCCTGACCCGCGGCCACCGCTTGCTCGGGCGGCATCCGGACCCCGGCCCGGGCAAGCACTCCCAAGAGGTAGGTCAGCGACGCCGCGCTCGGCACCTGCACCTGCGCGGCAGCAAGCGACGTGAAGGTCGCGACGACGGCGTCGGCGACGTACGACACGACCTTTTGAATGCGAACGAGCGGCGCTCTCTTGCAGCTGGCCTCCCGGCGATCGCGAACAACCGGACGAACGATATCGCGAACGTTGAGCGTGGTCGAACGCGGCGCATTCGTGCAGAGCGATGTGCGCAGCCACGGGCTGCTAGAAAGTCACATACGGAACACCCATTCAGTCGCGAATTTTCATTTACCGCGTGGCGTTGGCGAAAAGCCGTTGCTATGTCAACGCTGGGCGACCTCACGAGCCCCGCCGCGGATCTGACGAAGCGTCCTCCTCAAACAGAAACGCCGCCGAGTTTGTTCGGCGGCGCCCCTGTTTGAGTCATGAAGAGATCTGGATGAGGGCTCGTAGCTAAGTAGCTCTTACCACGGGGTGCCAAGCACTGTTCGTACTACCCTGACGTCGTCGACCGAAACAAGGCATCAGGCCGTCCTTCGCCGAGCACTACGACCGCACACGAAGGCGGAACACGCGAGGAGCAGTCCCGCACCTGGCGCGGGGATGCATCCGGGAGTGATGGTGTTGGAGTCGAGCGTGACGGCCCCGTTCAATGCCAATGCCCTACCGTTCATGATGTCGGCGTTCGTGTTCAGCGTGATGCTGGTCAGTGCGAGGATACTCCCCTCGAAGTCCGTGCCGGTACCGAGGGTTGCTGAGCTACCTACTTGCCAGTAGATGTTGCACCCATTCGTGCCGTTGATGCTCAGGACCGACGCATCGCTCGCCGTGATGAGCGTGCTCCCAATCTGAAACACGAAGAGCGCGTTCGGGTCTCCAAGCGAGTCGAGGGTGAGTGTCCCCGTCAGGAACGCAGATGACGTGAAGTTGTAAACGCCCGGAGTCAGTGTTAGTCCGCCTATAGGTTCATCCCGGTCAGATTTGCATTGGGCGCCATTCCTGCGAACACGCCGTACGCCGTCGCAGCGTCGTTTTGGGCTTGTTGCGCCTCCGCCGTTCCCAAGTACGTCGACCCGCCTACGACGAGACCAGGCGGAAAACCTGTAATCGCGGAACCCGGCCATACACCCAAGTCGCCGTTAAGCACGCTGGGACCTGTGTTTGTCACCGTCGATCCGCCTAACACAGCGAATGACCCCGCAGTGCCTGGAAAGCTACCGATCGCCTGCGAGTGCAGACATGCAGAAGCGAGTGTCGCCGCGAAGCATAAGAATTCACATTTCACTACCGTCACCATCCTCTCCATCAAGGGTTGCTCGCGGTTCGTCACCCGGTGCATTGAGCAACCGGTTGCATGACGAGTCGCGGTGAAGCTCGTAAATGTCAACGCGAAGTCCGCGGAGCGTCTCTCGACGCCCGTTCGCCCCTACTTCGTTCCAACTCCCCGACAGTCGTAGCGCGATGCGATATGAGAATCTCAAGCGACAACGAGTAGCTGTCGTCGTCAGGGCTCGCTGTCAAAAGACGCGACGCCGCAACGGCGGGCTGCCTCACGTCGAAATTACTCCCGATGAGTAGCCAAGTCAACTGCGATTGCGGTAGATTCCCCACAATGGCTGCAAGCCCGCGGAGCGATTGATGTTTCCGCGACGGCGAAGGCGAGTCGCCACAATCACTCGCGTGAATCATCGACTGCATTCTCATTAGGAAAAAAAAGGTTCGCGCCCTAGCAGCCCGTGGCGAAAGTCATTCGGGCTACGAGCGAGGCTGTTAGCCCCCAATATTGGGTCGCTGCGGCGTCACCGCGACTTGCCGTATCTTACGGCTAGAGCTGCATCGCGGCTCCCACTGTACAGTTGGGCATCTGGGCCAACATCCTCCGTTCTCGCTACCAAAGCACTTTCGCCACCGGCTGATCGCAGTCGGTCGTCATCTACGGGCCTCGTTAAGGTGCAGATAACTTCACATTAGTACGAAATTCGGGCGGTCGCCGCATGAACGCGCTCGTTAGGTCGCCGTTGCCGTGGTCGTTTCGGTTGACCGCAAGCTCGGGAACCTCCCGAAAGAGACGCCAACGAATCGGTGCGCGATGCTCAGTTCGGCATTGGCTCAGGCGGACGGACGAGCGTCGCCGCGCCCCGATCCGCGTCTGTTCTCAAGCGCGGAACAGGCCGCACACTCCCCGCGCTCCCGCCGGACGGGCGAGCGCCGCGGAAGCGACGGATCGGCACCAAGCGGACGAAGCGCACAATGGACATACCCATACGTCCGCGGGATCTACGGTCGGCCACCCTCCTTCGCGAACGGGTATGTCCGATGGGGCTCGCGATGGGGTCTCGGGAGCGCCTCCTGCACAACGGGCCTCGGACTGACGTCTCGGTCAGCCGTTCAGCCGCTAACGTTTGCCGCCGAACTGCACTCGAACGCGCGTGTCCACGGTGCGCTCTGACTTCGGCGACAACCGAACGCCGTGCCATTGGCTCGTGCGTCAGCGACGACGGTCCTTCAGCTCGCGCGCCTGTTCGTTAGAGGCTCGCAACTCATCCTTCGCCTTGCCATAACCCTCTTGAACCTTGCCTGCGATCTTCTCGCCCTTGCCTTTCAGTTCGGTAGACCTGTCGCCCGTCACCTTGCCGACTACTTCCTTCACGGTGCCCTTGAGCTGCTTCGCTTTTCCTGCGATGCGATTCTTGTCCATGAGATCTCCTAAGTGTGTTCGAGGCGAGCCTCTACCCGTGCGGGCAGTGTGGCGCGAACGCTAGCGGAGCAGAGTGTGTCCTAACGGGGTGGTATGCCATCTCAAGGAAAGGCCTTAATTTCGTGCGCCGCCGACCACATCGTCACGCCCTATTAACAATGCAGCGCCCCTTAGCTTCTGCTGCAGCCGAGCGGGCGCCTTCGCTGGCTGCGTCGATGCTTGCTTTCGACCCTCGATGGACCGCTGCGGGCACACCATCGGGTCGAAAGCGGTGCATCTCCTTGCCATCCAAGGCCCCGCTCGCCCTCGCGACAAAGCTAAGGGGCGCTGCAGTGCTAGGAGCCTGTGGCGAAAGTGCTTCGGTAGCGAGAACGAGGATGTTGACCCAGATGCCCAACTATAGAGTAGGAGCCGCGACGCAGCTCCTTCGTAAGCGCTCGACCAGATTCGTCGACGCGTGTGCTGGCCCGTGCGGCGATAGTGATCACACTCACTGCGTGATCTCTTCCGACCGCCTCCGCATCT
>JAWXCC010000230.1:0-15826 GCA_034440475.1 Phycisphaerae bacterium | reverse complement strand
CCCTCACGCCACCCCCAATTCATGCCGTCCCGCCGGTTCGCTATCCAAGTTGCTCTCGCATTCTTCGCGCTCTACACGATTTGGGGCTCGACCTATTTCGCGATCCAGATGGCGGGCAAAGAAGTGCCGCCACTCTTGATGGCAGGCGCGCGATTTGTCGTCGCCGGTTCGGTCCTCTTGGCTCTGTGCGCCGTCTTAGGCAAGCTTCGGCCCGGCGACTTCGCGCGGCGGAACTGGCTCGCTGCGATCGTCGTAGCCGTTGGACTCATGCTGATCGGCAACGGCGGCGTCGCCCTCGCCGTGCAGCGCATCCCGACGGGGATCTCCGCCGTCATCGTTTGCTTCACGCCGATGTGGCTCGTGCTTTTTGACTGGGCGCAGCGCCGTCAAGGCCGTCCGTCGAACGCGGTATTCGTTGGCGTCGGTTTGGGCATCGCTGGTGTCGCGACGCTGCGGCTCTCTGGACTCAGCAACGACAAGCCGCTCGATCCCTTAGGGATCGTCATCAACATCGTTGCGACGTTTGGATGGGCTGCGGGATCGATCTGGTCTCGCGACGCGGCCAAACCAGCGTCGGCCATCACAGCCTGCGCGATGCAAATGTTTGTTGGCGGATTCTTACTGCTCGCTGCCAGCCCGCTGCTCGAGAACTGGGCGACAGTCGACGTTGGTGCCCTCACATGGCGATTCTGGACGTCGTGGTCGTACCTGATTGTGTTCGGCTCGCTCTGCGGGTTCACGGCCTACATCTGGCTCTTGCAAAGCGTGAGCGCTGCCAAGGTTGGCACCTATGCGTACGTCAATCCGATCATCGCGCTTTTCATCGGCGCGACGTTGAACCATGAGCGATTCACCGCGACGCAAATGGCAGCGTGCGGCTTGATCCTCGCTGGGGTGATGGTGATCACGCTCTTCCGTTCGAGAGTGTCGAAGCCAAGCGGCGAGGTGTGTGCGAATCCAAGTCCGCGCGACTAGCGTAGTATCAGGCTACGGACAGATTCCGTCGGTGCCGAACAGCACGAGATTCTCGGGACCGAACTTCTCGCGCGGCCCGCCAAAGTCGTCGTCCATGACCTCGAGATCCAGTGCGACGAACGGTGGTAGTCCCACACTCGCGTCCCCGGCACCGGCGACCACTTGCAGTCGGAGTCCGATGTGATCGCACGCGGGTCCGATCCCGGCATCCTCTCGAATCTGGTTGAATCGACGACGCATGATCCAGACGTCGACGGCTCCGAACTGGGGCGCATCCACCACGGTGGCACGCGCCCAGACGCAGAGGTAGTCAAACTGCACTCCGCCATCGTCGGCCGCGGCAGGCGTCGGCGTGGTCAAGAACATGACAGATACCAGCAGTGCTTGCAGTAAGAGCATGAATATCACTCCTTCTTTGTTAGGCAGAGCAACTACGGACATCCGGCCCATTTCTGGGGGTCGCATACGGTCGTAAGGCATCCTCCAGTTCTCCAGCATCTTGGGGCCCACGCGGGATCGCCACACGGAAGGTCACACTCAGAGCCAGTATCGCGGTCAAAGGCGTACCCACTCGCCGGGTTGCAGGGCGCGCGTGAGTATGGAATGAGGTAATACATCTTTTCGCCAGGATTGCACGGGGCGGGTGGGTTCGTTCACGCCGCACGGGCGGTCGGACGCTCAGGAACTGCGCATATCCCTCGCGCTATTACTACAAGCTAGTGCACCGCGCAGGCGCTCTCCGCGCCTCCGCGTGAATGCCTTTGGTTGGGTCATGACCTCGACCCACCGTCAAGCTTGGCGGACGCGATCCACTGGGTGCGGACCAGAAAACGGCGATCTCATCTGATCCGGCGGTTCTCGCCGCTCGCGAGAAGTACGGCCTCGTCGGCGACTACATGGTCTCGCTTCGAGACACCGGCGCGAGGACGCTCGCCGAGCTCGAGACGATCTCCACTGCCGTGAACGCAAATCCAACCGCCGCTGGCATTCGGTCGCAGTCGGGCGCGATTGGGCGACTCCAGCAGTCGAAGATCGAACTCAACAGTGTGATCAATCTGCTGACGTCATCGATCGACAAGATGCCGCGCGCGTAACGGATTCCTGAGCGGAAGTATCACGCGGATCCGTTTCTCCGCCGAGCCTCCTTGCAACGCGATCGACTCGAGAAACGGATCCGCGTTTTTTCGCGGTCAGACCGCGAAGTACTTCGCTTGGGGGTGATGGACCACAATCGCGCTCGTCGACTGTTCCGGATCGATTTGCCAGTTGTCTGTGAGCACGCAACCGATGCGCTCGGGGCGGAGCAGCCCGAAGAGCTTCTCTTGGTGGCTCATGTCCGGGCATGCTGGATAGCCGAACGAGTACCGGCTGCCGCGATACTTCTGCGTGAAGAGCTCGCGAATGACGGGCGAGTCTTCGTGACCGATGCCGAGTTCCGCGCGAATTCGCTTGTGCCAGAGCTCGGCGAGCGCTTCGGCGCACTCGACTCCCATGCCGTGCATGTAGAGGTATTCGGTGTATTCGTTCCGCTCGAAGAGCTGCTTCGCGCGGTGACTCACTTCGACGCCCATCGTGACGCAATGGAACGCGACGACGTCCTTCACGCCGCTTGAGACCGGTCGGAAGAAGTCGCTGATGCAGAGCTTCCCTCGACCAGACTGACGTGGGAAGGAGAATCGCTCGGTCTCGCGCGAGGGATCCTGGGGGTCGTAGACGACCAAGTCGTTGCCATCCGCGTTACACGGGAAGAACCCGTAGGTGACCGCGGGGCGGAGGATGCGCTCGGCCTTGCAGAGCTGCTTCATGCGCTCGAACGTCGGTTCGACGGTGTCGCGCAGCAGTCGTTCGTACTCCGCTTCACCGGTCGTTCCTTTCTTGAAACCCCATTGCCCGCGGAAGAGTGCTGTCGTGTTGATATACGGGTAGATCTCGTCGAGATCGATCGCTTCAACGAGCCGGTCGCCCCAGAACGGCGGTGTCGGCACGGGAAGGTCGCGCTGCACATCTGATGAGTCGTCCGCCGTCGCGACCGCGCAGGCCTTCGGCTCGAGACGCTGTCCGACCTTCGCGTCGACAGCGGCGCGCTTCTGAAGTCGCGCGTCGATCTCTCCATCGATCGTTTCGAGCTTTCCTGATGCCAGAGCGTCGCACACGGCGAGCCCTTCGAACGCATCACGTCCGTAGTACAGCGAGCCGTTGTAAATCCCGCGGAGGTGTCCCTCTGCGTAGTGCCGCGTCAGCGCGGCACCGCCGAGCATCACCGGTACATTGATGCCGAGAGCGTTCATTTCATGGAGATTCTGCTCCATGACCGTCACACTCTTGACTAACAATCCGCTCATACCGATCGCGTCGGCACCCGTCTTCCGCCATGCGTCGAGAATCTGTTGGAGCGATTGCTTGATGCCGATGTTGTGAACTTCGTAGCCGTTGTTTGAGAGAATGATGTCGACGAGGTTCTTGCCGATGTCGTGCACATCACCAGCGACGGTGGCGAGTACAACCTTGGCCTTCGGCTTCCCCGATGACCCAAGCTTCTGCATGTGCGGCTGCAAGAACGCAACTGCCTTCTTCATCACTGACGCAGATTGAAGTACGAACGGCAACTGCATTTTGCCGGAGCCGAAGAGATCGCCAACGACCTTCATGCCCGCGAGCAGGTGGTCGTTGATGATGACGAGCGGCTCGTACTTCTCGAGGGCACTATCGAGCGTCTTATCGAGGTCCTTGCTCTCGCCGTCGACAATGTGTTGCTGAAGTCGCTCTTCGAGCGAGAGGTTTTCCGTTGCGACGGCCTTCACAGCTTCTTCACCGTCCGGGAAGAGACCGATGTAGTACAGCAGCGGATCGAAGTTCTCCGGCATGCCTTCTGGTCGACGGTCGCCGCGAGCGTCGAACACGAGCCACCGCGCCGCGTTCCAGTGCTCGTCGCTGATCTTGTTGCGCGGCAGAATCTTGCTCGCGTGCACGATCGCTGCAGTGAGACCTCGTTCGCGAGCCGCCTCGAGGAACACCGAATTCAGCACCGCGCGACAACTCGGCTTCAGGCCGAACGAGATGTTCGATAGCCCAAGGATGATGCCGCACTTGGGGAAGCGCTCCGCAATCAGACGGATGCCCTCGAGCGTGTCGAGTCCGAGTTTGCGGTCGTCCTCGTTGCCAGTCGCGATCGTGAAGGTCAACGGATCGAACAGGAGATCGCTCTCGTCAAGTCCCCATTTCCGCGTGTAGAGGTCGTGCATGCGGGCAGCGATCTCGAGCTTGCGCTCCGCGGTTTTCGCCATGCCAGCAACCGGATCTTCGTCGATCGTCAGGGCAACGCACGCGGCGCCGTACTTCTTCAGGAGCGGGCAGACCTCGTCGAAGCGCTTCTCGCCGTCCTCCAGATTGATCGAGTTCACAATGCAGCGGCCGCCTGAACGCTTGAGCCCCGCTTCGAGTACGTCGGCCTGAGTCGAGTCGAGCATGAGCGGCGCGTTCACCTGACGCACGTATCGTGAGACGACCTCACTGATGTCGTTGACGCCGTTGCGTCCGACGAAGTCGACGCACACGTCGAGTACATGCGAGCCGTCGCGCATTTCTTCCTTCGCCATCGAAACGAGTCCGTCCCAACCCTCTTCATCTAACAATCGCTTGAACTTGCGACTGCCGTTTGCATTCGTGCGCTCGGCGACGATCAGGAACGAGTTATCCTGTTCAAATTCGACCGCGGAATACAGACTCGAGCAACCGGCAGCGAGAGGCTCAATGGTTCGTTGCGGTCGTTTGCGCTCCCCGACGACCGACGTGAGTTGATGGATGTGTTCGGGCGTAGTGCCGCAGCAGCCACCGACGATGCCGACACCAAACTCGTCGAGGAATCGACGCATCGCCGTGCCAAACGCCGCTGGACTGAGCGGGTATTCCGTGCGGCCTTCGACGAGCACTGGCAACCCCGCGTTGGGAATCACAGAGACCGTGCGATCCCAGTGCTTCGCGAGATACGCAAGGTGCTCGGCCATCTCGGTGGGTCCCGTCGCGCAGTTGAGACCAAGCGACGCGATGGGGAACGGCTTCAGCGCGTTGACGACTGCGGTAATGTCCGATCCGAGCAACATCGTGCCCGTCGTCTCCATCGTGACCGAGACTAAGATCGGCACGTCGTTCGTCGACTTCTTCGCTGCGGAGAGCGCCTCGAGACACGCGTTGATCGCGCACTTCACCTGCAAGAGATCCTGGCACGTTTCAATGATCAGCGCGTCAGCGCCGCCGTCGATGAGACCGCGGGCTTGCTCGCGGTAACTGTCGAGCATCGCGGCCCAGGTGGTGTTGCCGAGCGTGATGAGCTTCGTCCCTGGGCCCATCGAGCCGACCACGAAACGCGGTCGATCAGGGGTCGAGTACTTCGAGCAAGCGGCGCGGGCGATCTCGGCTCCGCGCTTATTGAGGTCGTACGTCCACGAGACCATCTCTTCGTCGAAGTCGGCTGCGACCAACTTGTTCGAGCCGAAGGTGTCGGTCTCAACGCAGTCCGCGCCGGCGGCGAGGAACGACTCGTGAATGCGCTGAATGACGTCCGGGCGCGACCGCACCAGAATGTCGGTGCAGTTGTCCCGCCCGAGATAGTCGAGGGGACCGCAGTCGGTGCAGGCGTGAATCGATGTGCCCATGGCACCGTCAAAGACGAGGACTTTGCGATCGAGGGCTGTGAGAAAACTCGCCATGAGGGGACTATAAGTGAAGGGATAGAAGCTTTCAACCATTCATCCGGATGAATGGATTGAAGACGCGGCGGACGCTCGCCTCTCATCGGCACGATCTCGGACCGGAACGACGCCAGACCCACCGATCCTGAACACCGATCCTCACCGGTCATGGGCAGACCTCCCACGGACACGAGTTGAGCGGGGTGCGCCAAAGCCCCTTTCCCAAGCCGCCAGACGTCGACCGCGTTCGACGCGTCTCCCGCACTCGTGGTTCTGCAACCGAACGCGGCCGTTACCATCCCCCCGTCCTCCGCCCTTTGGCTCCTCGCGGCTGAAACAGCCAAAGCACGTTCGTGACAGGCTGCTCACCGCATGGCTCGATTACCGCTCGCTCGTTTCGGTCTCGGCCTTGGCGGCCGACTCACTCGCTTCACGGCGCTCGCGCTGTTGGTGGGGTGCGCAACCTCACCGCGCGTCGAGCCGAGGCCCATCGCGCCACCGATGGTGCCTCCGCCTTTTGCCTACGAGACGTTCGACGCGGTCTGGACCACGATCGATGAGAAGCACTTCGACCCGACACACAACGGCGTCGATTGGATCGCCGTGCGCGATGAGCTTCGTCCGAAAGTGGCCGACGTTCGCACCAACGATGAGTTGCGAGCACTCTTGAACGAGATGATTGGTCGACTCGGCCAATCGCACTTCGGCATCATCCCGAAGGAGATCGCGTCCCCGAGCGGCGCCCGCGCAGCGGTCTCAGCGGCGCACGTCACCGAGCCCACTCACTCGCCAGCGGCCGCCATGCCGATCGCTTCTCGAACACCGGTAGAGAGTTCGACAGCGCTCTCGACGCACGAGCTCGCCGCGCCCATCGACGGCAAGTCCAGCGATGCCGCCATGGCTGGAGACCCGGGTGTCTGGTTCCGGCTCGTCGACGGCTCGATCGTCACCGTCGCGCCGCGACCTGGAGGGCCCGCCGAGCGCGCCGGCATTCGCGCGGGCTGGGCGCTCGCCGAGGTGAACGGCGTCGCCGTCGTCGCACCAACGCGACCTGCTCCCGCGACAGGCGACACTGCGGCGAGCGATTCGACGATGGTGCGTTACCTCGCTCAGAACATCGCAGCGCACCCAGCGCACTTCGCTCCAGACCGCGCGGTGACACTGACCTTCGATACACCGCAAGGGCGACGAACCGTCGAGATGGTCGCTGGCCGTTTCGCAGGCGAATCAGTGAAGTTTGGCAATCTGCCTCCGCTCGATACGGTCGTCGTCGAGCGCGTCATCACCCCGAGCGAGCGCGACTTGGCCGAGATCAGCGGAGAGGCAGGCACTTTTGGCTCGATCGCGTTCAACATCTGGATGATCCCCGCCGCACCGCTTCTGGACACCGCAGTTGATCGCCGCCGCACCGACGAAGGAATCGTGCTCGATCTCCGCGGAAATCCCGGCGGAGTGGGCGCGATGGCCATGGGTATCGGCGGTCATTTCCTATCTGAACCACTCAGCTTGGGACGAATGGTCAGCCCGCAGGGAACAATCGAGTTCCGAGTCAATCCGCGCCGGGTGACGAGCGACGGGCGCGTTGTCATGCCCTACTCCGGCCCGCTCGCGATCTTGGTCGATCCACTCACTGCTAGCACGTCGGAGATCTTCGCCGCAGGCATGCAGGAACTCGGCCGCGCCCGCGTCTTCGGTCAGACGAGCGCCGGGGCCGCGCTTCCGTCAATCGCGGTGGCACTCCCGAATGACGATGTACTTCAGTACGCGATGGCCGACTTCATCACTCCGGCGGGGAATCGAATCGAGGGTCACGGCGTCGTTCCGGATTCGCCCGTTGAATTGACGCGCGACAGCCTCAGTCGCGATCCCGATCCCGTGCTCACCGCAGCGCTCCGCTGGCTGGCCGACGAAGCGCTGAGGCGGAAGGTAACCGCTCCATCGCCGACGAGTTGATTTTCAAGCGCGGTCCAGTCACACCCTGCTCACTCTTCCCCAGTCTTACCCCAGACGGACCGCCTCGCACGCGGCCTGTCGTCCGAAATAGGAGTTGCCATGCGACCGACTCGACTCACAACTGCACTCGTTGCCTTCACGTCAATTGCTATCGCTACTGCCAGCGGAAATGCGCTTGCACTCGGAGGAGCAGTCGCAGCAGCGCAGACGACACCCGCTGCGGCACCAGCAACAGTTGCACCCGCGGCACCAGTTGCACCGGCGGCACCGGCGGCACCGGCGGCGAAGACGCCGACCGCCGACGAACTGCTCAAGCTTCACGTCGCGGCGATCGGGGGCGAGGCAGCGCACCTCGCCATCAAATCGATCACCACGAAGAACACGATCGATATGGCAGCGGCGGGAATGAAGGGAACGGCAATCACCCAGGCGGTCGATCCGCAGCAATTCTTGATGACCATGAATCTCGGTGGAATCGCGATCCGCCAAGGTTTTGACGGGAAGGTCGCGTGGGCGATCGACTCGCTGCAAGGTCCGCGAGTCCTCGACGGACGCGAAGCCGAGCGCGTCCGCCGCGATACTGATTTTCGCCGCGACCTCGGGCTCTTCAAGGACTATGCATCGGTCGTCGTCAAAGGCGTGCGCCCTTTCGCGGGCCGGGACGCATTTGAGGTCATCGCAACGAAAGGCCCGGGCGACATGACCGTGTTCTTCGACACAGAGTCGCATGTGATCCGCGGCATGAACGTTGTCGTCGAGACGAACTCAGTTTCGATGCCGGTCGAGACCATCATCAATGAGTACCGCGAGTTCGATGGCCCCGGTGGCAAGATCAAGATGCCAGCACGCAGTGAAGTAACCACCAACGGCCAAAAGATGATCGTGACCACCGATGATGTCCAGTTCGGGCCGATTGACGAGAAAGTCTTCGCGCTGCCGGTCGAAATTGCGGCGCTCGCCGCGCAGCCTCAGCCCGCCGCGACCGCGCCGACCAAGGCCGACGACAAGTCCACCGTGGCGCCAGCCAAGCCCGTCGACGCACCGAAGCCACCTGCCACTGGCAAGTGACGTGCAGCGCCGACTCGTTCGCTCGTTCACCTAACCCTTCACTGAAAGGAACTCAATGACCGTTCGTCCTCGCTCGTTCATCCTCCTCGCCTCGATGTTGAGCACTGTCGCCTCCGTCACCTTTGGACAGCCTCAGTACGACGCGCCGAAGACCACACCGCCAACTCCGGCGCCGGCACCAGCGACCCCGGCCGCGCCGACGGCACCACCGGTTGCGCCGCCCACCACGACCCCCACCGCGACGCCACCCGTCGCAGCTCCCATGACCGTGCCTGCGGACATGCCCGAAGCGAAGGCGCTCGTCGCCAAGCATGTCGAAGCGCTCGGCGGCCGCGCGAAGCTCGATGCGATCACCTCGTCGCGCTACAAGGCGTCGCTCGCGAGCCCCATGGGGCCAGTGAGTCTTGAATTTGCGGCGAAGAAGCCTGGCATGCTCAAGATCAAGCAGAGCATGCCCGGCGCGATGGATAACGAAATGGCGTCCGACGGAAAACTTGCTTGGACGTGCGACCTCGCGACGAAAGAGTGCCAACTGGTCGACGACGCGATGAAGGCACAGATGACTGATGGTGCCGACCTGCAGGGCCTCATTCGCGCGCTCGACACGCGATTCGCCAAGCTGACCACGGTTGGTAAGAAAGACTTCAACGGCGCGAGCTGCTGGGTCGTCAAAATGCAGGATTCATCCGGTCCCGAGATGACCGGATACTTCGACGAGAAAACCGGACTCATCGCGGGCATCGAGCAATCAGGCCAGAGCCCTCAGGGCGAGATGACGCAAGTCACCCGCGTCAGCGACTGGGCCGACATCGATGGCATCAAGGTTTGCAAGGTCATGACGACCGACGTCATGGGCATGTCGATGAAGATGGAGTTCAGCGACTTCGAATTCAACAAGCTCGAGGACGCGTTCTTCGCTGCGCCCGAGCAAGTGAAGGCGCTGGCAGCCAAGCCGACGACTGCACCCGCAGCCGAGGCTCCCAAGCCAGCAGCGCCTGCAACGGACGCGCCAGCACCTGCTACGCCGAAGCTCTGACCTTCGACGCGCGAGAAGCGGAGCGTTTCCAAGTAGGGACAGGAGGGCTGGCCATCATGGCCGGCCCTCCGTCATTGTGCTCACGTCTGCGGGTACGCTGCGAGGTCTCATGACCGCGACCATTACGCCTCGCATCGCGAGCATGATTCGGCCAGCCTCCGCCAGCGGCGCCGCAATCGTTCTCACGAAAGTCGACAAGCACTTCGGCAACACGCACGCGGTGCGTTCACTCGACCTCGTAGTTCCGCACGGGTCTATCTGCGGCTTCCTCGGACCCAACGGTGCCGGGAAGAGCACGTCGATTCGCATGATCATGTCGATCTTCTACCCCGACTCGGGTGAAGTACGCGTGCTCGGCGGCTCGGCCCTCGAGAACAAAGACAAGATCGGCTATTTGCCCGAAGAACGCGGGCTCTATCGCACGATGCGCGTCGCGGAGTTCTTGGCGTACCTGGGCAGACTGAAGGGGCTCACGGCATCTGCTGCGTCCAAGCGAGCGCTCGCGTGGCTCGATCGCATCGCGTTGCCCGGCGTCGCGAAGAAGCGTTGCCAGGAACTGTCGAAGGGCATGCAGCAGAAAGTGCAATTCATCGCGGCAGTGCTCCACGAACCCGACCTCCTCATTCTCGATGAACCGTTCTCGGGTCTCGATCCGGTGAACGCGCGTTTGATGATGCGACTCATCGATGAGTTGCACCAGGAAGGCCGCACGATCATCTTCTCGACGCATCAGATGCACACCGCCGAGAAACTCTGCGACCGCGTCGTCCTCATCAATCGCGGTCAGAAGCTGCTCGACGCCACGCTCGACGAAGTGCGCACGGCCTTCGATCCGCGCACGCTCGCAGTCGAACCGCTCCGCACGGAAGTCGCAGGCGGCCAGTTCGACCGGCACGTGACGTCGCTGCCCGGCGTCATGGGCGTGGAGCGCGACGACGAGCGCGAGAACACGTGGCTGGTGCACGTGGACCGCAACTCTGATCCGCAGCCAGTGATCGCCGCGATCGCAGCGAGCGTTCCGCTGCGGGCGATCGCACTCAAGCAAGTGAGTCTCGAAAAGGTGTTCGTCGATATCGTCGAGGCGTCGGGCGAAACCGCGCCACCGCTGCACGGTGACAGCACGACTCTCACCGAACAGGGTTGACCGAGAAGGAGAGCTTTGGTGGGTGATGCATCGCGAATCGCTTCGGCCGAAAAGTCTGGCAACACGAGCAAAGTGCTGTCCGTCGCGTGGCGTGAGTTCAAGTACACCGCGCTCACGAAGGGCTTCCTCTTCAGCGCGCTGATCCTGCCATTCGGCATGTTTCTCCTCATGCTCGTGGTGATGCCGCTCCTCATGAGCCAAGAGACGCCGCCGCTCAAAGGCACCATCGCAATCATCGATCCCACTGGCCTCGTCGCGCCCGAGGTCACACACGACTTCGGTGAGCTGCGCGGGAGCGGCGAGCCTGCGACGGCGGGCACGTCAGCCTCGTCCAGCGCGAAGAAACTTGCCGACGCAATCACGCGGCCGCAGTCGATCGACATCTCGGTCGAAGCGACGCGCGATCCCGCCGACGCCGACGCGCTGCGCGAGCGCGTGCGGCGGAACGAATTGCTGGCGCTCGCGGTGATCGATCCGAAGATCGTGTCTCGAGACCCCGGTGACGCAACGATTCAACTCCTCGTGCCTTCGGGTTCGAGCACGATTCACACCGGCATTTATCTCGACGTTCTCAAGGGCGCGACGCTGCGGGCCCGCGTGGAAGCAAGCGGTGAAGATTACGCCGCAGTATCGAAGCTCTTTGCGTCACCGCGCATCGACACGCAACGCGTTTCAGAGCGAGGCGAGACGGCGAAAGAACAGCGCGATCTCCGCATGATCATTCCCATCGGATTCATGCTGATCTTGTGGATCTGCACGTTTACGAGCGGCCAGTACCTTTTGACGACGACGATCGAAGAGAAGTCGAACAAAGTCATGGAAGTGCTGCTCTCGGCGGTGAGCCCGATGCAGCTTCTCTTCGGCAAGATTCTCGGCCAAGCGTGCGTGAGTCTCGTGATGTTCGCGGTGTATGGCGGAGTCGGATCGTTCGGCATCGTCATGCTAAAAATGCTTGATCTCATTCCGGGTTCGCTCGTCGTCTATCTCATTCTGTACGCGGTCATGGCGTACTTCATGGTCGCGACGATCATGGCTGCTGTTGGCAGTGCAGTGAGCGACCTTCGTGAGGCGCAGTCGCTCGTCGCGCCGGTCATGGTCATGCTCATGGTGCCGCTCATGCTCTGGCTGCCCATCTCGCAGAATCCCAACGGCATGCTGGCGACGGTGACGAGCTTCATTCCTCCGCTCATTCCCTTCGTGATGATCCTGCGCGTGTCGGCATCGACGGAACCCGTCGCGGTCTGGCAAGTCATTGCGTCCATGGTGGTTGGCTTCGGGGCGACGATCGGAATGGTCTGGGTCGCGGCTCGCATCTTCCGTATCGGTGTGCTGATGCAAGGCAAGCCGCCGACGCCGCTCGAACTCCTCCGCTGGGCGACGTACAAGTGACGCGCCGACACATCCCGTAATGGCAATCGACCTCTCGATCTGGCTGGCGTGGTTCGTGGGGTTCGCGATCGCCATCACGTTGATCGGCTTCACCTGGCACGCATTGTTCGCCAACAAGAGTCGTGGTCGTCCTCGCTGTCCGCGCTGCTGGCATGACCTCAGCGGCGCGACGACACGCGTCTGCGCGGAGTGCGGCCGCGAGACCCTGAACGAACGGGACGTGTATCGAACCCGTCGCTCGTACTCCCGGGCCGCGCTCGCGCTCGGACTGCTCGTCGCTGGTGCGCTCTACCTGCGGATTCAAGTGACGCAACAGGGCGTCATCGCGTTCCTGCCCGCGAGCGCGGTCGTGTGGCTGCTGCCGCACGTGCCACTCTCACAGGGACCGATGGGTGAAGTGCAAACGGAGATCATCTCGCGAATCACCAGCGGGGCGATGGACGTGGGCACGCTGAAGTCGCTCGTAAGCACCATTCTCGAGGGAGACTCGGACGCGGTGCCCGGTTCGGACGAGTGGCAGATGCGCTACGGTCGGGTCGCAACGGGGATCGTCGAGGTCGCTTCCGCGGTCACCGATCGCGACAGCCCCATCGTTCAAGCGGCGTCGGCGCTCCGGGCGCTTCCTCCAAGAATCACCATCTTGGCTGGTGGCGCGCTGCGTGTTGACGCACCGATCCCGGTGAACTTCACGTTCGACGACTGGTGGCCATTCAACACCGAGGCGCGAGTGCGCATCGTCGATCGCGCCGATCACCGAACGAACGACGCGGCCGAGGTCTGGGGACTTCGCGCTGGCGCGCCGCCGCGTCCGCTCTTTCTCGAACTCGCGCCGCAGGCGCCGGGCGAGATCGAGCGCCGCGTCGATGTTGGCGTGCGAACCCGCGCGACCGATGAGAACGGCAAGCCGCTCCCCGACGAAACTGGCGATGGCGCATGGAGCGACGAGCGCGTCGTGACAATCGTCGTGCCGCTCAAGCCGCCGCTCGTGACACCAGCGCTCACGCCGCTGAAGTCCGAGGCTGCAGACCTCGTTGTCGGGAGCGTGTTCAGCCAGGGCGTGATTCGCTGGCAGACCGGAGTGCGCCCGGTCGCGTTCTGGTTTGACTTGCAGCGCACCGCTACTCCAGAGTTCGACGGCGTCCTGTTTGGTATTGAGATCGAGCTGCGCGAAAACGATTTCGTGCGTCGTTCGCTGCGCACGTGGTGGGCGGGCGGCCCGCGTGGCGTTGTCTGGCGGGCTGAGATCGTGCGCGAGGACCTCGAGGCGCTCGCCCGACTGCCCGCCGACGGTGCCGGATGGACAGTGCGCGTGCGGAGCGTCGAGGACGTGGCTTTACGCGCGCTCGTCCCCGTTCGACCGGCGCCCGACGCCGCGACCCCCGCCGACAACCCGCCGACCAAGTTCTGGGTCGGCGACATCACCATGCCAGCAACTATCACAACCCGTACGGGTGAATCGCCGGTGCGTCGATGGTTCAGGCCCAACCCCTGACACCGCGCTCCGGTCGAGAATCGCGGAGAATGCGACGCGCATGCTTCACGACGCGCTCTGGGCTCCTTGGCGAATGACGTACCTCCGCGACCTCGAACGGCGCGAGGCCGCAGCTCGAGGTGCGAGCGCCGGTGCCGAGGGCGCTGCCGCGCCGAAGCCCACGAATTTCCTCGCCGAATATTGGGCCCATCCGGATCGCGACGAATCATCGCTCGTCGTCTTTCGCAACGCCGATGGAATCATTCTGCTCAACCGCTACCCCTACGTGAACGGACACCTTCTCGTCGCGCTTGGTCGTCCGATGCCGAGGCTCTCCGAGTACGCGGCGCAGGAGCGAGCTGCGTTTTGGCAACTCGTTGACATTGCTGTTGACCTCGTCGAGCGCACGCTCGAGCCGCAGGGAGTCAACCTCGGTGTCAATCAAGGTCGCGCTGCTGGTGCTGGCCTACCCGAACACATTCACGCCCATGTGCTGCCGCGCTGGAACGGCGACACCAACTTCATGGCAACGGTGGGGCAAGTCCGGATCATTCCCGACGCGCTCGAGTCGATGTGGGCGGCGTATCGAGCGACGGCGGAGGCGACGAACTAACGCTGGCTTCGGCGGTCCTCGTCGACGCCATCGACCGGAACATTGAGGCCCAGCAATCGCTACGTAGAGACAACGTCAAGCTCGACATCTCGACCGCGCTTGTAGCCCCTGTCTTTATCGCGATCGGCCAGGAATTGAAACGTCCGACCGTGTCGCCTCAGCCGATTAACGATTGCGCCTTCGAGAAGCAGGCAGTCGTCCTTGTTCTCGAGCGGCGCCATGAGAAGGCGGCACCGGGGAACAAGAAGCTCGATCTCGCGCGCGAAGTGCCCTTTCGGTCGAGCAGGCAACGTGGTTCGTCGCCCGCAGAGGAACTCATCGAGAACAACGGGCGGAGGGAGGTAGCGCCCGGCTTGCCAGTCTTTGAGCTCGGTCCAGAGGCGACCGTCGAAGCCAGCGCTCGATGATGTCTTGCCGACGTAATTCACCCAATGCGCGCCGTCGATCTCGAAGCACCAGAGGTAAATGCCAAATCGTTTCCGTTCGACCGCATCCCAAACTGTCGTGACGCCATCGACGGCGACGAAAGATCGCGGTGGGTGAGGGAAGTGAAGAGTTCGAGAGGGCACTCGTGAGTCGACTCCGTAATTGAGTACCAGCCCACTGCGACCGAGCCGTGGGTTGAGCGTTCGACGCGGAGGGTAATAAATCGGGACGTCCGCGAGTCATCGATTCTGATTCGGTTGTCCGTGACCTGCGCCAACGATCGATCGAATCGGGTCCGGCATTCGTGGAGGTGGGCATGTCGAGGGTCTCCGAGGAAGAAGGCTGTGCAATTGCCGCGCGAGCGGACGTCGAATGCGCGAAGGAAACGTTCTGCTCGCGACAAGCCTCCAGCGACCGGCGCACTCCGCGATCGGTACTCCGAATCCGAGATCGTCATCGCGCTCGTCGCTTCCGTTGGGACGAATATCGAGACCGTTCGGACGGCGCTGCGTGATCGGCTGAAGCAGCTCGGCTACGCGGTCAACGTGGTGCGCATCACGACTGAAGTGATTCCGGCCATCGTCCCTGACATTCCCAGATCAACGACCGATTTTGGGCGGATCACGCACTTGATGGACGCGGGCAATCGGGCGAGGCTCGAGGCTAAGAACAACGCTGTACTGGGACTCGGCGCGGTCGCATCGATTGTTGCGAGCCGCACCAGCGAGGAGAAGAACGATAAGCCAACTCGACGCCGTGCGTACATCATCAGCGCTCTCAACAGCCCGTGGCGAAAGTCATTCGGGCTACGAACGAGCCTGTTAGCTCCCAATATTGGGTGGCTCTGCGGCGTCGCCGCGACTTGCCGTATCTTGCGGACAAAGCTGCATCGCGGCTCCCACTCTACAGTTGGGCAACTGTGCCAACATCCTCGTTCTCGCTACCAAAGCACTTTCGCCACGGGCTGTTAACACTACAGCGCCCCTTATTCTCTCTGGCATCGCCGCATGCCGGTGAGTCGGAAGCCTAGATCATGCAGTTTTCTGATGGTCGCGCGACGATG